>NZ_VHIK01000027.1:0-123823 GCF_006680105.1 Bacillus sp. B4EP4a
CCCCCCCCCCCCCCCCCCCCCCCCCCCCCCCCCCCCCCCCCCCCCCCCCCCCCCCCCCCCCACTAAAAGTCACTATCAATAGCGAAGCCAATAGTAAGGGCTATATAAGGCACGCCTCACGCACCTACCTACCACAGCCTATACCGTACCATATTAGGTACTGAGGGTAGAGTAATAGTAAGGAAGGGGAAGGGCATTGGACAGCACAGCGAGGCAAGGACAGGACTAGGAAGTACAATGACAGACAAAAGAAAGAACAAGAAAGAAGAAAGAAACAACAATAAAAGAGAATACAAAGAATGAAGATCAGCGAGGCTAGACCGCTGTTAACCAGCACAATAGAAAGATAGTTCAAACCAGTTACACAGGCAAGGGGTAGGGACGGGAGGAGGTATGTCTCCAGCACCTCGTCTGGTACTTGCTATATATACACCAAGTTTTTTAAAAATCTTTTTATGGTAAGATTTGGTGACTATTTGGGCTTTTGCTTTAGTACAAAGTAGGGATTGGATAACAGGCAACCGTTTCAATAAATCTTTCATCAAAACCATAGAACGTCCAGAATGTACCATTCCACCTATATCCTGCAACTTCACCATATTGGAGGTACGTGGGGTAAAACCAGAATCCCTCGCCATTTACTAACCAAACATAAGTGTAATTATATAAACAGTCGACTATATAGTGTGAAGGAAACGGTTTTGGTGGAACGTATGGCGGTGGAGGGGATTGTGGTTGTTGTCTCATTGAATCTTGAGGTTGATAAAATTCCATATGCTTTCACTCCTTATTAGATAGGTATCCAACATAATATGCTGAAACAAGCTGAAGAGATTAAAAATTGGGCAAATAAGCAAACTTTTGCTTATTTAATATCAGTCCTTTCCTTCTACATCCCTTTTACAGTGTATAATTGATATGGGGTAAAAGATTTGGCTAATATGAAAGCAGCCATTCTTTTAAAAAAATTTTACGGCTTTCCCAGAACCTTTTGAGGCTGGACGAGGACATAAAAAAGAGATTCCCTTTCTGCAATTACAAAAGTAAAGGGTTCAAAAATTGAACCAGGACTGAAGAAATATTTTTACGTAAAAGACAGTTACACTATATTCCCAATGGATGGAAAGTTTAGTTATTGTTTCAGAATTATATGACGGTGAAAGTTTCCCTTTATTGGATGAATTAAGAATAGCCTAAATATTGAACATAGTAGGAAAATATGGAACAAATGTTAATTCAAAGAAGAAGCCAAGAAACAATTTAATAACTAAAAGTAGAAGAGTGTTACTGTTAGTTGCAGTAGCACCTTTTTTTGTCCATACAAAAGTAGAGGATTCAACCACAATAGCAATACCCTAGATATTTACAAATTATTTGATGTGAGAAAAGATACATTGCTATTGAAGAAAAAACTGTATATAATCATTATTATTAGATAGTAGTGTGTTGAGATAAAATATTTATAATTACAATTACCTGTAGAATTACATAATATCACTGTAAATAAACGTATAATAAGATATGGATACTGGAACTTTCCGACTCAAAATCATGTTCCTCTGGAGTGCCGGTTCGACCCCGGCCACCGGTATCATCAATAGGGAAGAATCGCTATTACAAAAAGCTTCACACTTAATTGTGTGAAGCTTTTTTGTGTTTATGACGCACTACAACATATGTACAAATAATGTGCGGGATATTGTGCATTGATTTTTCATCACTCAAGAATGAAGGCGATACATGAATTTATGTGCCACAGATATTGCGGGGAGTCATAAGAAATATTCTCTATTAAATAATTATTTTATCAGCAATAGTATAGAGTACGTTTGTTTTTACGATTAATAATAAAACGAATGGATCAAAGAGTATTAACTCTACCATTCGTTCCGTTAACAGATTGGTCAATGATTTTAGATTTCAATATTCATAGCACTTAGCTCTGCTTCCGTATAGCCAGAAGAGGATAGTGCGATTTCAATTTCTTCAGCAGCCTTATAATCAAATAATTTAAATTTAGACATTAAAGCGAAAGCATTTTGATTTTCAATTGCCAAGGCAACAGCTTCCACGTCTTGCAATAACTTCAGGTCTTCAATGTAGAATTGAGCGGTTCTCATTGCTAGATACTCATTCATTGTAGTCGAACTATAGAAAAGACTTGTTAAAGTGGCGATTGCGTTAGGAACGAAAATCTTATTCATAATTACCCCTCCACTATTCTTAATATTCTGTCATTAAGTCACTTCTAGTATGAGTCACGATAAAAGTGTTGTCAATCTTTATCTTTTGTGCATTTTAACTCACCAGTTGAAAGTAGATATGTATATAACAGGCGACTTTTCCAAAGGCAAAAGTGATTGCCCGAAGCGCACGAAGTACGCGAAAGAATGAATGTTGCTGAGTTTACGAAACGAACCAAATTACATGGGACATGTTGATTCAAGCTCGATTGCTAGGTCTCGGAATCGATCATAACAAGATGGATAGAAGCGATACATATTATTTACTTCATTCCATTTACTTTATTCAACAAATGGGCCGATTTTACCTGCTTAAAAAAAGACAGCTCATAATCGAGTTGTCTTATTTATTTAAGTTGAATCTGGTTGAGCATCCAGTAAATAGCTGCAAAAAAAAGCCAGTGTCACAAGTGGCACGATTAGGCCGAATTTTTTGGGGTTTTTTATAAATTCTTTCATTGATGAGATCCTTTATGTGTTTGAATATTTCAAAGGGCTAATGAAACAACAGATCCGTATTAACTGTAAAGAAGGCGGGCTTCCACATTACGCAGCTCTCCAGATGAAACACAATCAGCCACAATTATTTGCAATGTTCTAGTAGCTGTCATTCGTTTGTCTGGATGCTTCATTTGTAGATGCTGTTGTATCGCTCGGAAAAGTTCATTATTTTCTGGACGGTTGGCGTTATAGATTTCTTGTAAACTTTTCGATTTTCCCATGGCTTTTCCTACTTTCCATCAATTGTGAAATACATATGAAAGTTTAATAATATTCGTATGGTCTATATTTCCGTCTGAGGGCGTATAATTCCTTCTTTTTTCAATTAAATCTTCTTTAAAGAACAGTGAAGTTGCTCCTGATTTTTTACAAGGCGTTAGCTTAGCTGTCTTACTGCTTTACCGTTGTCGCATATCTTTGTCTTTAACACGACGAAAATAATTCAGAGCCTGTGCCTTCAGATAAGACAGGAGGGAAGTATGATAAGTCCTTACAAAGGAGAATTAAAATCAGTAAATAATTGATGAAGCAGCATTTGAAAATTTCTATAAAACGAAGAAAGTAGCGCCTTTAACCTTCCTTCTATTTATTATCCGCTTCGTATTTTTTAAATAATATCGATGAAATATGGTAATAAATAATAAAACCACTATTTAAGACACTTCAAATAACAAATTTTCTAAGGGGCGGCAAATTGTGAACAATATGGGATGTCAATGCAGGTCCAATGACGAGTTACAGCAACTGGTCGATCAGGCAAAAGAATATACAAATATGGGAACGGTGGCAGACTATATACCTGCTCTTGAAAAGGCAAATCCTAGGAATTTATCAGTTGCTATTTACTATCCTGACGGAACAGGATATTGTGCGGGGGATGTAAGTGGGAAAATGACCCTGCAAAGCATATCGAAAGTTTTGACACTTGCTCTTGTATTAATGGAAAAAGGGGAGGAATATGTCTTTTCCTATGTAGGTAAAGAACCTACTGGTGACCCTTTTAATTCGATTGCCAAGTTAGAGACAAACAAGCCATCCAAGCCGTTAAACCCGATGATCAATGCAGGAGCATTGACTGTGACCCACATGATTGCAGGTGACAGTGTGAATGAACGATTCAAGCGTATTTTAGATTTTATCCGGGAAATGACACAAAATCCCACTATTGGTTTTAATGAAGATGTTGCTCGGTCAGAATACAATACAGCAGACTTAAATAGGTCGTTAAGCTATTTTTTAAAGCAGCATAATGTAATAAATGAGGATGTGGAGGACTTAATCGAATTGTACTCGAAGCAGTGTGCCATTGAAATGGACAGCCAGGATTTGGCGAGGATAGGCTGTGTGCTGGCCATGAATGGGAAAGATTTGTTGACGGGAAAGCAAATCATCCCCGGGGACATTGCCCGTATTTGCAAGACATTCATGGTTACCTGCGGCATGTATAACGCATCAGGTGAATTTGCCATCAATGTTGGCATACCGGCTAAAAGCGGTGTTTCAGGGGGAATCATGGGGGCCGTCCCCGGAAAATGTGGGATTGGAATTTATGGTGCAGCGCTGGATGAGAAGGGGAACAGCGTTGCCGGGATAAAAATCTTGGAAATGATGGCGAAAAAGTATTCTCTAAGTATGTTTAATTTTTAAACATTGACACCATTAGCGATGAGTCGATGATATTAATCAAGTTATTTTTATTCGGATGTTGTCTGGCTAAGGAGAGTCAGAGAAAAGAGAGAATGAAGCCTGGAATAAGAGCTTTTTCGTTATGTTTGGTGTGATTTTACAGGAAAAGGCCTATCAGATTGGTACAGTGGCATTATTAAATGAGGTTCAGTCTATATCCTTAAAGAAACAAATCACTCACTTTCACGGCAAAAAAAGGACCTCTGCACATATGGCAAGGGTCTTAAGGTGATCATAACAAGTTGGATAGGAGAGATACTTTTTTATATAATGCATGTACCTCTTTATTCCGATGTTCCCCGATGTCATTTCTAAGGTGGCCTTCCAAATCGGTCATTAAATCAGCTAATTTCAATGCCTTTTGCCTATCGGAAATATTGCTTCGAATGATATATTCATATTTTGCATTGTATTCAGTCAGTGACATTTCTTCCGTCCTCCCATAATATCATTTAAGCTGTCCTCTGTTCCTTCATCAGCAATCCCTATGTACTTTAGTGTAATTCCAGGATGTGAATGATTAAGGAGCATTTGTAACTCAGCAAGGTCCTTACTTCGTTTATAGTGCCAGTACCCGAACGTTTTCCGCATGGTATGGGTACCGACGCCCTCGATGTCCACCATGTCCGCTGCTTTATTAAGCTGTCTATAGGCTTGTATCTTGCTAATTGGCTTATCGCCCTTGCGTGAGGGGAATAGCCATTCACTATCGATGGTGGCTATATAGGCTGCCAATTCATTACATACATTATTAAGCTGTATTATTCTTGGCTTTTTTGTTTTGCCTTCCTTGATGATGACCTCCATCTTACCTTTAATGTCCTTTATCTTCAGCGATAATAAATCAGACACACGCAAGCCGGTATTGATGCCTAACAAGAACAATATGTAGTCTCTCTCGCTGCAATGTCTCTTCAGTGACCATTTCATATCATCTAATTTTTCCAATGATCTGATTGGTTGAACGTCAATTAAATGTTCTTTTGGCAAATGAGATCACCCTTATTTCACGCTAATGGAATCAGTGTTTTGAATGTATACTTTTTTATTAATTTAAGAGTAACACTTGAAAAGGATGGAAGTCAATGTGAGGTGTATCTGATATTTTTGGGACTGTCCACTTTTAAGGGTTCGGAGTATTTTAGTTGTTTATTCGTATTAAGGTTGAATAAGGGCATTAAAAACTTCTGGAACTTGATATAATGAATCTATAGGAATATTTTTCTAAACTGATGTTTTGATGGATATTTAAAAGATGAATTAATTCATTCTGAATTTATTATGCTTTAACAGGATTGGGGAAACCACCAAGAAGAGAGGTTTAGTTATATTGAAAAAGTTACTGCCTTTAATGTCAAGGTTGTTTACTATGGCAATTATGGTTGCGGTTTTTTACTGTATGTTCATGTTCGCAGATTTGGAGAATGAAAAGACAGACAGCGGGCGTCATAACGAGCGATCAGTTAATTTTGAAGAGATGAGCGATCAAGAAGAGAAGCCAGCAGGTTCTTTGGTGAACTATTGTAAAGATAGCGCTAATGAGAGTCGCACCTCCAGTTGGTTCGGTATTGAAGAAAACGTTATGGAACCTAGCGAATATACGGTTGAATGCATTGAACACTTGGAATAGCAGCAGAGTTCCTATGGATCAACCGTAAATTTGAAGTTCAGGACAACAAGGATATCCGGGACGTCAGGGTATAGCGAAAAGGTAAGGACATATTGCCGAACATTACCGTGAGCGGGGGGGCATCCAAAGATTTGGCTGGTTGGCTTAATGGAACGGAGCGGGATTTACGGGGAATATGAAGTGTTTTGGAAAATAAGAATTCGCTGAAATGATTGGTGACGAATGGGTACAGCGGGGGAGGCCATATTTGCTGCATATAGAACATTGACACTAGCCTGTTAGGATCTTAACCAAACAGGTTTTTAGTATGAAAGGAAATCCAATGGAAAAAATGGAATAGAATAGAATGAAGAATGAAGGAAAATTTTCCACCCCCATATCTTTTTCTCTTTCTGAAACGTTTATAGGATAGAGGGTGTTGAAGGAGTGAGAAAAATGATAAATAAGTTAAGGGAAGATATTTCTGAAGAAAAGGATAACGGTGCGATTTTGCGTGAAGTCTATCCTGAATTACTTCGGTTTTGCCGATTCCTGACCCAAAATAATTGGGATGGGGACGATTTGGCACAGGAAACGATATTGAAGGCAATGCAGGGCTATGGAAAGAAAACCGAGATAACAACGGCTTTATTGAAGACAATAGCCCGCCATTCCTGGATTGATACGATACGAAAAAGAAAAAAAGAATCATTAGACGAACTGTTGGATATCGAACAACAGGGATCAGTTGGGGGAAATGCCTTTGAAACGGTTGAATATATAATAAAGTCACTTACCCCGAAACAAGCCGTTGTTTTCCTGTTAAAGGAAGGATTCCTCTATCGGTCAAAAGAAATCTCAGATTATTTACACACCACGGAAACGGCTGTAAAGGCAATCTTGAACCGTGTGAAAAAGCGTTTTGCCGATGACGTTGAAGAGCGTAAGTTGTCTTGTGTGGAAGATTGGCAGGATTATGAGGAACAGCGGCTCATGTCACTGATGACACAGGCTTTAAAAGCCCAGAATCCTGATATCCTCATTAGAAGCATCCCATCTTTCAAATCCCTGAACAGTGAATCGATGATTCCTAAACTTATGAATCGTTCGATTCTTTCCAAATCAAGCTTCACTCCTTCAAACACACTCTCAATGGCCGCATAGCCAATATCATTGTTAGGAGGAAGAAGAGATATGACCACAATTCCATATGTAATTGAGCAATCAGGCAAGGGTGAGCGCTCGTATGATATTTATTCCAGACTTCTAAAAGACCGTATCATCATGATTGGGGAAGAAATCACCGATCATTTAGCCAATAGTGTGGTTGCCCAATTGTTATTCTTGGCAGCAGATGCACCTGAGAAGGAAATTACCATCTTCATAAACAGTCCGGGGGGATCGACCAGTGCCGGTTTCGCCATTTATGATACGATGCAATATATTAAGCCTGATATCCGGACTGTATGTACGGGGATGGCTGCATCATTCGGTGCCATGCTTTTATTGGCGGGTACGAAAGGGAAAAGGTGCGCTTTGCCAAATAGTGAAATAATGCTTCATCAACCGCTTGGTGGTGCGAGGGGGCAAGCCACGGAAATTGAAATTTCTGCCCGAAGGATTTTGAAACTAAAGGATCATATCAATCAAATCATTTCGGAAAGGACTGGGCAGCCTATCGAAAAGGTGGCGAAGGACACAGATCGTGATTACTTCTTAAGCGCAATAGAGGCGAAGGATTACGGTATAATTGATGAAATAATCGTTCAGGATAATTAATCCTGATAAAAACGCCATCAGTAAGTCAAAAATAAGCTGGATGAAAACGAAAAGAAACTGTCGATATCTATATCGGCAGTTTCTTTTTTACCTTTGACATTACTCCAATAAGGCCAGTTCCTCAGGAGGTTTGAGTGTTTACCATTCAACTCAGTCATTCGCTTATGGGGAAGTCAAGTAATGGATTCTTACACTTGATACAGGAGTTTTATTTCTTAATAATTAGTCTGCTCGACTCGTTCTCCTTGTTTACGGGAACGTCTTTTCCTACAGTGACCCTGCGAACGACGCGGTGCTGGTCCCCGTAATCGGCAATAGCGTAATGCTGCGTGGCTAGGTTATCCCAAATGACCACGTCCCCTTCACTCCATTGCCAACGCACGGTATTTTCTAAGCGCGTGACGTATGAATCGAAGATGCTTAATAATCTTTCAGATTCACTTGTTGTATATCCTTCCACTCTTCCAGCAAAGCCGCCTAATAACAAATGCTTTTTTCCTGTTTCTGCGTGCACGTGAACGACTGGATGCCTTGTTTTATAAATGGTCGATTCGAATATATCACGATATTTCTTTTTAACCTCATCATCAATGTTTTCGGCTGGTTTGAATTGTGCATAATCATATTCATTTGTATGGATTGCCCATAGTCCATCCGCTAATTTCTTCAATCCATCCGGCAGGTCCTCATATGCTTTATTGGTATTTGCCCAGACTGTATCGCCGCCAACATCAGGGATGGTTACACCTCTTAAAACAGAGTATTTAGGAACTTCTGGAACAAAAGTGACATCAGTATGCCAATGGTTTGCTTTAGCACCCCGTTCGGAATCAAGTTCGAAAATATAGTTAGTATTGTCTTTGACCGGTACTGTAGGATGTGCATAAGGCTCACCCAATAGTTTGGCAAATGCTTCTTGGCTGGCATCGTCCAAATGGTTTTGACCTTTGAAGAATACGACTTTATGATCGTTTAACGCTTGTTTGATTTCACTGAAAATAGCTAAATCCAAGTCTCCGCTTAATTGGACTCCTTGAATTTCCGCTCCAATCCTTCCTGCTACGGGTACCACTTTTAATTGTTGTGTTTTAGTTTCCGTCATAATCAATCTCCTCCTGTAAGGTATGTTTTTTTATTTTTTAAAAGCTTCATCAATGTACTCATTGTGGATCTGATTTTTAAAATTAAATGATTTCTTGATATAACCCACACCAGCTAAAGTATCGATTGATTCTTGTTGTGCCTTGATGGCATCTTCGGTAAAGTAGATATTTGGTTCTTCAGCTGTTATTATTTTTTTGACTGTGCTCACAGGCAATTTAGTTTCTTTAGAATAAATTTCAGATGCTTCATCTGGATTTTCAATTTGCCAATCGGCAGCTTTTTTATAAACCTTTAAGTAGGCCTCGACGATTTCAGGGTGTGCTTTTGCAAACTCGTTACGTGCAATGATTGCACCAGGAGCTAATATTTTTCCTTTTACATTAAGTGCGACTGCATTACCTTTTTCAATATTATTAAGGTAATAAGGGTTCCATATCGCCCAGGCGTCCAATTGTTTGGTTTCAAAAGCGGATTGAGCATCATCCGGTTGTAAATTGATGAGTTTAATATCATCAGTCGTTAAACCATGTGCTTTCAATGCCTTGATTAAATACACATGACCCGTTGTCCCCGAGGCAACACCGATCGTTTTTCCCTTTAAGTCTTCAATCTTCTTTATGTCACCTTCTGGCTGAGCCAGGATCCGGACAGATGACTCACCTCGACCTGTTTGTGCAATCACTTCAAATGGCAGATTCTTATCAATTCCGGCAATTAGTGCACCATCCCCTAAAAAAGATAGGTCAACCCGATTGGAAGCGAGGGATTCCAAAAGCGGGGGACCACTCGGGAATTCACTCCACTCGATTTGGGCATCCAGTTTAGAAAACTCTTCGTCGAACAATCCCTTTTCCTTTGCAATGACCAATGGCCCCATCTTGCCATTTAAGGCAATATGAACTTTAAGTGGGTCACTTTTCCCGGAGGCTTTACCGGCATCGGAATTACAACCTGCCAATACAGCAATGCTAATGATGGCAAGTAATACTGCGGTTAACTTGTTACGATATTCCTTCATGAATTCCCTCCTTTTTTATTACACTTACCACATCTGGATAGTCAGATTAATGACAAAAAAGAGATTCAACGAAGAGTATGCCGGGGTTACTCTTCATTGAATCTCCGGTAGTCCAGTTGATTCACATGACCTTTATTTAATTGGTTTTTTGTGAAGCGGATTTGTGTATGAATGCATCTTAACAGGTGTTAGAATAATCTGTCAATTTATTTATTGATTAATCCGATAAAATAAATTGGTATTCGGTGTTGATTATAAATAATCGATAAGTTAATATAAAATGAAATATTGAATCGACTAGTTAACTAGAGATTCAGCAAAGGGACAATATGTGCCTTATTGCTGGATCTCTATTTTTTTTATTTGAGAAAGGGTGAGGATATTGGTAGCGACGTTAGAAATTAATCATGTAAGCAAAACATTTAAGAATGATAATGAAAGTGTCCATGTTTTGGATAATTTAAATCTGAGCGTCAAAAATGGTGAGTTCGTCACCATCATTGGTCCGAGCGGCTGTGGGAAAAGCACATTATTAAAGCTGGTCGCAGGACTTGATTCAGACTTTGACGGCTCGATCATAGCAGGGGATCATCCGGTTAGTGCCCCTTCTAAAGACCGTGGTTTCATTTTTCAGGAGCACCGCTTATTTCCATGGCTAAACGTGGAGAAAAATATTGCAGGTAACCTTCCATTAAAAAAACCGGATATTAGAAAAAGGGTGGATGATTTAATTTCACTTGTTAAACTAAAAGGATTTGAAAAGGCGTATCCACGCCAATTATCAGGTGGAATGTCGCAGCGTGTTGCCATTGCCAGGGCCTTATTACGTAATCCTGAAGTTTTATTGCTGGATGAGCCATTCGGTGCATTGGATGCTTTCACGCGAACGCATCTTCAAGAGGCTTTGCTAGAAATATGGGAGAAGAATATGACAACGATGGTGCTTGTCACTCATGATATTGATGAATCCATCTTTTTATCGAGCAAAGTGGTAGTCATGGAGGCAAAGCCTGGACGGATTAAAGCTATCGTTCCAATTGATTTACCATATCCAAGAACTCGAACAAGCAAAGCGTTTCAGGAATTCAGGACCGTCATTTTAACCCAACTTGATCATCATCCTGAAGAAAGGGAAGATTGGAGCATTTAATTAATTTTTGAAAAAAGGAAGGATGAAAAATATGTCTACACAGACCGTTGCTCAAAACAAGTCGCTTGTCATAAGGAAAACGAAAAAACAATCCAAACTTGCCAAATCAGCATTGCGGGGTTCGTTCCTTCCCGTTGTCGTGTTGATTGCATGGCAATCATTAGGTTCGGCTGGCATCCTGCCGGCCCAATTATTCTCATCACCTTTATTAATCGTCACGACTTTCATTGATCTCGTTCAGTCAGGGGAAATGGGCATGCATTTACAAATCAGTTTAACGCGGGCTCTTCTTGGCTTTGCATTAGGTGGTTTTTTAGGCTTATTGCTAGGAGTCATCGTTGGCATGCAAAAAAAATCCGAAGAATATCTTAATCCAAGCATTCAAATGTTACGAACAGTTCCTTTACTTGCGATTACCCCTTTATTCATTATGTGGTTCGGGTTTGGTGAACTATCCAAAGTGCTGCTTATTGCTTTAGGTGCTTTTTTTCCTCTATATTTACAAACTTTTTTGGGCCTTCGGAATGTGGATAAAAAACTATACGATGTTGCCCGAATCTTAGA
The DNA here is from genome assembly GCF_006680105.1 of Bacillus sp. B4EP4a. NCBI lineage: Bacteria > Bacillati > Bacillota > Bacilli > Caryophanales > Bacillaceae > Bacillus > Bacillus sp. B4EP4a. The sequence goes on from NZ_VHIK01000027.1 coordinate 11,655, forward strand.
GTTTAGCCGTCTGGAACAAATAACGAAGCTCATGATTCCGGCAGCTTTGCCAAACATATTGCTTGGTATCCGTTTAGCCTTAAGTGCGGCTTGGATGTGCCTGGTCGTAGCTGAATTGTTGGGTGCGGATAGAGGGGTGGGCTTCATGATCCAGGATGCCCGTTCATTCATGCAAACGGACGTCGTATTCGTAGGCATCATCATTTTTGCCCTCGCTGGCAAAATCTCCGATTCGTTTGTCCGTTTTTTAGAAAATCATTTATTGAAATGGCAAGATAGTTTTAAAGCCTAATTGAAAAGGATGACCGCCCTGTTTTGGGTGGTCATCCTTTTCTTGTTTGTAGCGTGTTTTTAATTGATTTCTCTATGTAAGGGCAAATAAATGGTGAACGATGTTCCTTTGTTCAATTCGCTCTGCACCACGATTTTCCCTTTGTATTTTTGAACGATGGAATAACAAACGGTCAGGCCGATACCTGTTCCCCTGTCTTTAAGCGAATAAAATGGGGTGCCGAGTATTGCAAGCTGTTCTTTGGAGAGGCCTATTCCTGTATCCGTTATTCGTATTTTTGCCATAGTGCGTTCCTGCTCTGTTTCCACTTTGATGAATCCGGGATTGTTCATTGACTCAATTCCATTTTTCATGATATTGACCAGTATCTGCTTAAGCTCGATGGGATTCATGTTAATGTGCAGGTCGTCACGGAAATCCAAGAGAAAGCCTATGTTGCGATTATTGGCGAAACTCGTTAATAGATCGGAAATCTTTTGGATTTCGAAATTTAAAGGAATGACCTGTACATTATCCGTTTGAGGTTTTGCCAAAGACAAATAGTCATTGATTATCACTTGTGTATATTCAAGTTCTGTAAGCATGGTCTGTACATAAAATTTTTCCGTTTCATTCAGTTCCTTCTCTTGATCTAATAACTGGGCAAATCCTTTTACGACTGTAATCGGATTACGTATCTCATGTGCAATGGTGGCAGCGAGCTGTCCGACTGAGTTCAGTTGTTTGGCCTGCTGTATTTCCTTATGAAATGCATTAGTGGATTCCACCCTATTATTGGTTCCTATGAATACGAATACCAATATGATTTGTATAGCGATGAAATTAAGCGTGTTGCCGAAACTATCCAAAGCGACATATTCATAAGTATATTGAAGATCCGATTTTGAAATGATCAAGATGGAAGCGGGACCTAATATGAAATTTAAAGTGGCGACAATATAAAACCCGATTTTATCAAAGAGAAAAATGGGAATCAAGGGTGCTAAAGCAAATAAAGCCAGCATGATTGCGGTATCTGGAAATATCAAGAATTTTCCGTATAAATAAACAGTAATTAAGAAAATGAATAGGGTTTTATAAAAATTGACTTCTGTTTTTAAGTAAAATAACAGAGAAATTATCATCCCCGATATTAAAATGACCTGTAATATCATCTCGTAGGGATTATCTTTCCAACTTATAGGTGATACAGAAATCCCAACTAATAGTAAAAAGGATATCATTGCCATGAATGCTTTCAGTATAAATCGGTGTTTGTTTTGATAATATTGATAATTTTTTAACATAATTCCCCTTAATATTAATATTCTGTTGTTTGCTTAATAGTAATATGATACTAGTTTTTTGTAAATCAGAAAAAGATAGATTTTGCCATCGATAGTCTCTCTATATATAGTACCGGAAGGGGAGGTCAAGGAGTTAGGGAACAATTCTGTCCATGCCCCCTTGGTATGTCAACATTGTAACATCTGATCTAATATCTGAAATTTATCGGCTTTAAGCATGGTTTATTATGGATATAGCAGACTTGACGTATTAATGAAACGGTTAAAGACTTATTAAACAGCGAAGAAAGGAGTTAAGTAACAAGGAGTAAATGGTTAGTTGTTGGTATTTGGGTGACTGTTTTTTTCTACTATTTCAATATGTACATGCCAAGAAACTTTTTATATTTTCTTATTAGATTACCAGTATCCATGTTTAGCACATTTCTCATTTATAATTTTTTTGGATAAAGAGGCTTAATCAAATAATTAAGCCATCATTCATATTGGGTTAGGTACAACGAACTAATGAAAGCGCTGTGGGTAATTTTTTTGATAGGTTATTTTACTCATTTTGACTAATATATTATTTCTTTACATTATATTATCTGTAGATTCACATTCCCCTTCTAAAATGATGGTAATAATAGGAGGGAGAGAGGGAAAATGAAAACGAATATAAAGAAATTCGGTTTTTGTATGATGAGTGCGGCCTTTATATTGCAAGCTACTTCCATGGGGGCCTCAGCTGCAAATGGAAATCATTCCAATTCATCTATTTATGAGAAGAAAATCGTGAATATTGCACATCGGGGAGCTTCTGGTTATGCACCTGAACATACCATTCCCGCTTATCAATTGGGAGAACAAATGAAAGGTGACTACATAGAAATCGATCTTCAGATGACCAAGGATGGAAGATTGATAGCAATGCATGATGAAAAGGTGGATCGTACGACGAATGGTACAGGTCTGGTGAAGGATTTAACGCTGGCAGAAATCAAGCAACTGGATGCCGGTTCATGGTTTAATGAAAAATATCCGCAATTGGCAAAAGAGGTATATGAAGGGTTAAAGGTTCCCACTCTTGAAGAAGTCTTTAAGAAGTTCGGAAAGCAGGCCAATTACTATATCGAAACAAAGTCCCCTGAAGTATATCCAGGAATGGAAGAAGAACTTCTGCAGGTTCTGGAAGAATATAAAATGGTGGATTCAAAAGGCCGTACCAAGAATGTATTAATACAATCGTTCAGTAAAGAAAGCCTTATGAAGGTTCATGACATGAATCCAAAGTTACCGCTTGTGCAACTCTATTCTTATAAGAACCCAGCAACCATTTCAGATGAAGAATTGGAATCCGTTAAGGAATATGCAATTGGCGTTGGCCCGAACTTCAATAAGGTTGATGGACAATATGTGAAGATGGTTCGCAGTCATGACCTTCAATTCCATCCATATACAGTAAATGATAGAGCGGATATGAAAAAGGCTCTTGAATGGGGTGCAACGGGGCTGTTCACTAATTATCCTGATGTATTCAGCGAGGTACTAAGAGAGTACAAGCATGATAATCACAATGAAAATGGGAATTAATAAGTAGTTATGTGAGTCCCGGTTTTCCGGGGCTTTTTTTGTAATAGAGTCATGTGAACTTGAAGATGAGGCACTATTGTTCATGTCCGATGTGCTGCCAACCGCATATTGGAGTGTAGAGAACGCTGGAGTCAAGAAAGATGATACGGTAGCGGTACTTGGATGTGTCCATTGGCTTGATGGCTCAGAAGTTCGCTTGGATGAAAGGCGCAAAAAGGGTCATTGCAATCGACAATCTTCCTTATAGGCTCAATAAGGCAAAACAGATGAATAAGGTTGAGGCGTATAACTTCGACGAGTATAACGATATGGGCAGCTACATTTAGGAAATCACTTCAGGCGGGGCCGATGAGGTCATAGATTGTGTGGGTATGGATGGCAAGAAATCAACGATCGAGGCGATTGAGCAAAAGCTGAAACTTCAGGGCGGAACGTTAAGCGCGATCGAGATTGCACTTAACGCCGTACGTAAATTCGGTACGATCCAATTGACTGGCGTATACGGATCCAAATATAACATGTTCCCATTAGGCAATTTATTTGAAAGGAACATTAACCTGAAAATGGGGCAAGCACCAGTCATTCACTACATGCCAAAGCTTTTTGATGAAATCACGGCTGGAAAGTTCGACCCCACGGAAATCATATCCCATAAAGTCCCTCTCGAAAAAGCGAGTGAAGCTTATCAAATCTTTAACGATCACGAAGATGAATGCATTAAAGTGGTGTTAAAGCCATAATCTGAAGCTTATAAAAAGTCCAATTCATGGAGCTGCATTGGACTTTTTGGCTATGTTCACAAATAGTAAATGGCGTATTATGGATAAACGTATAAAAGAGTTGTGAAATATGAATGATAATTATGCCTTTGAACTGAAGAAATCAGGATTACACTGATTTTTTTACTATAATGGGTGGCTTTCGTTTCAGGGGAATCCGGAAATGTGACGACTGACCCTTCAATTGATGAAGGAGCATATGCCAAGTGAACTTGAATAAGGGTTTTTGGTAATGAGATGGAGTATTTATATTATATAATGATAGTGACAAAAGGAGGATGTATAGATGGTATATAATTCGGCAGCAGAACTTTGTGAAGGGTTTGGGTATCCGCCCGTTCACGTTAAATTGACGATAGAGATCGTCGATAAGAGATTGGGACCTGTAACGGCGGAAGCAGAGATTGCCATCAAGCCTGTTAAGTCAAAGGAATATCTAGAAGTATTGGTGGAAGAATTGGAATCGGAGCATATCTTTGCTGATGAAAATGGCAGTATCTATGGCAGCTTCGGCATCGATCAAAGCATCCAGATATATGATGAAGTCCTGACTACAATTCCGTTCGAAGAGTTAATAGGAAAGGAAAATTGGAAAGAGACAATTGAGGAATCAATTACTGTGGATAAGATAAAGGAACAACTGGGGAAATCCCTCAATGATTATCAATTCAGTGATTTGAGCGGGAAATATAAATTCAGGAAAAGATGTACGATAACGGAACTTCAATTCATAGAATAAACCAAACTGGAGAAGGCGAAATGCTTTCTCTTTTTTTGATGCTATCATAATCAAATAATTATAGTACACAATCCGTAAGCTTTTTTAAACATACACAATGTCAAGGAGAGATCAGTAAGGCTTTTTATAGTTTCAACATACATTTTTTTATGGTTTTACATAGGGTAATATAGTGATAAGGACTTTTACAAGAAAACGAAATTTATATTTTAAAAGATAAAAAGGAGAATATATGAAAATTGGTTTGGTACGGCATTTTAAGGTGGCACATGAATTTCCCACTGGGAGACCTGTGACGGCGGATGATATGAAGCAATGGTTTGAGGACTATGATGCAGCGGATATCATTTACGGAACGACTTTATTTGGTGTGGAGGAATGGCAGGAATGTTATAGCAGTGATATGTCGAGAGCTGTCAAGACAGCGGAACATATCTATCCAGGTACGGTTCATCGGATGGAGGAGCTGCGGGAAATACCTTCCCCTCCACTAAAAGGAAAAGTTAAGCTGCCGTTCATCCTTTGGGCCATTTGGATTCGCTGCTGCTCGGTAATCAACAAGCAGACAAGGGCGGAAATTAAGATCGCAGAGCGAAGGATCAATAAAGTATTGGATGAGGTCTTAGCAAAGGGGGAAAGGGATGTTCTGATCGTGAGTCATGCCGCCCTCATGGTATATATGAGGAAAGAGCTGATACGACGGGGGTTCACTGGTCCAAAGTTCAAGATTGCCAGTAATGGAAAGCTTTATGTATTTGAAAGATGATAAAGGGGAAATATTTGGCTTCCCACCAGAACGGTTAAGTCATTTTTGCTGATTTTAAGAAAGAGGAAGGCATTTTCCGAATAGTTATTCTTTTTTTATTGGTTGTGGTTTATTATTGTAATAGTGTAATTTTTACGAATTCAATAATAGGGAAAGAGGGGTGGACATTTTGCTGAAGGCAGTTTTTTTTGATTTAGATGATACATTACTATGGGATCAGAAAAGTGTTAAAGAGGCTTTTGTGGCCACATGCGAAGTGGCTAAGGAGAAATATGATCTGAATGTCGACGAGTTTGAAGAAGCGGTGCGAAAGGAAGCACGTGAGCTTTATTCTTCTTACGATACATATGCATTCACTCAAATGATTGGAATCAACCCATTTGAGGGATTATGGGGAAATTTTCAGGATGATCATGATGAATTCCGGAAGATGGCCGGGATTGCACCGGCTTATCGGAAAGAAGCGTGGACGAGAGGTTTGAAGGCATTAGGGATCGATGATCCGGAATTTGGGCTTGAACTGGCAGAACGTTTCCCGTCCGAGAGACGCAAAAAGCCATTTATCTATGAAGAATCCTTCCGTGTTCTCGATGAATTAAAAGGGAAGTACAAATTGCTATTGCTTACGAATGGATCTCCTGAACTGCAAAATACCAAACTTGAAATTACGCCTGAACTGGTTCCTTATTTTGACCAAATCGTGATTTCAGGCGCTTTTGGACGAGGTAAACCAGATGCCTCCATTTTTGAGCATGCTTTGGAAATCATGGAGCTTGATAAGGATGAAGTATTGATGGTCGGCGATAATTTAATGACCGATATCCTTGGAGCATCACGGGTAGGCATAAAGTCGGTTTGGATAAATCGCCATGATAAGGAACGGAATGAAGTGATTCCAACCTATGAAATCAAGCATTTAGAGGAGCTTTACCCAATCCTTGAGAGCCTGGGGAATTAATTGGCAGTACTACTTCAAATAACAAATTTTGGAGAGTTTCAAATGAAATATTAGGTCTTTTAAAGTATTTACAGAATGAAAAGGGTGATATATAGTTACCCTGTAATCAATTAAATTATTCAGACTAGGGGTGTCCAATAAAAGTTGGGCTGAGAGAGAAGCGCTTAAGCTTCTTAACCCTCAGGACCTGATCTGGTTCATACCAGCGTGGGGAAGTTAGAATCTACTGAACAATGACATTTCAATTGGTCATTTCTGTAGTCATACTAACGTTAGCCGGGTCTTAAATATGAGATCTGGCTTTTTCGTGCGAAATGGATTGGATTTTGTCCTTTTTAAATGAACTTAAAAAGGAGAAATGAAATCATGATGAGTAATTCTGTAAATGACATGAACGTTTCAATTATGTCCAGTTTTGCCGGGAGTAAAAAAGTGTATGTTGAGGGATCTAGACCTGATATTAAAGTACCTATGCGTGAAATTAAGCTAAGTCCGACTACAGGGGCATTCGGCGAAGAGGAAAATCCGCCTTTACGAGTTTATGACACAAGCGGTTATTATACGGATTCAGATTTTCCCATTGATATTCGTAAAGGTCTTGCCCCGATTAGACGAAGCTGGGTTCTGGAACGGGAAGATGTTGAAGAGTATGATGGCCGTGAAATAAAGCCCGAAGATAACGGGTATAAAAAAGTTGAGTCACAATCCAATGCCGAAGTTTTTCCGGGATTGAAAAGAAAACCATTACGTGCAGTGAAAGGCCAAAACGTAACCCAGCTCCATTATGCCCGTAAAGGTATCATTACTCCAGAAATGGAGTTCATTTCGATCAGGGAAAATGTAGCCCCTGAGTTTGTAAGAGAAGAGGTAGCTAGCGGACGGGCTATCATTCCGGCAAATATTAACCATCCTGAAAGTGAGCCAATGATCATCGGACGTAATTTTCATGTGAAAATAAATGCGAATATTGGAAATTCTGCTGTTAGTTCATCGATCGAAGCTGAAGTGGAGAAAATGACTTGGGCTACACGATGGGGTGCAGACAATATAATGGATCTTTCCACCGGAAAGAACATTCACACGACCCGGGAATGGATTATCAGAAATTCACCTGTGCCAGTTGGAACGGTTCCGATATATCAAGCATTGGAAAAAGTGAATGGAGTCGCGGAGGATTTAAATTGGGAAGTTTTCCGGGATACATTAATCGAGCAGGCTGAGCAAGGTGTCGATTACTTCACCATACACGCTGGTGTGCTTTTGCGATACATCCCCATGACAGCAAAGCGAGTTACGGGAATCGTTTCCCGAGGGGGATCCATCATGGCACAATGGTGCTTGGCCCACCACCAAGAAAGTTTTCTCTATACTCACTTTGAAGAGATTTGTGAAATCATGAAGGCGTATGATGTCTCTTTCTCATTAGGTGACGGCCTCCGTCCGGGATCCATTGCAGATGCAAACGATGAGGCACAATTTGCTGAATTGGAAACACTTGGGGAACTGACGAAGATTGCTTGGAAGCACGATGTTCAAGTCATGGTGGAGGGACCCGGTCACGTACCGATGCATTTGATTAAAGAAAATATGGATAAGCAGCTGGAAGTCTGTCAAGAAGCACCATTCTATACACTGGGACCATTGACAACGGATATAGCTCCTGGATACGATCATATCACTTCTGCGATTGGTGCTGCCATGATTGGATGGTTTGGAACTGCCATGCTTTGTTATGTGACACCGAAAGAGCATTTGGGACTTCCGAATAAAGAGGATGTTCGGGTAGGGGTCATAACTTATAAAATTGCGGCCCACGCAGCTGACCTTGCTAAAGGTCATCCGCATGCAAGAAAACGGGATGATGCCCTTTCGAAGGCTAGATTCGAATTTCGTTGGAGAGATCAATTTAATCTTTCCCTCGATCCTGAAAGGGCGGTAGAATATCATGATGAAACACTTCCGGCTGAAGGTGCCAAAACAGCCCATTTCTGTTCAATGTGCGGCCCGAAATTCTGCAGTATGAGAATCTCTCAGGACATCCGTGATCTGGCGAAGGAAAAGGGTCTGGGTTTTGAGTCGGTAATCGATGAAGGGCTTAAAGAAAAAGCGAATGAATTCAGGAAAACGGACGGGGAAATCTATCAATGATTCCGACGAGAGGGAGAATTCGATGAATCGGGTAATCCAGATAAAAGTTGAAATGAAACAGTTGGAAGCTCAATTGGAACAGCTGAAAAGAGAGCTGAACATTTTTCGGGAGAATTGTAATCATGAATTTGTAAAGAATGATTATAGTCAACAATGTACAAAGTGCTACTTAATCGAAAGTCTGCAATGGTAGTGATGCCTTAATTGTCCCTTCATTATCCGAATTAACCCCCTTAATCATGTTGGGGCATTCAATCACAAAGTCAACATGATTAAGGGGATATTTCATGCTTTTTACAAACTTGTTTTAGTAATATGAAGAGGAGGAGGGACAAGCCATCCCTTTTCCTTATTCAATCGTAAGAACTCTGCACCCAATGCCGCTGTATGGAATTGTGCGAACATCTGTGCAATAACTTCGCGGATGCATTGACCCATGATTTGGCTGCAAGCAACTAATCCTGCACCGATATCGATTGATACTGAAGCACAGATTTCAGGATCTTGAAGTCATGCCCCAACGGGAATATCCTCTAAATTTGCTTTAGGCCTTTCAGGTGGTGATGGAGGCAGTCCCACGTTATTTTCTTTTAATAATAATTCAATTTGGTCACTTTCCTGTTTCCCTTGATTGATCACTTCTACAGTAATTTATGCAGGTCCTTATCACCAGTATGATTAAGCATAGTTTGATGACAGGCAATCAAGCCTTTTGTTGTTGTTAGAAATGCCCATGTTCCAAATACCTCACCGTAATGCATAGGCTCTTCTTTCGGATTTCCGCTTAAAATTCCCATAACCATCCTCCTTAAGAATTTCACTATTTAACGTAGTTAAGTTACCCTGTACTAATCCTTGTATGCATCGTTAATTCTTGGAAAAAGTTGGAGTGATTTTAGCCTTTTATTCCTTGTAGCCATTCTTTATAAAACATTAATCACAGAGCATTTCATTTCATTTCGATCCATGTCAGTAACTTGAAACGTTACAACATGGATTTTTTTTCTTCCGTTTCATCAGTACAATAGAAGCATTTATGTGTCATTAGAAATCCTCCCATTCAAATAAAAGTGTTTATAGTTTAAAATGTCACGTTTTTTTTATACAGAAAACATGACTGCCGCTTAATTGGTCTTCTTGGAAGAGTTTAGTTTGAATAATCCAGTTGGGGTTTAACATACTAAACTTGTTCACATGATTGATAAAACGAGGAGGGAAATACAATGCAAAACCAATATCAACAAGGTCAAGTACATCAGAACATGCAAACGGGTGCCATCCCACCACAAATGAATCACGGTGGTCACGAATTATTCGATGTACATGAAGTGTTGTCTGGAACGATTGGTACTTTAAACACATACACTCTTTTGCGTCAGCATGTAAAGGATCAGGAATTGATGGATATTCTGGATCGTCAATATCAGTTCATCCAAGATGAATATAATATTTCATTGGAGTGCTTCCAAACGGGCCAGGATCCTTCTAAACGGACCCAGAGTTACAAAATGAACCAAGGTAACGATTTCATATATGGATTGACACCAACACAGCCAAAGAAACCTTTGCAATCCGTGTCGGAAATTACGGATGAATGCATTTCAGGCTTGATGCTTGGAGCTGTCAAGTCTGCAGCATCCATGAAAGCGATGGCAGCGCTTGAAATAACGAATCCGGTGGTTCGCCGCGTATTTGCAGATTCCGTTCCGAATTGCATTGAAATGGCATATGAGATTTCGATATATCAAAACAAACATCATTACTACCAAGTTCCACAGCTTGCACAGCAGGATATGCAACAAATGATGAATTCGTATGCACCCGCACAAGGAAATAACAACAACATGAGTCATTAATAGCATTTGTTAAGAACAGAAAGAAGGGATAGGACTAACTCTCCTATCCCTTCTTTATCATTGTTTCATCTGATTTATTTCCTGAATGCATTCCTGGACGAGGGTAACAGCCTGACTCATGGTGGCTCCTCCGCCAAATGCCGCGGTCACGCCAATGGCTTCAAGAATTTCTTGTTCGGAACAGCCTTGATCAAGACATCCTTTTGTATGATAGATAATACAGTATTCATCTTGTGAATATAAGCTTATTCCTAGTGCGATAAGCTGTTTTTCTTTCTGGGATAATTGACCTTCTTTAAAACACTCTTCCGTAAACGAATTGAATTTCTCAGCAAGTTCTGGCATTTTATGCGTAAAGACACCGATTCCAGCTTTATAATCACGAAGAGCATTTTCAGTAGAATTGTTAGCTTCAAATTCCATTTTCCATTCAGCTCCATCCTAAATTTTTTTCATCAAAAATTAGTATGAGCTAAATGTTGGACGATTAAACAGAAACATAGGAGTTTACCAAAGTAATCATGGTACCCACCTTCTAACAGGCAAGTGAACCCTTAGGCCGGGTGGCTTTGAACCATTGATAGCAAAGGATGCAAATAAGTGCAACGTCAATGGCATCACCGGCATAGTACATTAACATTCCTCCATTTTCCGCTTGTTCCTTGGTGACTCCGCTTGGAGGATGGGCAAAAATATATTTAGAAAGGACATCATGGCCGGCCAGTGAAATTGTAAATACGATAGCTCGAAACATGAAGCTGAACCTGTGGGGCGCAGGGTCCATATAAATCATGGACGCAGTGAATAGATAGCCCGCTATGAACACGTGAAAATGCACCAATGCATGTAGAAGGGCATTTTGATGCATCAACTCATATAACTCAGTCGTATAAAGTATCCAGAGTCCCCCAATATTAAGCGCGGAAGCAGTGATTGGATTACTTAAAATGCGCAGCGGCCAACTTTTCAACAAATTTGAAAGGCGTCTTGCTGATTGTACATCAAGTGTTCGCAGTGCAAGAGTAATAGGTGTAGCAAGCCCGAGGAGGGTTGGTGCAATCATACCAAGCAGTAAATGACCAACCATGTGCGCCGTGAAGTCCATATGCGCGCGATTGGCTATGGGGCCTATAATTGCAGAGGCTGCACAGATTGTACCAAGAATCCAAAAGAACGTACGGTATAAGGGCCATTTTTTATAGCGGCGGTTCGAAATTACGACAGCTGCTAGATAAATAACTATAGCAAGCGAGAAAAGAATCAAAAAAATCGGTTCAAAACCAGTTCCAATATCATGAATATGTCCATTACTGTGCATTGCGACCGTCTTCTTTCACTTTAAGTAAGCTGCGCCTTGTTTGAATGAGGAAGGTAATGCCGATCAGTATCATGATTGCGGCTGCAATGTTCCAAATCAAGTCGTATTGGAGAATATCGACATTGTAACGAATTTGATGGAGACGCATTAGCTTGTGCTAGATGGTCCCATCATATAACTGAAAAGAACCTGCCCCGAGCAAAACTCCTCCTATCCACCTTTTCAGCCATAATCCCTTTCGGCGGCGAAGGTCAGCGAACATGAACAGAGACCCTACCGTTGCGAACCAGCTTAGGGCATGAAATAAACTATCCGAGACAAGTCCGATACTGGACCAAAAGGGCAGATTCCTAACCCTAAGGTTCCGGCAGCACAATTGCATCATGACCTGGATAGAAGTCAATCGCTTAATAAAAGGTAATGGAAACTTTTCAAAAAAGGCTCGATGGCCCCTAAAGGGACATCGGTTTTTTTATGTTTACAAAGTCTGATTATTTGCGTGTGGATATGTTTTGGAGTAGCATAGTTTCCATCTTCAAGACACCATTTTAAATAGTAAGAAGTGGGACAAATGAAAGCAGTAGGTGTAGAAAAATTACTATTTAAAGATTTTTCTAAGCCACCCCGGAATAGGGCGAATGAAGTTTCTGGGGAAGTGGTGGAAAGGGAAAAGGAAAAAGGAAAAGGTGGAGCTAATGGAAGATTGATTGAAGAATGAAATATGGACAAAGTATAATGAATATATACAAAGTCAAGATGCTCTTCGTCGGTATCTGTCTAAAGGGGGAATCTTAATGAATGAACTGAATTCATTATTCAGGAAAAGAATAGGGCTCCAGGAAGATGTGAAACTGACATTTGAGAAATTAGAGGAAATTCTGGATAAGACAGCGAAAACCATTCCTTTTGAAAACTTATCGATCATGGCATCCCATCTGAGTGATATCAATAAAACGAATATCATGAACAAAGTCCTCGTGAGGAATGAGGGTGGATTATGCTATGAATTGAATGCAGCCCTTTATTTTTTCCTGAAGGAAAATGACTTTGATGTATTCTTGGTTCGGGGTGTCATCTATAATCAGGGGTGGATGACCATAGGAAGGACCCATGTCACCATTCTATTGAACCATGAGGGCCGAACCTATTTGATCGATACGGGTTTTGGCGGGAATCTGCCTTTAAAACCAGTTCCGTTGAACGGAGAAACGGTCGTTTCCCAAAATGGTGAGTTCAGGATAAAAAAAGAAAGTACCGCCCATGGAGATCATATCCTTGAATTAAAACTGAAACATAAAGATCGCGATTGGAGAAAAGGGTATGCTTTCGATTCTTCAAAACCGGTAGGAAATGTAGCGGAACTTAATGAGGTCCAAACGATCATCAGGGAAAATCCCCAATCGCCATTTAATAAGCATCCATTAATCACCCGTTTGACAAACAGCGGGAACATCACTTTAACTGATACATCCTTTACACAGTGGGAAGATGGGAAAGTGACGAAAGAAGAAATAGATGGAACACGATTTAAGGAGTTAATGAAACAGCACTTCGATAGATAGTGGAAAAAAGGACTGAATATCAAAGGCGTCCATACCGAAAGACTGTCCATTCCCGACAGTCTTTTTATGAATACCGGCGAGGAGGCTGGCGGACAGGCAGCGAATTTCTAAAGAACTGTAGGTAAACTCTCTTTTTTCGAATTTGTCTACAGTCTAAAACATCCATTACGGAAGTTTTTACTATTTATTCAATAGATTCTAATTCAGTGGGGTGAGAAGGATATGGAGAGGAAGAATCGATTGGTTTTTACTAGATCGAATGCAGCTGCTAAACGAAAATTCGATGAAGCGATCACCATTTTGGAATATAGCGTAATGCTCGTTGAACTCTTTGGTTTAGAAGAGTTCAACAATATAATTGCCGGACAGTTAAGGCTGATTCTATGTGAAACGAAAATTACGCGCATAAAGCGGGAAAAGGTCACGATTGACCAATCATTAATTAAGAAAATCAATCCTAACCCGAAATTGTATCCGATTAAAGACTCCATTCAAATGAGCAATGTTCATATTACGGAAGACCTCTTCGATTATACTAAACAGAGGATTGAGCTAAAGCTTTGGAGAAAACAAATTATCTATAAAACCGATATCGAAGGAAAAATCCAGGAAATTAAAATCATTGATTTTATTAAGGAAACAGCTAATAAGATTGGCGGTGCGCAAGCTGAATCAAGTTTCCCTAATAAGTCCATTATTTCGGATGGACATACCAAAACCATGTTAATAGGTATAGCGAAAGGGTTATTCAAATCCATAGGCAGGGATTATAAAAAACATGCCTCGATGAACCTTTCACATATCATACAAAAAATCGAACAATCAACTTTGGGAGACTCTTTGGGAGACTAGACATAAGAAGGACTTTTGACCAAGTCCTTCTTGCTTGATTTCCAGGCAATATCCGGCAGGATTGTTCACCTCAAATAACCTCTATCAATAAACCATCTCTTTTTACCTCTGTTAAACCACGCTCGAATGCAGCTGTTCACTTTTATTATTAAATAATTAAGGTTACTAATTTAGAAGAATGGGGAATTCCCTGATTACAAACAAACATTGGGGCCTTATATGTAAATGTAAAGACTTATTAAATTTACACTAAAATGCAGCTATGGATGATTGAGATAATTTATAATGATATTCCGAATATAGTTTTACACAAAATTGGAAAAATAGACTGAAAATAAAAAGAAAGAGATGATGATATGAAGGATTTTGATGGAAACATTCCTGCCGAATGGCTGGAATTAGTCACATTGGCAATGAAATCGGATGTTACAAAAGAGCAATTCAAAAAGTTTCTGCAAGAAAAGTCGAATAGCAATAAAAGTAGCGATTGTGGTGGCTAAATAGAATTCTGTTCAACCAAAGAAAGGTGACTTTTTCTATCTGCGGAGAAAGGTTCTTCTTTTTTCAGACCTTTAATATTAACGCTATCAGGTTAAAAAGGACTATTGCATAAAAATTTCTTTTGCTACAAGTCACTCCATATTTTCTGCATATTTAATTGGTAAGATGGATGCGATCATAAAGGAGGTTTTATTCAATATGAAAAAAAGAACAAAATTGCCTACCATCCTATCATTATTAGCAGCGCTGTTTTTAGTCCTTGGCGCATGTTCCAACAGCGATGATAAAAACAAAGAAGATAAAGAAGAAATGGAACATAGTGAAATGGACATGAACCATTCTAGCTCGGGTGATGTTCCAGAAGGATTAAAAGCTGCAGAAAATCCAACCTATGAAGTTGGAAGTCAAGCGATTATCGAATCAGGTCATATGGAAAGCATGAAGGGGGCGGAAGCAACAATAGTGGGTGCATTTGATACGACTGCTTATGCAATTTCGTATACGCCTGCAACTGGCGGAGAAAAGGTGGAAAATCATAAATGGATCATACACGAAGAAATCAAAGATGCAGGTGAGAAGACGTATGAACCCGGAGCGAAGATCACAGTAAACGCTTCTCATATGGAAGGGATGAACGGGACAGTCGCTGAAGTTGAATCTGCTGAAAAAACGACTGTTTATATGGTCGATTTCACACCGACTACGGGGGGAGAAAAAGTAAAGAACCATAAATGGGTAACGGAAAGTGAATTATCAGCGTCTGAATGATTTAACGTCATGATTTGCAAAACAGAAGAAGAAAATAAGTCTTGGTTTATCCTTCATGGTTACTTTTTTTATGGATGAAACCAATAGGAACGTTTTAAAAAAAAATTTAAACAACTCGCTTTTCTACAGTCTGAAGGAATGGCAAACAAGCCATTCCTTTTTTTGTGAAAACTTTATTGGGGATTATTGTATGTAGTGGATTGTAAAACTTTAGTATCTGTTAATATGGATTTATCAAAATGTGAAAAATGGGGTGTAAGTTTGGTGACTGGATTAACTATTAGACCTTTTATGGAAAATGACTATGAGGCGCTGAGCAACTATTGTTTACCTATAGAACAAGCAATCTATACTTCTTTACCTTTGAAAGTTATCGAAGACTTCAGGAAGGATAAATATAATCTCCCCATGGTCATTTATTTAGATCAGGATTTGATTGGTTGTTTTGCCTTATATACGGATAAAGCGGGAAATCAATATACAAGTAATGAGAATGCGGTTCTTCTTAAATCATTCTCCTTGGATTTGCGCCATCAAAAAAAGGGGCTGGCTTTTAAGACTTTAAAAGTGTTGCCTGAGATGATCAAACTAAGTCATCCAGATAAAAATGAGATTATTCTAACGGTCCATCATTCGAATGTTCCAGCGATAAATTTATATAAAAAAGCTGGATTCGTTGACAAAGGATACAGATTTAATGGGGAAGAAGGGGAGGAATTTATTTTCCATTTTGCTCTGGATTAAGGGAGCTTTAGATAACTTCCGGAATATATTGAGGGCAGTGGAACGTGTTTGCAACCTCGGGGGAGTATGATAGAAGTCAAAACGTTCTCCCATGAAAGGTAAAAGATAGGGGGATCAATCATATTAGAGGCATAAAGGAAATGGGAATCTCCCATAGTACCTAGTCCCCGGTGTGTATGGAATTTAATTAAACTTCCATACACAGTATCTTAAAAATGAAAGAGTGGTTAAACTCAAAATAGGCATCTTAATGACCCTTCAGTTTGTCGACAAAATTGGGTTCGGGATGGTGTTATCCATAATCCCTTTCACGGCTTTAGCGATGGAAGGATTGCCAAAATTTTTTACTCTTTTATATGGGAAGAAACTCATATTAGATTGAAGAAAGTTGCGACACTCCTGCCGAATAACTGGCTAGCCGAGACACCGCAGACGCTTGGCAGACAGTCGGCGGAAAGGGAGCGGATTTCTGAAATCAATTGGAACGTTTTTCAAAGAAAAAAACTGTAAGCAAACCCGTTTTTCGAATTTGTCTACAGTCTGAAACATCTTAATGATGCTTATTTGAGATTTTTCCCTATAATTTTAATATCGATACGATATGTTCAGAATTCACGGTATCCATCCTACAATTTCTAAAATCGTGAGAACAATCTCAAAGACAATGAGAATCACAATGATCCATTCAACGAATAGTCCCCTGATCGAATGGCTGATGTTAGAAAACCCATCCATAATGTTATATAAAATTTCAGTTTTACTTTTCAAGATTTTATACCGATCATTCAATTCAAAAAAATCAAGCATTCTGTCATAAAATTCGCCGGCGCTACTGCTTGTCCATGTAATATCAGGTTTATCCAGAATCATGATATACGCTAAGGTATTGTACTCGTGACGTACGATTTTTGCCGTCGTCCTTGCTAGTTCCTTGTTGCCGATTCTCAGCTTGCCTTTTTCCAGTCGGTCTATCATGGCTTCGAGCTTGTCGTGAATTTTTCCGAGTTGTTCCTCGGTTTTTTCAAGTGCCACCGATTTTGCGAGAATAGTGGAAATTAATTCAGGGTAGAAAAATTCATATTTAGGCACAACTACATATTCGTCTGTCAAATTGATGTTTTCAGTTTCACTGAAGTGAAGGCTGTAATCGTCTGTATATCTATCTACATTAACGAGATCAATGACCGGCTCGAAAGAATGGATAAAGGATGAAAATTCCTTAATCTCATCCGCGTGTGAGTAATTAATGAAGACAATGCTGCCAAAGGAAAAAACCAGCACCTGTTGTGATTCGTCCACATTTTTATTAAGGATGGAACTTAGAATATCTCCTTTAAGGATTAAAGGCTCTTCCCAGGTGAATTTTTTAGGGATGCCGCAATGAATGGCGATCTTGTTCAAATCAATTTCATTAGTGATTGCGCATGCTTTAAAGGTAATTGGTTCCATCTATATCACTCTCTTCAGCAAATTGGTCTTTTTTCGATTCTATTCTATTCTTGCAAAAACATGCTTGAATAATTCTTGAAGGTAGAAAAAGTTTACTGACTGGTGTCTAAACCAATAAATTCCATTAAGGATATAAAAAATAATCAAGTCTAAGCTTTTGGTTTTATGCTCTACACTCCCAAGTCCAATTAACAGACTTAAAATACAATAGTTTATATATAAGAGGGCGATTATAGGAATGCTGATCCTCCCGGTTATGTTCTTACTGAAACTTAACAAAAACATATAAAAGTTCATGAAAACTTTACTTTTATTTACAGAATTCTCATATTGATGTCAATATTCAGTAATACATGTTTGTTATAATCGATTGACGGTTTTAAAAGTGATTGGAAAAGGGTCTTCTAAAAATCCTTCATTTACAGATAAGTAGCAGGCTGATTGAAGATGACTGAATAGTAGGAGTGAACAAAAATGGAGGAATCTATAAATCTATATGAGCTTACATTTAGTGAAAAAGATAGATATGTAATCATTACGAATGCTTATCCACATGAAGATCAGTTATATCGGAATGGGTTTATCCACCGAAGAGTCAAGGCTTATCTGGATGAGGGTTTGAAGGTTGATGTCTTTGTTTTGCATCCTGCCTATAAAAAAGCAGAAAAGTATACGTATGAAGATGTGCCTGTTTATCGAGGAACTGAACAGCATCTGCGCATTTTCTTAAATCATAAAGTACATAAAAAAGCTCTCATTCATTTTGTTAATCCCAAAATGGTACAAGCGATAAAAGAAACGAACACAGATTTACCGATTATCACCTGGATACATGGATTTGAAACGGAAGCATGGCATAGAAGATGGTTTAATTTTCTTGAAAGCCCTGAAAGCTTGAGGAAGATACTTGAAATGTCGGACGACTATTATGTAGAACAGCTTTCTTTTATGAATTGGTTTTATCAAACGAATGAATTGGATACAACATTTGTTCATATTTCCAAATGGTTCAAAGAACATATTGCGGAATGTGACGCAAGAGCAGAATCGAAAAATTCAGTAATCATTCCTAATGTAATAGATGACAATCTGTTTACCTTTATCGAAAAGCCTGTTGAAAAGCGGACAAAAGTCCTTTCAATTAGGCCATACGCTTCACGAAAATATGCCAATGATTTATCGGTGAAAGCAGTGCTGGAACTATCAAAGAGACCATACTTCGATAAGTTGGAATTTGCATTTTATGGTGATGGGAAATTGTTCGATCAAACCGTTGAGCCAATCCGGGATTTTGAGAATGTGACGATTCATAAAGGTTTCCTATCTCAGGAGCAAATCGCTGCATTACATAAGGAGTATGGAATTTTCCTTTGCCCGACCCGTTTGGATTCTCAAGGGGTTTCTATGTGTGAGGCAATGTCGAGTGGGCTAGTGCCGATTTCAACAGATATTACGGCAATCCCGGAATTCGTAAAACACGACGTTTCTGGCCTTCTAACAAAGCCTGAGTCCCCTATCGAAATTGCCGATGCAATAGAGCGCTTATATTACAACTCGGACGTATTTTTAAGAGTGTCAAAACAAGCTTCTCAGTCGATTCGTGAAAAATGCGCGGTAGATGTTGTTATTAAAAGAGAATTGGAGATTATCCAAGGTTAAATGAGGGGAGTTTTTTCAATATGGACGAACGAAACGAATATTGGAAAACTATGTATGAGGAACTTGAATTACAAATGAAAGACATGATGTCCATGACATTGGAGCTCATAGAGGAAAGTGGCGCTGAAAAGCAAAAAAAAATTGAGAATATTACAAAAGAAAATAATATGCTACGGGAAGAATTAGAAAAAAGTAAGATGGCCCAAAAAGAAAATATTAAGCTTAACAAAGAAATACGAAGACTTAAGTTATTAGAGCACAAATTCAACGTTACATATGCAGGGAAATTCACGTTAAAATATCTTGCGCTTAAATCATCTATTAAAGAACAAATAAAAAAATAAAAATTCATATCAGATTTCAGTCATTGGAGTGAAAACTTTGAATTCACATGAACTAGTTGAAAACAGAAAAATGAAGGTGCTTCTATTTGGCTTTATTGACATGAATTCAATGGATGGATCTGCAGTATTTTTATCTTCCTTAGCATCGACCATTGCGTTAGATTCCAACATCGAAGTTGACTTACTTTTAGCTAGCCCGGTCAAACGTGATATCTTAATTCAGCCTCTTGAGAAATTTGATAATATAACCATCCTCAATCCTTTTGTTGATCCTTTTTTTGAAGCCAACGATGATGAATGGGTAAAAAAAGGTGTCATTGATTTTGATATAGCTGAAATGCTCATTTCTCATTATTGGAGTCAAAAGGGATATGATTGGCTATTTGTAAGAAGCATTGAGACTGTTGAAAAAATAGCAAAGCATAATCATATCATAAAGAATACATTAGTTTATGCTACAGGCCTGACTCACATAGGTCAGGATGTTAATGAAGAAAAATTTGAGAGCATCAAAAATATATATGATCAGTGTGCGTATTTCTTATGTCAAACAGAAGAGATGTGCGAATTTGTCATTGAGATTCTTAATTTGAATAAAGAAAAAAACAAAGTTTCCCTACTTACCCCGATGATACCGAACGTTGAATCAGCAGAAGGGCAGAACCGGTTAAAAAACAAACTTGTATATACAGGGAAATTCGACCCGGATTGGAAGACCATTCCCATCATTACTGCTTTTAAAGAATTAAAACGCGAAATTCCGAATCTATCACTTGATGTAGCGGGGGATAAATTCAAATGGGTTAAAGATGATTCTCAGTTTAAGGAAGAAGCGGCATACCTCCTTAAAAATACAGATGGGCTTACATGGTACGGGGCATTGACAAGGGAGAATGCTCAACAATTAATCGTGAACGGTGATATTGGGATAACCTGGAGAAGTGTGGAAATGGACAGCAGTCTGGAACTGTCTACAAAGCTATTGGAGTATGGGATCTTAAGGAAGGCTGTAATAATGAATCCAACCGAAATGCATATAAAGCTTTTTGGCGAAGATTACCCGTTATATGCTGTTACAGAGAAGGATTTCCGTGACGCTGTCAAATTAGCGCTATGTAATAAGGATATATATGAGTTTGCGGCACAACGAATGTATCAAGTTAGCAGACAGTTTTTATTTTCGGAAGCAATAAAAAAACTGCAAGGACTATTATGGAGCAAACGTATTACAGATTATGTAAATAAAAGTACGGATATGTTTTATATTGATGAAGATGACTTTGATGAACTGAATCAGCATACACCATCAAAAAAAGTGAAAAAATTGCCTGCAGAGTTTAATGTTGACGAAGTTTTCACCTATATTGTCAAAAACATACCTGAAGAAATAATACGAGTTGAAAAACTATTTAAACTGTCTGGATATGGTCAAATCATTTCAGCGGAAAAAGCTGGATGTTATACATTTTTCCACATCCATAAAAGTTATGGAAACTTTGAACAAAATTTTCAAAATAACATGCCATATTTAAAAACGATAGGATTTGAAACCTACAGCAATCCTAAATTAAAACCAAAAGATGTGGAAATTTCAATGAAAGAACGGGCAATTGTCGATAATAAAAACACTGAAATTAAAGTGAAAAATAAAGAATTAGTTAAAGAAGTAAAGCAATTAAAAAAACTGAACACAGTTCAACTTAAACAAATTACTAAGTTAGAAAAACAAAACCTAGCACTTGGACGTAAATATGATTCACTTTCGAAGTCGAAAATGGGTAAAATGACATTCAAGTATTGGGATTTAAGAAAAAGGCTTAACTTCTAATAATGCAATTAGTCAATGCAATGGCAGACACTTCTTAACTATATATTAGTCAAAGGAAAGCTCCTGAATGCTGCACGCTTACAGGGGCCTTTGTCATTTATATCGAGTAAAGGAGCAGGGCTTCTTGCAAACTTTTTATGTATGTTGTCGATTTCCACAGTATGTATAAAGCTGCGTCAGTTTACCATTCCAATTAAAACTTGGACGTAAGCTTACTAAAGAATCACGGAATTACAAAAAAAACTAATCTTTCAACAATTACCCAAATAGACCGATTATCCTTTAGTGATGTTATAATATTCTGAAAAAGGGGGAGAGATGATGGAGGAAAATGTGCTAAAAGCGATTCAAGATGATTATCCAGATGAATTTGCATGGTGTTATGGATGTGGTCGCTTAAACAAAGATGGTCATCATTTTCGAACGAGTTGGCAAGGCGAGCAAACAAGGACAATTTATACACCACGACCAGAGCATATCGCAATTCCAGGATTTGTTTATGGCGGCTTGATTGCATCTTTAATTGATTGTCATGGAACAGGTTCCGCTGCTATTGCATTGCATCGTAAAAATGGTCATGAAGTTGGGGATGGAGTGGAGCCTCCAAGGTTCGTGACAGCTTCACTGAAAGTGGAGTTCGTAAAGCCAACCCCAAATGATGTGCCATTAATAGCCGTTGGGACGGTTCATGAAATTCATCCTAAGAAATGGAGAATCGAAACAGAGGTATTTGCCATCGATAAACTTTGCGCCCGTGGAGAGGTAATCGCTGTGGTGATGCCAAGTACTTTTACAAGCAAAGAGTGATCTTAATCAATGTAAACGTATTTAAAATCGGAATTAGATTTATATCAAAGGACCGTCCAATTATTTGGGCGGTTATTTCGTGTATCTGAATATCAATTTCAAGCATGATATCGCTACAAAGTGGCATGTAGCTGGAAATCACAAGCGAATTGTCAAAAATATCAATATACTTACATTATAAGCAAAGGGAGGTCGCAGAGATGAAAATAAACGTAGAGATAGATGAGGAGGTCCAAGCGATAGAGGTGCTTATCCGCAATCATGAATGGAATGAGGAAGTCCAGGAACTGATGGAGCGCTTGAGGGAGAGGAAAAGACCGTATTTTGTCGGCAGGAAAGGAGAAATGCAGCATGTTTTCCGGGCGGAAGAAATAATCTGTTTGTTCACAGAGCAGGATTCCATAATGGTGCGGACGAAACAGGGTACTTTCGAAATGAAAGAAAGATTATATGAGCTTGAAAGGGATCTTCCTGGTAATCAGTTCGTTCGATTGTCCAAGTCGGTGATTGCCAATTTGGATGAGTTAAGCAGATTCGAGGCATCTTTCAACGGGACCTTATGTGTGTATTTCCGATCAGGGGAAAAAGAATATGTTTCTCGGCACTATGTTCAAGGGATCAAGAAAGCATTTCAATGGAAAAGGAAGGGATTATGATGAAAACACTATTATTCCGAAGCTTTGTTGGGATTTGCTTTGGTGCACTCGTGATGGTGTTGACGTGTTTTGGGGTCATTGGCTTTGGGGAGGTCACATCATTAGACAGTGGAATATTCGTGAAAAATGCGATAGGATGCCTATTATGTGGCTGGTTTTTCAGCACGGCAACACTCTTCTTTGAAAATGAAAAATGGAATTTGTTAACTCAAACCATTCTGCACTTCCTAACTGTCAGCATTCTTTACTTCCTATTATCCTTCTTTGTTGGTTGGATTCCATTCAGCTTAAAAGGTTTAGCTATAGGAATTGGGATTTTCATACCATTCTATATGATCATTTGGACCGTATTCTATCTCTACTTCCGCTTCCAAATGAAAATATTGAATGATGGACTTGATAAAAGAAGGAATTGAGCGTGGATTGATCAGTTAGAGCGGTGTAAAGCTGAACCGCAAGAAAATAAAGGCATTTTCATATAACTCGCCGGCTTCATGATCCTTGCATCAACTGCTGTATGTTCAATTGAAACAACAGTTAAGCTGCAAAACTATTAACTTACCATTTGACCGAACAAGAACACCAAAAAGGATAATGGGATCAGGTGCCATGAAGATACCGTACCAACTTAAACTGAAATCCCTTATCCCTGCTTGATCTATAGCAGGTCTTTTCATTTCATTTTTCCTGTGGTATTACTCCATTTGTTTGACCCCCTTTGGATTTAAATAAAGAGACACCGCTCCCTGTTGTATCGGTGTCTCTTTATAATTTATCAATTTTGTATCATTAACATTTCATCATAGATTAAGTTTTGCCTAAGCTCAGTTGCCGTTTGCATGGATATTTGCTCATCTTCAACCATTTGCTGAATGATATCACGTTCGATTTGCATCGCATTCAACTGAAAATGACTCACCATCTCTTTAAAGCGATTTGCTTCTTTTTCACTTAATGTTCCGAATGGATTCAAATAACGATTATATCTTTGAATGACAAGCATGACTTCATGACGGTTTTTAGGTGTAGTTTGTTGTTTGATCAATGAAATAGCTTCCTTTGAAGCTTCTTTTTGTGCTTTACGGAACTCCCGGATCAGGTCAGCATTTTTAACGATGGAGTCCTCTAATTTCGCTTCCCATTTCTTATCCCATTTGACATTGATCTTTTTCTTGAAAAGAATCGCCTGCAAATTGATCAAAGCCCTTTTCAACGACGATTTTTGCATATAATTTAAGGTTCTTGAAATATACACTTTATAAAGTTCAAAGGCTGTTTCCGATATAGTCCCTTTTTCGACTAATCCGGAAACGACCTCCAATTCCTTGTTGGCACCTAGCTCCACTAAATCTCGTATGGTCCGATTATCCGGTCTATTCGTTATTCCCCTCTCCAAATCTATCAGTTGTTCATTTAAATCTTCCATCACTTGATTGACAGCTTTCTGATTATCGATGGTTGCTTCTTTGCTCAGCTGATTGATCGTTTTATTTAAAACAATTTTATAAGCCTCTTCATTGGTTAGGCGTTCATCTTTAAATTCAATCGATGTCTTTACCAGTAATGGCAAGAGAACTGTAGCCAATATGACGCTTAACAATATAACGCAAGCTGCGATAAACAAGACTGTATTACGCATTGGGAATAAAGTGTCATCCGGCATGAAATATGGTATGGATAAAGCTGTAGCTAATGTAATGGTTCCATGAATGCCGCTAACGGATGTCAAAAATGCAAATCGTGATCTTGAAACATTCTCCTCATCGGTGTCATTGCTATCTTCTGGATGAACCCTTGACATGATGAATTGTTCTAATGGATTCACTCTGTTTTTCGTAAAAGTATCATGCAGAATGTATACCCAAATAAAACGGATCACCAATAATAAAAGAACAATCAAAACACTTATCCCAAAAAGATTACCCCTATTTAAGCCGGACTCAATTTCCTGATAAATACTCGGCAACATGAATCCTAACAAGGCAAATACAAGTCCATTCAAAACATAACCTAATACAGACCATGTATTAGTTGATACAATTTGCAATTTAGTAGTGGAGCTCTGCAGGCGATCCCGCTCGATGCCATGTATTACACCTGCAGCAACTACTGCCAGGATGCCGGATACATGGAATTCTTCAGCTACCATATATATGGCAAAAGGCGTAATCAGTTCAATAACAATGGACATGGAGATTTCTTCAAGTCCATGAACCCGTAAAAATAATCGTAATTTAACGATTAAATAGCCCAATAGGATACCTATAAAAATACCGCCTAAAGCTACAAATATAAAATTAAGCGAAGCATCTTTTATAGAGAATACTCCAGTTAAAGCAGCTGCCAAGGCAACTTTAAAAGCAACGATTCCAGCAGCATCATTGAAAAGTGATTCACCTTCAAGGATGGGCATCATATTTCCGGGCAACTTCAATCCTTTTGTAATCGATTGTACCGCTACGGCATCCGTAGGGGTAATCGTGGCTGCTAAAGCAAAAGCGACAGCCATCGGCAAATCGGGTATTAACCAGTGGATGAAAAAACCTCCTGCAAAAACGGTCACGAATACTAACCCAAAGGCCAATAACAGAATAGGCTTTCGTAATTCAAGCATTTCTTTACGGGACGTATTTTTTCCTTCTGTAAAGAGCAGCGGAGCTATGACACAGATCATGAATAATTCTGAATGAAAATCCAACGATAATTGAAATGGCAATAATGAAAGCACTGCTCCCATGGATATCTGATATATCGGTAGTGGAATACGAGTCCATTTGGCATTTAATATTGTAGCGATTATTGTGGAAACCAATAATCCGAGCAATGTGATTAAGAATGACATAGAATCTCCCTTATTTTCTAATGTTTTAGTCTGATTGCCCATGAAACTTCTATGAAAAAGATAAAAAAGCAGAGGTATTTTAAAGCGAATATCCATCCTTTAAAAAGTATCCCCTACTTTATGGCCTTGCATATCTTGGTCAAAATCCATACTTAAACAGAGACGATATATTCGACTAATCTGTAGCCTCGGTTTTTGTTATACCCCTTAGTTATTAATTACAAACAGGTTTACGATTTATTCAATATCAACTTATAACGTAGCTTTTCAATTCTGCTAAATATAAGTTCATGCTGGAATCAGGATTTTCTGTATAAAATACCCTTAATGAAGAAACATAGAAAAATGGAGTTAGAGCGACCTGCAAAAAAATGGGGGTATCCAGCTTGATTCGTAATGTTGGCAAATTGTTAAGAAAAAAGAAAGAAAAAAAATCCCTGGTACAAAATGATTACCTGGATTCCAAGCCTGCAGATTCACTTGATGTGAATTTCAGTCAAAATGTAGAAACACTTCGTTCTGTTTATGATAATTGCACGGATGTCATGTTCCGCTCGTTCTTACTTTTCGGAAAGACTCGGGCGATGCTCATTTACATTGCGGGACTCTCAGACATCGAGGCGATAGAGCAATATGTGCTATCTCCACTCATGCAAGAGTCATCAAAAGAACCACAACCATTAAATGAGTTTATTGAACATAAAATGCCCGTTCCTAAAGTGGTAAAAGTGAATATGTTGGCGGATTGCATTGAATCGATTTCCTCTGGAAACCCGATCCTTCTATATGAAGGGGGAAGCGATGGATTTTCTCTGGGATTGTCCAAATGGGAAAAGCGGGCGATTGAAGAACCTGTGGCAGAGGGGGGAGTTAGGGGGTCACGAGAGGGATTTATTGAATCTCTAGAAGTAAATACGTCCCAATTGCGACGTATTATCAAAAGTCCTGCCCTTAAAATACAATCGATGAAGATTGGAACTCTTACCAGGACAAATGTTTCAATTGCTTATATTGATGGCCTTGCGGATAAAACATTGATTGAAGAGATTACAACTCGGTTGGAACGAATTAAAATAGACGGAATTTTAGAAAGCGAGTACATTGAGGAAATGATCGAGGACAATCCGTTTTCACCTTTCCCTCAGATTATGTCGACAGAACGGCCGGATGTAGCCTGTGCCAGCTTGCTGGAGGGACGAGCTGTCATTCTTGTAGAAGGAACCCCTTTTACTTTAATTGCACCAATATCCTTCTTTTCTTTGATTCAATCACAAGAGGATTATGCTCAACGTTTTATGGCAGGCACTTTTATCCGTTGGTTACGATATTTTTTTATGGGATTATCTCTTTTGCTTCCTTCACTTTATGTTGCTATTTTAACGTTCCATCATGAGGCGGTTCCAACCGCACTCCTGCTAAGCGTAGCAGCATCCCGGGAAGCGGTCCCTTTCCCAGCCTTAGTTGAGGCATTGATGATGGAGATAACCTTTGAAGCACTGAGAGAGGCTGGGGTCCGATTGCCGAAGCAAGTAGGTTCCGCTGTCAGCATTGTTGGAGCGCTAGTGATTGGTCAAGCTTCCGTACAAGCGGGGTTGGTTTCAGCGCCAATGGTCATTGTGGTTGCGATTACGGGAATCGCTTCTTTTATGATGCCCCGTTATATTGCCGGAATTACTTTCCGGATGCTGCGTTTCCCAATGATGCTGCTTGCCGGTACCTTAGGACTGCTTGGCATCATGATGGGGATAATCGCCATAGTCATTCACTTATGCAGCTTGCGTTCCTTTGGCGTTCCATACTTAGCGCCACTGGCGCCGTTAAAAGGTAAAGAGCTAAAAGATGTGCTGTGGAGAGCCCCTTGGTGGATGATGGATACACGCCCGCGTCTCACAGGGGATTCTAATGTATACCGTCAAGCCCCGGAACAGAGTCCAAATCCAAAAAGGGGGAGTGAAACGGAGTGAATAATAGCTGGAGGCGAAAAAGGATATTGGAGAAAGGAAAGAGGCGTCATTTCATGAAAAACGTCCTTCTTTTGCTCGTTATTTGTGGAACGATCCCTTTTCTAAGCGGTTGTTGGGATCGAATAGAAATCACTGACTTGGCGATTGTCACAGCAGCCGCCATCGATAAGAAGGGTAATAATCAAATCGAACTATCCGTCCAAGTCTTTATTCCAAGTTCAATTAGCAGTGGAGGCGGTCAAGGAGGGAGCAGTCAAGGGGGGAGTGGGGTTACGACAATGGTGAGATCTGCAAAAGGCTCCAATATTTCAGATGCATTGTCTAAGCTTCAAAGCAAGCTTCCGCGAAAAATATTTTGGGGACATTGTAAAGTATTTGTATTCGGTGAAAAGTTAGCGAAGGAAGGAATTCAAGAGCAGATGGATTTTTTGCTGCGCCATCCGCAGCCAAGAGAGAAAGCAAATGTGTATGTCAGCAAAGGGGAAGCAAAGCCTATCCTTGAATCTTTGCCACCCCTGGAAAACTATTCAGGGGAAGTGCTTAGAGAACTATCTGATTTACATATTGGGATGCTGGTCACAATACAGGATTTAGATGAAATGTTAACGGGTAAGCCTCAAGCGGCTGCACTTCCATTCGTTAAAATATTGCCGCCGGGGAAAGGGCAAACGAAATTACAGGGAATTCCTTACATTGTTGGAACAGCCGTTTTTAAAAAAGATAAGATGACCGGGACGATGACGGAAAAAGAAACAAGAGGGATATTGTGGTTAAGAGATGAAATGGAATCGTATACCGTGACCTTTCAACCCAAAGGTGTGAAAGGGGAGATTTCTTTAAATCCAGTGACAGCCCAAGTCAAGATCATTCCGCAAATTATCAATGATAAATGGAAATTTTTGGTGAAGGTAAAAACAGAAGGAGCTGTTATACAAAATGAAACGAATTTAGACCTTTCAAGTCCAAAATCTCTAAAAGCTGCAGAACGAGCATATCAAAAAGATATAGAAAAACGCATCGAGATGGCTTTTCTGCATACTCAGGATAAGAAAGCGGACATTTTAGGGTTGGGTAAAGATTTCTATAGGAAATATCCTAAACAGTTTAATAAGGTAGCTAACCACTGGGATGAGATATTCGCGGAAATGGAAGTGGAAATCGATGTTGCGGCCCATATTCGAAGACAGGGCTATATAAACAAACCGGCAGGTTTGTCTGAAAATGAGGTGAAGGACAAGTGAGATGGGGGGCTTTTTTGTGTACAACCGTGATCGTAGCTTTAATCATTTTGTTTGAATGGCCTAAAATGAAAAAAAATCCCAAAAAAGATAAAGTGGCATTTCTTACACTGCTCCTCACTGGCTTGGTTCTGTCCATGTTCAATCTCCCACAGATGTCAGGACCCACTCAATGGGTGGAAATTCTTTTCAGGCCATTTGGAGAGTTTATGGAAAAGTGACTCTATTAGTGGGTGTTGCGGGATTACATTCATACTATTAAAGAAAGGAGGAAGCAGATGGAGAAAGGGAAAATTTCATCATTACAGATGGTATTCATGATGTATCCGACGATTGTGGCAACGGCTATTATCGGGGTTCCCAGCATCACAGCGAAATATGCCAAAACTGATTTATGGCTGTCCCCCATTTTTGCTGCGCTCATAGGGTATCTGACGGTGTATATCGCTTATAAACTGCACCAACTTTATCCAAAACAAACGGTGATCCAATTCACTGAAAAAATCATTGGTCGGATTCCGGGGAAAATTTTCGGTTTTTTACTCTTGTTTTTTTATATCCAGAACACGGGGCTAATCCTTAGAGGCTACGGAGAATTTGTTGTCGGCTCTTTTCTGGTACGTACCCCGATTAGTGTGATCATGGCATCGATGGTGCTTCTGTGTGCGTTCATCGTACGTGGGGGAATAGAAGTGTTGGGGCGAGCTGCTGAATTGTTTGTACCTGTTTTCATTTTTCCAATCTTAATCTTTATCATTTTGCTGATTCCTGATCTTGAATTCAAGAATATATTCCCGGTATTGGCGAATGGTATAATGCCTCCAATCAAGGGTGCGATTGTACCAGGTGGCTGGTTCAGCGAGTTTTTCCTGATGATTTTTCTTCTTCCTTTTTTGGTAGATATGAAAAAAGGGATGAAATCCGGTATGATGTCTGTGTTTGCCGTGATGATGACGTTAATTGTGGTGAATCTTACGGTTCTTTTTGTACTTGGGTCAACAACATCCACAAAGCTTTACCCCTTGATGAATGCATCTCGATACATCAGTGTGGCCGACTTTTTTGAACATGTAGAATCCGCCGCCATGGCGGTATGGATAGTGGGGGCGTTTGTGAAAATTTCCGTTTTTTATTATGCATGTGCTTTAGGTACAGCGCAGTGGCTGAATCTCTCCGACTATCGTCCTGTTGTATTGCCGATAGGGATTTTGATTTTCATATTCAGTTTGTGGTCGTTGCCTAGCTCTGTGGATGTCAGTCGTAATGATATCAACGTCTTCCCTTTTCAAGGAATTTTGATGCAAACGATTATTCCTCTGTTATTGTTGGTGATTGCTGTTGTAAGGAAAAGAAATCATAAAGGAACCGAAACCAGCTGAATGGATTGAAACTCTTTTTTAAGCCGATTGAAGAGTTTATGAAAAGTAAATCTATCTGTTAGCTGCATGATTTCAAATTTACATACTATCACGGAAAGGAGGAAGATGATGGAGAAAGGTAAAATTTCATCTTTACAGATGGCATTCATGATGTATCCGACGATTGTGGCAACGGCTGTTCTCGGTGTTCCAAGCATCACAGCGAAATATGCCAAAACTGATTTATGGCTGTCCCCCATTTTGGCGTCTCTCATCGGGTATGCGACGGTGTATATCACTTATAAACTGCACAAACTTTATCCGAAACAAACGGTTATCCAATTCAGTGAACAAATCATTGGTCGGATTCCGGGGAAAATTCTCGGTTTTTTATTCTTGTTTTTTTATATCCCGATCACAGGGCAAATCCTAAGAAGTTACGGAGAATTTATTGTTGACTCTTTTCTGGTCAAAACCCCGATTAGCGTGATCATGGCATCGATGGTACTCCTCTGTGCCTTTATCGTCCGTGGAGGGATAGAGGCGATGGGGAGAGCTGCCCAATTGTTGGTTCCTGTTTTTATCTTTCCACTCCTCCTTTTAATCGTCCTACTGGGCCCAGATCTTGAATTTAAGAATATATTCCCGATATTGGGGAATGGAATTATGCCTCCAATCAAGGGTTCAATTATACCGGGTGGATGGTTTAGCGAGTTTTTTCTGATGATTTTTCTCCTCCCTTTTTTAACCGATATGAAAAAAGGGATGAAATCCGGGATGATGTCTGTTTTTGCCGTGATGATGACGTTAATTGTGGTGAATCTTCTGGTTCTTTTTGTACTCGGGTCAACAACAGCCACGAAGAATTATCCCATGATGAATGTATCTCGGTACATCAGTTTGGCCGACTTTTTTGAACATTTGGAGTCCGCCATCATGGCCGTATGGATAGTAGGAGCGTTTGTCAAAATTTCTGTGTTTTATTATGCGGCTGCTTTAGGTACCGCGCAGTGGCTGAATCTCTCCGACTATCGTCCTGTTGTATGGCCGATAGGGATTTTGATTGTAGAATTCAGCTTTTGGTCGTATCCTAGCTCTATGGCTGTCAGTCGATATGATATCGTCGCCTTCCCTTTTCATGGAATTTTGATGCAAACGATTATACCTCTGTTATTGTTGGTGATTGCTATGGTTAGAAAAAGAAATAAACAGAGAAAGGGAAGCAAATCAAGCTAACCCTTTCTGCCACTTGGTTTGAGAGAATTGAAAGAGTATGTTTGTCCTACCCTAGTCGCCCTGAATCTAAAGAACCGAAAATAAAACAATTTTTATTAATGCCATGCCCCATTCGAAAATAGATACTTTTTCGAATGGGTTTTTTTGTTATGAGTGAAAAAGTAGAATAGCTGAGGATCATTTTACCAAATTATTTGGCAGTAGGATGATATTCGTTATAGACCTAAAAATAGGGTCAAATATTTGGGAAGAAGTTTTATAAAAATAATTAACAATTTTTTTCAAACCGTTTGGAAGTTTGTCCCGTTATCTATAGTACAAAGGCTTTTTAGAAGGGAGAGAAGAAAGACTTGAAAAAGGTCATTTTTGTCGGGTGGATTTCATTAATGGCAGTACTGTTAGGATTTTCACCGGAAATAGGTACGAAACGGGGGCAAGCTGTCAACGATGTCGTAAAAGTATACGGTCCAGGTGGCCCTCTTGGGCCTATCAAGGAAGTGGCGGAACAATTCACGAAAGAAACGGGGATAAAAGTTGAAGTTACAGCGGGACCTGAAGAAAAATGGATTGATCAAGCCAAACGAGATGCGGATATCATTTACGGAGGGTCCGAGTATATGCTGACTGAATTCATGCATGATCATCCGGAGATCCTTGATGAAAAAACACGTACAGAATTGTATGTACGGTCAGCTGGAATTCTGGTTAGAAAAGGAAACCCAAAGAATATACAGTCATTGGAGGATTTAACGAAGGAGGGCGTAAAGATTGTGGATGTTAATGGAGCCGGGCAACTGGGGCTATGGGAAGATTTGGCTGGAGGAAAAGGATTGATCCCTGGAATTAGCAGGAATATTGACATTTCAGTGAAGTCCAGTGCAGAAGCTATCGATCTATGGAAGGCAAATTCTAAATTGGACGCCTGGATTACATATGAATCCTGGCATTACCGTCTGGCGGATGTGACGGACCTGGTTCAACTTCCTGAAGAAGACAAGCTCTATAGAGGGACCCCGGTAAGCATAACAAGTAAGAGTGAAAACAAGAAAAAAGCAAAACAATTCATTGATTATCTTAAAACGGAAGAATCCCATCAAGTATTTCAAAAATGGGGATGGAAGTAAAATTTATGAGGAGTGAGAGTATATGAAAAAGTGGATGGTATTTTCAGTTTTTATGATGGTCCTAGTTTTGGCGGCATGTGGAAATGAAGCAGATGATTCACCCCAAAATGATCAAGTGGTTAGTGGTACTGCCGATGAAAAAGCAGTAAGCCTAAAATTATTGGAAAGTGAAACAACAGGCGAATACCTGGCTGATTCCAAGGGAATGACACTTTACTTTTTCAAGAATGATAAATCAGGAAAAAGCAATTGCATGGGTGATTGTCTGAAAAAATGGCCACCGTTCATGGAAAGGGATTTTGCCGCCCCTAAAGGATTTGAGGAAAAAGACTTTGGAACCATTAAAAGGGAAGATACAGGGGAAGAGCAGGTAACGTACAAAGGATTTCCACTCTACTATTTTGTGAATGATAAAGCAGCGGGAGATGTCAATGGCGAAGGTGTGAAAAATGTTTGGTATATTGTAAATAACAAGACGGTTTTTCCAAAATAAGAAAAAGGGGACGATCACTGATGGTCGTTCCTGTTACACGTTTTTTCCAAATTTACTTGTGAGGAGTTGCAGGTGCGATTGAAAGAAAAACTTGATAAGGAATTGATGGCATTAGTAATGAAAAAGCATCGTCCTGCTCTGGAAGAACTTTATGACCGGCATATTAAATTAATCTATGGATTTATTTTTAAGTTCACAAATGGAAATGCTGAAAAAACAAAAGAGATTGTGCAGTTGGTCTTTTTAAAGCTCTGGACCACAAAAAGCAGTTACAATCCCGAAAAAGGGCACTTTGTAAGCTGGCTTTTGACCGTTACACGAAATGTGTGTGTGGATTATGTCCGTAAAGACAGCGTTCATATCCGGAATAACAAACACATGGACATGAGCCATCCAATTGACATAGAAGATCCTAATAATGATATAGAAAATGGGCTATTACACAGTGAAATTGCCAATGCAAAAAGTAAGTTAAGCAAGCCGCAAAAAAGGCTGATTGATTTACTGTATTGGAAAGGGTACTCGTTAACGGAAATTGCCAAAATTGAAAATGAACCGATTGGTACCATCAAGAGCAGACTTCACCAGTCGCTTAAATTGTTGAAAAAGTATTTGGAAGTAGGTGGTTTGTAAATGGATAAAGAGTGCACTAACCTGCTTTCATTTTTATCGGGTGAACTGGGAGAAAAAGAAAAAAAAGCATTCACGGAACACTTAATGCAATGCTCTGAATGCACTAGGGAGTATGAACAAATGACGGAAGCCTGGAATTCATTGAAATGGGATTTCGAAGAAATAGAACCTTCTTCTTCCCTGAAATCAGAGGTTATGAATTTTGTCTTTGAGACTGATGATGAAGTTCCGGTGAGAAGGGAAAAGAATTGGAGTAGTTTTTTCTTTAAGCAGTTTACACCAGTCACTTCAGGTCTCTTGCTGGCCACCCTGGTTTTGGCGTTCGTACTGTTATATTCCAATATTCAACTGAAAAAAGAACTTGCAGCTATCGATCTGCCAATGGAGGTTAAAACATCGCTATCTTTGCAGCCTGCCGATAAGACCGCTGTAAACATGAATACGGACGGTGCTGCATACATTTTGCAGCAAGGTGAAGAAAGAAGGTTAATCGTTCAGATTCAGAATTTGCCGAGCCTTCAAAAGTCCGAGGTGTATCAAGTGTGGTTGCTGAAAGATGGAAAACGGACAAATGCAGGAACTTTCAAGCCTGATGAAACCGGCACAGGATCATTGACATACAATCTATCCATTAATGATAAATTCAATCAAATTGGCATCACAAGGGAACCAGATTCAAATAGTACAAAGCCGAGAGGCGAAAAAATAGTTGGATCTTCTTAAAAATAAGAGACTTGCCCGCAAAGGGGAAGTCTCTTATTTACTGTTCGTACCTGAATTTAGATTGATTTAAAATGGAAGCCCGTATGAATTGGAATATAAGTGTTTACCATTCACCATCGATCACTAGCAACGAATGACCAGCATGTTTCGGTTGGGGGCAAATGGACTTGTTTAAGGATAGACAGAGACATTGGCATTTTCATTGTGCCTATTTATTCATTAAGTCCCCACAGTACTCCCGGATCAATGCTGAGGCTTTCGTTTGGCTGATAGAGAGGTCCTTCGCGACTTTCCTTGATGATTTATATGTTTGGTAAGATTTCCTGATCAATATCCGTTTCGTTTCATCAAGTGCTTTATCGAGAGAAGTGGGGAGATCAATCTGTGTGACCTGTTCAACGTTCTCGGTTATCATTTCAGGCAAGTCGGACATTAAAATAACGGAGTCACTTATTAAGACCAACCTTTCAATCAAGTTTTCGAGCTGGCGTACATTGCCAGGCCATGAATAATGAATTAATAGGTTCAAGCATTCTTCCGAAATGACTTTATTTTCATGATATCTTTCATTGAACTTATTTAAAAAATTGTACGTAAGGGGAATGATATCTTCTTTACGTTCTCGCAATGGAGGCAATTGAATATCAATCACATTCAAACGGTAAAATAAATCTTCCCGGAATCTTTTATCATTGACCATTTCTATTAAGTTCTGGTTTGTTGCTGCGACGATGCGGATGTCGACTTTTTTCATTTCACTGCCGCCGACGGGAATGAATTGCTTGTCCTGGATTACTTGGAGAAGCTTTGCCTGCAGAGCGAGCGGTATTTCCCCAATTTCATCAAGAAAGACAGTGCCACCGTCTGCGGATTCAATCAATCCGCGTTTTCCAGTTTTGTTCGCACCGGTAAAAGCACCTTTTGAATAGCCGAATAGTTCGGATTCGAGCAGTTCTTCCGGAATGGCTGCACAGTTGATCGTCAGGAAAGGTTTGCTTTTCCGCTTACTGATCCGGTGGATGAAATGGGCAAGCACCCCTTTTCCCGTTCCAGATTCCCCCTGGATCAAAATCGTGGAATCGGTCGGCGCCACCTTTTCACAAAAAGTGAGGATGCGGTTGATTTTACCGCTATTAGTAATGAATCTCCCCGTTTCATCTTCGTCATGAGTCGATTTTGACTCACTACTTGCTTCATTTGCTTTTAACATTTTATACGTTTGTGTTTCTGTGGATGTAGTGACGACCAGTTCAATTTCCCCCGCATCATTTAAAATTGGAATCGCTGATGTCATCAATTCAGCCCCAATATACGTTTGTTGTTTAATGTAGCAAGGCTTTTTCCTTTTAAATACTTCAGGCACGATGGAGGGCGTCCAGTACCCTTTTTCAAATAAGTCTTCATTATATTTGCCAATGACATCAGTAGGTTTCAACCCATAATGGCGCTCACATGCCTTGTTGACGTAAAGAATCCGCTTTTCGCCGTCAAGGACGAAAATCTCATCTGAGGAATGATCAAGAATTTTTAATAGAGTTTGGAGCGTCATCTCCACACTTTCAGTTGAATCCGTACTTTTCATAGGGTGATCCTCTCTTTTCAAAAGGGAATGAGTGATTTCTGAATAATGTTTCATAAATATCGAGTTAATTATAACTCGAAATGATAACGTTTTCAAATTGAATTCTAAATATTTTGTTTATTAAGGGTGTTTCCCGAGGTTGGCACGCAGATTGCATTATATAAAATTATCAATTGGTGAAATTGACGATTGGCTATGCATGAATCGACATCTAAGCATAGCAGAATTCTAGTAAGCGGAATTATCTTATTTCAAGGAAGACATCTAGGGGGGAATGAATTTGGAAGAAAAGTATGAAGTCTCTGACATCACTATTATCGGGGGAGGACCGGTTGGTTTGTTCACCGCTTTTTATGCGGGGATGCGCCAAGCTTCAGTGAAAATCATTGAAAGTCTCCCACAATTGGGAGGGCAGCTATCTGCTTTGTACCCTGAAAAATACATTTATGATATTGCGGGTTTCCCGAAAATCCAGGCCCAAGAGCTCATCGATCGATTACTGGAACAAATGGGTCAATTCAAAACGGATATTTGTCTTAATCAATCTGTAGAGACCATTGTTCGTACTTCGGATGGGATGTTTGCCATTACGACATCCGAAGAAACACATTACACGAAAGCGATAATCATAACTGCTGGAAACGGGGCATTCCAGCCTCGGAAACTAAAAATTGAAGGTGAAGAAAGATTTGAGAATGCCAACCTTCATTATTTCGTCCAGAATATGAGTCAATTCGCCGATAAGAAAGTGGTTGTGTTCGGTGGCGGTGATTCGGCGGTCGACTGGTCGCTAATGCTTGAACCAATAGCCGAAAAAGTGACACTCATTCACCGCAGGGATAAATTTCGTGCCCATGAACACAGTGTAGAGCGTTTGAAACAATCCAAGGTGGAGGTCTTGACTCCTTATCTCCCAGCCGGATTGATCGGGGAAGAAAATATAGAAAAAGTGATTGTGACGGATGCAAAGAGTGGAAAACTGTTCGAATTGGAGGTCGATGACGTTCTTGTCAATTATGGATTCGTATCATCAATAGGGCCAATAAAGGATTGGGGTCTTGAAATCGAAAACAATTCCATCGTTGTCAATTCTAGAATGGAAACGAATATCAAAGGCATATACGCAGCAGGAGATATTTGCACATACGAAGGTAAGGTGAAGCTGATTGCTAGCGGGTTCGGTGAAGCTCCAACAGCAGTGAGCAATGCAAAAGTTCATATCGACCCAAGTGCGAAAGTGCAGCCGCTGCACAGCACGAGCACAATGGGAGGTAAAGAGAAAAGCACAGCGTCCGTTTAATTATGTAAAAGGGGGAAACCACATGGCTACATACACAATAGTTGACCAGGAGACATGTATCGCTTGCGGGGCATGTGGAGCGACTGCACCGGAAATTTTTGATTATAACGATGAAGGAATCGCCTTTTCAATCCTGGATGCTAACACAGGAATAACTGAAGTATCCGAAGATCTGGAGGAAGACTTGGAAGATGCTTTTGATGGTTGTCCGACAGATTCGATTAAGTTGGCGACGGAACCTTTCGCCAATATACCAGTGTCAGCCGGTTGAAGCGGAAGGTCGGATCAATTAAAAAATATCAAATTTTAATAGCTAGTATGGCAGGGATGCTAGTAATCATTTAGGGGGAAATGAATGATGGCTTATAACAAGGTGGAAAATGTAACAAATCGTACATTTGAAAGAACATTGACATATGACAAATACACGGATCCGAAAGTTCTCGAAAAGGAAATCGATCTAGTATTCTCTAAATCTTGGCAGCTTGTGGGTCATGTCAGCCAATTGGAAAAAGTGGGATCATTCTTTACGACAGAAGTAGCCAACGAGCCGATCATAGTGAACCGCGGCCAGGATGAGGTGATTCGCGCTTTTTATAACGTTTGTCCGCATCGTGCCACTAAGCTTGAAAAAAGTGAATCAGGAAAGAAGAAAATTTTACAATGCAGTTATCATGGTTGGACATTCAAATTGGATGGGAAATTGAACAAAGCGCCGAATTTTAAAGGAGAAGATGAAGCCTGTGTACAAGATGCCTGTTTACGCTCCGTTCGCATGGAAATCTTGGAATCTCTAATTTTTGTAAACTTGGATGATAATGCAAAACCGCTTAGCGAATCCTACGGCGATTTCTTTGACCGTTTAAGTAAATACCCGTTTTTAAGTGAGTTAAAAAGAACAAGCCAAAAAACGAGGGTGATCAAGGCAAACTGGAAAGCGTTCATAGATAACTATTTAGAATGTGACCATTGCCATGTAGCACATCCAAGCTTTGTTGCAGCGCTCGATATGGATGATTACCAAATCATTACTTGCGATAACTATTCACTGCAAGGTTCGATCGTTAAACCGGATAAAAATTACGGAACGGTCGATTTAAATCAGGCGGAAATGCAAGGTGGATCCTTTTTCTGGCTGTGGCCTAACTTGATGTTGACCATCTATCCAGGTCCCGGAAATATGGCAACCATTCAAATGGTTCCGATTGATCACGAAACGACTTTGGCTGTTTACACATATTATTTCCGCGATGAGAATTTGACTCAGGAAGAGAAAGATCTTGTTACGTTTGCCGAACAAGTCCGACAAGAAGATGTGGAACTTGTAGAGCTGGAACAAATCGGTTTCCGCTCCCGTGCCTTTAACAAAGGTAGATATTCTTCTTCGGAAAAAGCAATTGTTCAATTTCATGAAATGGTATTGGAGGCCCTAAATGAGTAAATTAGCGAATCAATTTAAATCGGTGAAACAATGTCTGATGATCAATGGCGAAAAAGTTGAAACGGAAAACTATGCCCCGCTATATTCCCCTTTTTCCGGGGAAGAAATCGCCCAAATTGCCATGGCGGATAAAGAGCTGACCGAAAAGGCGATTGCAGCCGCCTACAATGCGCGCGAAGTCATGGCAAAAATGCCAGCTTATCAAAGGGCGGATATATTGGAGAAGGCTGCTGCGTTATTAATGGAGAATGCGGAAGAAGCGGCAGAAATCATTTCCCGTGAATCAGCCAAACCGATCATGTTCGCAAAAGCGGAAGTTGGAAGGACCATCGAAACGTATAAGTTCTCGGCTGAAGAGGCTAAAAGGATTCACGGTGAAACAATTCCTTTTGATGCAGCCATAGGCGGTGTTGGCCGAATTGGTTACACGTTAAGAGAGCCGATCGGGGTCATTGGTGCCATCACCCCATTTAACTTCCCGATGAATTTAGTGGCGCATAAAGTCGGACCGGCAATAGCTGCAGGGAACACCATTGTTTTGAAGCCTGCTTCGCAAACTCCGCTGTCCGCACTTTTCATAGCAGAAATTTTTGAAAAAGCGGGTCTGCCGGCTGGCGTATTAAATGTAGTGACAGGTCCGGGCAGCACGGTCGGAGAAACGATTGTAGAAAACGATCGGGTAAGCATGATCACATTCACAGGCAGCCCAAGCGTCGGAATCGGAATCCGCAACAAAGCGGGTTTGAAAAAGACCACACTTGAACTTGGCTCGAACTCGGCTTTAATCATTGATAAAGATATAGATATCGATAACATTATCGATCGTTGCATCATGGGTGCCTTCTCCAATCAGGGGCAAGTCTGTATTTCATTGCAACGTGTATATGTACATGAAGAAGTGTATGAAGAGTTTGTCGAAAAATTCACTGCTGCGGCCAAAAAACTTAGAATTGGCAATCCATTGGATCCGGATACTTATATTTCCGCCTTAATCTCCAAAGGGGAAGCAGCACGTGTATTGGGCTGGATTGAGGAAACTAAAGGCAGTAAGGCAAAGATCGCAGCAGGGGGGAAATTGCAAGGTGACATTCTTGAGCCGACAATCATTACAGATGCGGATCATACGCTAAAAGTTTCATGCCAGG
Source organism: Bacillus sp. B4EP4a (assembly GCF_006680105.1). Lineage (NCBI taxonomy): Bacteria > Bacillati > Bacillota > Bacilli > Caryophanales > Bacillaceae > Bacillus > Bacillus sp. B4EP4a. The sequence goes on from NZ_VHIK01000027.1 coordinate 51,618, forward strand.
AAGCATTTGCTCCGGTTGTCATTGTAAATAAAGTGGGTTCAGTGAAGGAAGCGATTGATCAAGTGAATGATTCCCGCTTTGGCTTGCAGGCCGGGATATACACAAACAATGTGAAAAACGCATTGTACGCATCAAGGGAATTGCATGTAGGCGGTGTGATCATCAATGATGTGCCGACCTATCGTGTCGATCAAATGCCATACGGCGGAGTCAAAGAAAGCGGGACTGGTCGTGAAGGCATTAAATACGCTGTGGAAGAAATGACCGAAATGAAATTGGTCGTTTGGAACCAAGACTGAAAATCGAGGAGATCATTTATGAAACAATTCAAAATTGCGGTCATCGCAGGAGATGGCATTGGCCCTGAAGTGATTAATGAAGGCATAAAAGTATTAAAAAAAGTGGCTGAACTGGATTCAGGTTTTCAATTGGATTTCACATACTTCCCATGGGGCTGCGAATTCTATGCCGAAAATGGTAGAATGATGGATGATGATGGGATCGAAAAGCTGAAAGCGTTTGACGCGATTTATTTGGGAGCGGTCGGGTTTCCGGGCGTTCCAGACCATATTTCACTATGGGAGCTATTATTGAAAATCCGTAAAAGTTTTGATCAGTATGTCAATATCCGGCCCGTGACATTATTAAAAGGGGCTCACTTGCCTCTTGTTGATGTGAAACGTGAAGATATTGATATGCTGTTCATCCGCGAAAACAGTGAAGGTGAATATTCTGGCGCAGGAGATTGGCTGTTTAAAGGGCAGGAACATGAAGTTGTTCTGCAAAACGGTGTGTTTTCCCGTAAAGGGACGGAAAGGATCATCCGATATGCTTTTGAAACCGCGAAAAAAGAAGGCAGATCGCTCACGAGCATTTCTAAAGCCAACGCCCTGAATTATTCGATGGTTTTCTGGGATCAAGTATTCGAAGAGGTCAGCAGGGAATATCCCGAAGTCGAAACGGCTTCATATCTTGTCGACGCAGCGGCAATGCTGATGATCAAAGACCCGAAGCGCTTTGAGGTCGTTGTCACTTCGAACCTGTTCGGTGATATTTTAACAGACTTAGGAGCAGCGCTTGCTGGAGGAATCGGCCTTGCTGCCGGTGCCAACATTAATCCTGAAAGGGAATTTCCATCGATGTTCGAACCAATTCACGGCTCAGCTCCTGACATTGCAGGCAGGGGTATCGGAAATCCGCTTGCCTCCATTTGGTCAGCAAGCCAAATGCTCGACTTTTTTGGCTATGAATCACATGGTAAGGTTGTTCTTGATGCGATTGAGCAACTGTTGCTGGAAGCCCGGGTACTCACACCCGATATGAATGGCACGGCATCCACTTCCGAAGTGGGGGACCGGGTAACGGATATCATCGAGTCAATCATTTTATCCAAGGTCTGATGTGAATTGATAAAGGATCATTCAATATACTTGAATGGTCATCGGAATATAATGATGCATCCAAGTGTTAAGCCAATCGTTTATAAAAAAGGAAGAGGCCAAGGCTTGGAAAGAAAAGCACTTGGTCTCTTTGTTTTTACGAAAGGAACACAGAATGGGGATCATTAATTCAAAGTCAAAAGTAACTCAAAACAATGGTATAGCTAAGAGGAGCGGTTATGATGAAAAAAGTTGAAATAGTTGTCGAAAAAAATGTGCCATGCACGATGAGGGACGGTACCGTACTTTATGCGGATGTATACAGACCTAATTTGACTGGGCATTTTCCGGTGTTATTGACCAGGCTTCCGTACAGTAAGGACTTACCGCTCTATTCCCATCGTTATTTGGACACCCATCGTCTTGTTGAAAATGGGTTCGTTGTCATCATACAGGATGTGAGAGGACGATTTCAGTCAGAAGGAGAATTCCGGCCATTCAGCCAGGAAGCAGATGATGGATACGACACAGTGGAATGGGCGGCTTCACTCTCGTATTCTACGGGAAAAGTGGGCATGTTTGGCCTATCCTATTATGGATACACGCAGCTGCTTGCAGCAGAAAAAAAACCTCCACACTTAATCGCCATTTTTCCAGCAATGACGCTGAATGACCAAAGAAATGGAACGGTTTATCGTAATGGGGCTTTTGCTCTCGGCCTTTTTGAAACGTGGACATTGGAATCGATTATGCCTGATTTGCTGAAGCGGAAGTATGAAAAAAATAAGGAAATGACTTCAGAATTTCGAATGCTTGCTGACTCCCTCAACAATATTGAGGAATTGTATGCATATGCACCTATTAATGATTGGCCGCCATTAAAGGTTCTGGACGAAGATAACTTTTTCTTTGAACATTTGAATCACCCAATCGAAGACGAAACTTATTGGCAGAATTCAAGTATTACTGGGAGATTTGATAGGATACAGCTGCCTGCTTTTCATTTGGGCGGTTGGTATGATTGTTTTATCGGCCCTACTCTGGAAAACTACGTGGAAATGAACAAAGTGAATGGCCAACTAAGCAATACTCAAAAACTTATTGTTGGTCCATGGAGCCATGGCCTTTTTTCCTCGGTCCAAGGTGAACGCTCTTTTGGAGTGCACGCGTCCGGGGATTGGATTAACCTTGAAGAAGATATTACCAACCTTCATATTCGCTGGTTTAATCACTGGCTGAAAGGCATCGAAAATGGTATTGAGAAGGAAGCGCCCGTGAAAATATTTGTGATGGGGATTAATGTATGGCGTGATGAAATGGAATGGCCACTTGAACGGACTGAATATACGAGTTATTATTTGCACAGTAATGGAAAAGCGAATACGAAAACAGGTGATGGGCGCTTAAGCAGAAATGAGCAGGAGGGTGAAAAGACGGATTCATATATATATGATCCCCAAAACCCTGTACCGACAAAGGGTGGAGCTACACTTTTTTTCGGCCCACTTACAATGGGGCCATATGATCAGAGCGAAATCGAAAAGCGGAACGACGTGCTTGTTTATACTTCTGAGCCATTGAAAGAAGCACTTGAAGTAACAGGTCCGGTTAAAGTGAAGTTGTTTGCATCAACTGACGCAGCGGACACTGATTTTACTGCAAAGCTTGTGGATGAATCACCGGATGGCACAGCGCTTATTTTAACCGAGGGAATCGTCAACGCAAAATACCGGAACGGCCATCGAGCTGAAAAAGAACTGGATGGGGAAATCGTTGAATACGAAATTAACTTGTGGGCTACAAGCAATGTATTTCTTCCAGGTCATCGAATCTTGCTTGAAATTTCATCGAGCAGTTTCCCGCAATATGCCCCCAACCCGAATACAGGGAAATCAATGATTGAAAGCAGTGAAACAAAAACGGCCAGACAAACGATTTATCATAGCAGGGAATTTCCTTCTCACATTCTATTGCCAATCATTCCTACAAGTGAAAAATGATTATAAATGCAGGGAGGAGACTTCCTTATGTTTGGTTTTCAACATTGTCACCTGTTTAATGAGTTAAAAACAGTTCAGGTGAGGTGATTAAAACTCAGGAATCAGATGATCAATATTAAAAAAACAAAATTGTAAGGCCATTGGGATTCTTAAATCACTAGTATTAAAAGAGTTATAGGTGAATGGTCATGAATAAAAGCGATTGGCATAACTCTTGCAAATAATAAAAGGAAGGGGGGATAAGTTCATCCATTATAATAGATTCCAGGCATAAGGAAATGACATAACAGATGATGCATAATTTTGTCTCTTATGCTATATGTAAGCCAGGGAAAAGGTGATTACACTGGAATCCGACCTGCAACCTTAATTAGAGAGAAAATGATAATAGCAGTTTGAAAATTTGTAATATTGTTTCTTTTTTTGAGGTTAGTAGTGAAGCTACTGCCATTGTGAAGGTGGTTAAGGAACAAGGTGCATAACCCATTTTTTTAAGCGCTTTCACAGTCGTTTCATTAACAGATTTATTAAGAGGGGGACTTCAATTTGAAGAAAATCATTGTGCTGCTCAGCGTCATACCCGCGATTGGCTCATTATCCGTGATTAACCGTGTGGAGCCATATATATTCGGTTTGCCTTTCATTATCTTTTGGTCCACAGCCTGGCTTATTTTGACATCCATCTGCCTTTATATTAGCAGTGTGATCTGTGATAGACAGGAGGAGAATAAATGAACAGTTCCATATTAATCATCATCATGACTCTTGTTTTGGCTTTTTACTTAGGTATCCGCGCAAAAAAGGGGCGCGAAATGAAGCTTGACCAGTGGGCAGTCGGGGGGAGGAACTTCGGTTCTTTAATCATGTTCGTTCTGATGGCAGGAGAGATGTTTTCGACTTTTGTGTTTCTTGGCGCCAGCGGAGCGGCATACCGTATGGGCGGTCCCACTATCTATATATTTTGTGCTCTTACTTACATCGTTCCTTTCTGGATTTTACCCCCTATTTGGCGCTATGCGAAAAAACATAATGTGCTGACGCAATCTGACTTTTTCACAAAAAAGTATAATAGTAAGCCATTGGGACTTCTGGTTGCTGTTATCGGGGTCCTATCAATGATTCCCTATATCGTATTACAATTAAAAGGCTTTCAAATCATCGTTTCCGAAGCATCATATGGATTGATTCCCCCAACGGTTGCTGTTTGGATCGGAATGCTCTGCGTAACTGTTTTTGTATATGTGTCAGGTATTCATGGTTCGGCCTGGACGGCAGTATTGAAAGATATCCTCATTCTTGTCGTAATTGTGTTTTTGGGCATTTATTTGCCAATACATTACTTCGGTGGAATACAACCAATGTTCGAAACTCTTGAAGCAACAAAACCGGGATTCTTATTGCTTCCGGATGAAGGGTTTAGCATCTCTTGGTATATTTCCCTTTGCCTGACCATCGCATTGGGCCAATATATGTGGCCGCATTGCTTTGGAGCGAGTTTATCTTCCCAAAACGAATCGGCTCTCAGGAAAAACTCTGCCATTTTACCTCTGTATCAAATCATTCTGGTTTTCATTCTTTTTATCGGTTTTACGGCGGTTTTGCAGATACCGAATCTACAAGGCGGAGATACCGACCTTGCCTTATTTAAAATCGCGAAAGATGCTTTCCCGCCCTGGATTGTTGGCGTTGTCGGAGCAGCAGGCATGCTTGCAGCCCTTGTACCATGCTCGATGTTAATTTTGACGGCAGCCACGATTTTATCAAAGAATATTTATAAAGCCGTTAAGCCTGACACATCGAATGAACAGCTTGCCAAACTAACCCGTATATTTGTTCCAATCGTATCATTGGTCTCCTTAATCTTTACATTCTATGGAGGTAATACGATGATTGCGTTACTGACCATGGCTTACAGTTTTGTCCTGCAGCTTTTCCCTCCTTTAGTATTCAGCTTGCTTAAGAGAAATCCGGTAAGTAAAGCGGGGGCCTCTGCAGGAATGATTTTAGGGGTGGTGTTGGTCGCTTACTTTACTCTGGCAGAGGCAACAATGGCCACTTTATTACCGAAGGCACCACATTTCATACAGGATCTTGATATAGGGATCGTCGCCATTACCTTTAACCTTATCGTCATGCTGGCTGTTAGTGCTTTTACAAGAAAAGACCAACAAATGGTTCAGGAAGAAGAGCCGGTTAAACGAATAATCACTTCTTGATCAATGGAAGCGTGGTATTGGAAACCGTCCTATTCACCTTATCTTCTATGACTATCGATAAAGAATTGGGGTGCGTCTTCTATAAAGAACCATACAAAAAAGGATAGCCTTTAAAAGCTATCCTTTTTGTAGTTTTCAACCATTAATTTGCATTATTAATACGTAACTAAAGGAAATGTGTTAAGTTGGACTAAAATGATTATGGAGGCAGCGATGAAATACGAGATTATCTTATTTGATGTTGATGATACATTGCTAGACTTTGGGATATCGGAAAAAAAAGCACTGCATGAAGTCTTCTTGGAGTTCGGTTTGCCCACAGGGGCGGAGGATTATGCGGGATGCTACCAAGAAATCAGCCAGGTATTATGGAGGGACTTGGAACAGGGGCGTATTGATTTAACAAATCTGGGAGTGGAAAGGTTCAAGCGATTGTTCCTGAAGCATGGGCTTGATATCGATGCGGATGCGTTCAGCGGTGCGTACCTTGGACATTTGGGAAAGGAAATACATCTTCTGCCCGGGGCTTTAGAGGTTTGCGAGAAGCTTGGAGGATGCCGGCTGGCTATTATAACAAATGGCTTCACAACAGTGCAGACAGCAAGAATCGGGGGGTCACCCCTTTGCAATACCTTTGAGACTTTGATAATTTCCCAAGAGGCTGGGTTTCAGAAGCCTGATAGAGGGATTTTTGATTATGCATTTTCCAAGTTAAAGATCACGGATATATCGAAAGCGTTGATGGTGGGTGACTCCTTGACATCAGATATACAGGGCGGTTTGAATTATGGAATGGATACATGCTGGTACAATCCCCATCAAAAGGATAATAATCTGGGAATCAAGCCCACATATGAAATCCGGACGCTTTCTGATCTTTTGGATATTGTAGGAAGCAAGGAAGTATAGCTAGGTATATGCATTCAAAATAACAGAGGCCGCTCGTCCATGATAGGACGTGCAGCCTCTGTTATTACTCATGCCAGAGATTTTATAATCAGTTCAAATCCAGCTCATGTGGTTTGAGTGTTTTATCCTTTTCCATCCTTCTGCTGAAATGCGGTGATAATATACAAAGCGCCAGGGAAATTGCGAGACCTGCCATCATGAATCCGCCAAATACCAAAGGGGATGGGCCATATGATTCAGCCATGGCAGTCCAGATGAGCGGACCGAAACCTGCAATGGCTGCCGCGACCTGATAACCGACAGATAATCCAGTATAACGGACCTTGGCTGTAAAGAGCTCTGAGAATAATGTCCCTTGTGTAGAAAAAATGGCTCCCCAGATGACGCCGAGTACAACTGCCTGCATAATGTAGAACCAGCCAACCCCACGCCCAATCATTGTGAAATATGGGATGGCCAAGACGAAAAGGAGAATCAGGCCCCCAAAATAGATGATTTTTCGATTGATGAAATCTGAAATGTAACCAATGACAGGAATGGTAATTAGCATTGTAGCGCAGCCAATCGTTAAACCGGTAAGGGCTGAATCTTTGGAATAACCAAAATACAGTGTAGTAAAGACGAGAACATAGGACATGATGAATACATTGAAGAACCCGTCCCCAATTTTTAGTCCGATCACTTGCAGCACACTTCTCCAATCGTGTTTCAACGTTTCAATAATGGGAACCTTCGCAAGATCACCGCTATCTTTCTGCTGCTGGAACTCCGGCGTTTCTTCAATGCCACTCCTTACCCAGATTGCCAATGCGATCAGTACACCGCTTAAAAGAAATGGAATCCGCCAACCCCAAGCTAAAAATTGGGCATCGGTTGTCAAGGAACTGATAAGGGTTAGGCTGAATGAACCGGCAACCAAACCGATGGGGACCCCTAGTTGGGGAATGGATCCATATAACCCACGGACACCCTTTGGAGCAGATTCCGTTGCCAATAGGATGGCTCCGCCCCATTCACCTCCCAAGGAAATTCCTTGAATCAACCTCAGCACCACCAAGATGGCGGGGGCGGCCAACCCAACCTGGGCATAAGTGGGAAGAACACCGATAAGCATTGAACTCCCTCCCATACCAATAAGGGTGAACATGAGTGCTGCCTTCCGTCCGATGCGATCACCCATATGGCCGAATAGGATACTTCCGATTGGCCGGGCAGCGTAACCAGCCCCGAAAGTGACAAAGGCGAGAAGAAGTGAAATCGCAGGATCATGATTGGGAAAGAATAGAGTTGTAAAAACTAGGCCTGTTGCTGTCCCGTATAAATAGAAATCATACCACTCAATAACGGAACCAGCTAAACTAGCGAAAAGAACGCGACTTTTTTTCATGGAAATGCTCCTTTAATGCGTAGTATTTCATCAAAATTGTTTACAGCAATAAATAAAGCTGAAATGAACAAAAATGATGCTAAAGGAATATAAGTAAAAAAATGGATTATTTAGATTATTTTAGAGGGCCTTTCCATACCGGTCAATATATTTCTGATTTTTCTGAAAAAATGAAGCGAATAACATAGCTCTCATCACCTGTATTGGAATATAATTCGTTCTAAAGTAATGGGAATAATGATTTAATCTTCCCGGATAAAATGAAAAAGTCTTAACTAAGGTGGAGAATTAAACTCAAAACATTTAGAATTTTTTATGTATAGAAGAGTGGCAAAGTGGAAATCATGTGGATAAGGAAATGAAAAAGAGGAAAGGATAAGATTTAAAGAAATAATAATAATCTCCAAGTTATTTAGTATAATAGAAAAAAGGTTAAGGAGTTGGTTTCGTATGGAGAAGCAATTGCCAGGAACATCGCTTGAACCTGAAGAGATGGCTGAAATGGTTTTAAAAAAGGCCCTTAGTGATTACCGGAGAGCACAAATCGAAAAAGAAATCGATGACTCATTAAGAAATCGTGATAAGGAAGAGTTCCTTCGTTTAACTGAAATATTGAAGGGCATTTCATGAAATTTCATACACTGTGAACAAGACAAGTAGTAATGATATTGAAAGTACACCTAAAAGCCAGCACTGCTTGATAATTTAAATATGATGAAGATGAAGCTTTATATAACTGGAACATTCTAATTAAATAGCAATCTATAGTATTATAATATTTTACATTGTAAGCGCTTTCTTGTATAATCAAATAAAGAAAACGATGGAGAGTAGATGTAAGTGGACTAATGGCGGGATACACAGGTATTAGTGACTGAAATGTTCATGCACCGGGATAATACTAAAAGGGGGAAAAGATATGAAAAAGGATGGAGTGTCGTTAATTGAATTTGTTCAGGATGATCGATTTGAACTGAGCTCCTATATTACTTCTTTATTTAACAAACTTAATGACTATGTTCCCAAAAGTCTTAAAGATAAAAGGTGAATGACAATAAAAAATGGGTCAGGAAGATCTGCATGACTTTCTGATTCATTTTTTATTTTGTTTTTGGGATTAGAGTTCTGAGGCCCCAAGTCAAAGGCGCAATAATTGATAATGAGCATCGTTATCGACTAGGTGAAAAAAGTGCGACGCGGCGATGAAGAGGTCATCATTATGATCAATTGGAAGCAGTGGGAAAAGAGTGAAGCCCATATCGCAGGCCATAAAGCAAACCTTGGGAAACCAAAGCCTGAATATATCGTCAGTTCGGAAGGATCATTATATGAAGTGAAGGCTATTAAAAAGGCAGTGAAATAACTTACTATCCTTTTTTTAGATTCCGTACATTAGAAAAGTTAAGTTACTGGGTGGAATATCACATTTCTCAACTATCGTGTCGCATAGGGATGCGGAATGGTGGCCGTTCACATACAATAGCTTACCTTCACTAAAAATTCAGGCTCCCATTATGGGTGCCTCTTTTTGTTGATGGAATCATCTCAAAATAGGTTTATGTTATTTCTAATCTGCTGATATAGTAAAATATTTTTTTAGAATGGTGTCTTTGATGGAAAAGTGAAGAGTGGGAGAGCAGGAAGGTCGTTTAGTATGTTAATATTTATGAACTAATAAGTGGTTTAGTTCTAAGGATGGCTAGGATTCCTAAGATAAAATCAATTAAGTTTAGAAATATTAATATTTAAAAATACCATTAAGATGTCTTTAAAGTAGTGGTTAGTTTATCTGAAACCAAGACCGGTCCCAGTTGGGATTTGATTACGATTCGTGCGCCAGGTTAGGTGTTCACCTTTTTCTTCAGGTGGAACCCCTGAAAGAAATGAAATCGATTTTATTTGACGACGATCCTTATATTGGCTTGATGGTCAAAAAAAAATATTAAAAAGGCAACGAACCTATTGCTGACATTAATGAAAGGCGGAACCATTGAAAAGAAAAAATTCGTTCTGGAAGATGAGTTGATCATCCGCGAATCTTGGGGTTCCAAATTGGAAAAAAGCTTGAATGCATAAAATGTTTGACAAGATTGCTATGTTAGTAATTGAAGGCTTCCATTTATGGGAGCCTTTTTGCATGTCGACTAAGATGTGAAAAAACCACATTTTGGGGGAAACATACAAGGATGAATTTTTCAGTATGAATTATTGAGTCTATAAAGCAGAGAAACAACCGGAGCTACAGGAGCGATAGGAATAACAGGTGAAACCGGTCCAACAGGAATAGTGGGGGCAACCGGTTTCCGCTTATGAGTAACAAAAATTCAGGGTCATTCACAGTGAATGGAACCAACACTGTGTTTACCGTTCCTGTGAATGGTCGCTAACAGGTGTTGCAGAAGCTTCACTGACTATCATTCGTTTAATTAATGTAAACTTTAACCGTAATAATATGGAAACGTAAATGATATTTGTGAATCCCATTCATCTTGAATGTGGATTTTTTTTGATTGAATGTTTAGGGCTTTTTAATTGGCCTTATTTCCGATTCAAAGTTTTCACTTTGAATTGCCGGCATATAAGGTTTCAAAAAGCGCCCTTAGCTTGAATTCATTTATGACTAAAGGTTAAGGACCATTCAAGGTCAGCAGGGATTCTAGTCCAGATGAAATTACAAATACTTTTTGTATTTCTTTAATTTATAGATGACTGTTGGCTGGCTGATGCCCAAATGTTCTGCCATTTCGTATGTGGTTTTACATTTTTCCCATGCTTTTGCAATCAGTTGCCTTTCAACCTTTTCCAGTGTCTTCTTTAAATCGAAATTCTCTTTACAATCCTGTTCGATTGCAAGGAAGTTGGAGTCTTCAGGCTGTTCAATTTGCCCTGTGATGGATTGCGGAAGGTGTTCGGGAAATATAATTGGTTCTTCGATGGTCAGGATCAACCGTTCAATTAAGTTTTCTAATTCCCGTATATTTCCGGGCCAATGATAATGAGTCAAAACTTCATAAGTCGATGGATGGATTTTTTTGAATTTCTGGTATTTATCACTGGTTTTCTGTAAGTAATGCTGAATTAAGAGAGGGATATCTTCTTTACGTTCATGTAATGCCGGAATTTGGATGGGAATCACATTCAAACGATAAAATAAGTCCAATCTAAACTTACCTTGACTTACCATCTCCTTCAAATCTTGATTAGTTGCTGCAACCAGGCGGAAGTTAATATGGTTTTCTTTTTTTCCACCGATGCGCTTTATCTTTTTTTCCTGTAATACTTTCAGTAATTTAGCTTGCATGGCAAGTGGGAGTTCCCCGATTTCATCCAAGAAAAGAGTTCCGCTGTCAGCCTGCTCAATCAGGCCTTGCCTCCCTTGTTTATTTGCCCCTGTAAATGATCCCGGCTCATAGCCAAATATTTCCGATTCAAACAAGCTATCAGGTATCGTACTGCAATTCACTTCGATAAAAGGTTCTTTCTTTCGGTTGCTTTGGTCATGAACAGCACGGGCAAAAGTGCTTTTCCCTACCCCGGAAGGTCCTAATAAGAGAATCGTGGCATCGGTTTTTGCAACATTATGGATCGTTTTTAAAATATGCTTCGTTTCATTACTTCTAGCAATCAAATAATGGTAATCCAGTTCCTTTTCTCTTAAATCCTCGACTTCCGTTTGATAGCCTTTTACTTTTCGTTGTAATTGTTCAAATTGATCCTGCAATTGCAGGATCTCGGTTTGATCCTGACCATAGCTGATTACCCTAACGAGAAGTCCTTCCTTATTAAAAATGGGATAGCCAGTCGACATGACAACATGACCCGTTTTCGTTTCCTGCATTATGCGCTTCGCTTTCTTTTCTTTTAAAACAATCGCATTGATGGAAGGTGTGAGAAGGCCCTCGCTTTCTAATTGATAGACGGAGGTACCGATATAAGAGTCACTTTCCATACCATAAATCTCCCAAAGCTTTGGGTTGGAATATAAAATGATTCCATCTTGATCGGTAATGAGAATGTTATTATTCGATGTTTCAATAATCTTATTTAGTTCTTCCTCCAGCATGTCGTCGTACATACATTCCGCTCCTTTCGGTTTTGGGATGCTGTTTAATTAAAATATAAATCAAATAGTCTAAATAATCAAAAATTAAATCAAAAAACAAGAAAATGATTAAGTTTTTAATCATTTGATGAAACAAAATAATGAAAAGCCTTATATACCGCAGCGAAATAGTTGGCCTGAATCTTGCTTAAGTAAAAGGTAAGAAGAGAATTTCCAAACAAGGTGTTATATAAGTCCATTCTATTTGGATGGAAGTTTGTATGACATCTGCCATTGCAGTGGAGTGAAAAATAATAATAGCAGAATTAGAATTTAGGAGGATGTTACATGATGAAGTATCAACCGAAAGACTCATTCAAATCACCCCGTTTTTGTGGAGTGCGTACGTTTATGAGGCTCCCATTTGTTGAACGGGTAGATGAACATATGGATTTTGTCATTACGGGAATTCCATTTGATTCCGGGCAATCATTTAGAACGGGTGCGAGATTCGGACCAGAAGCCATTCGCGATTTTTCAATCCTTTTACGTCCTTATAATCCAGAACAAGATATTAATATTTTTGACTATATATCCGGAATTGATTATGGGGATATTCCGATCATTCCGGGGTATATTTCTGAAACATATAAAAAGATCGAAGAAGAGCTTACCCCCGTCATTGAAAAAGGGATCATTCCCATTTCATTGGGGGGCGATCATTCCATTACGCTAGGGGAGTTACGTGCAATCGTAAAAAAACATGGTCCAGTTGCCCTGCTTCAATTCGATGCTCACTCTGATACTTGGGATAGTTATTTTGATCAAAAGTATAATCACGGAACCGTTTTTCGCCGCGCGATAGAAGAGGGTCTCATCGATGTATCACGATCTCTTCAAATTGGTATGAGGGGCGGTCTGTATGGACCGGAAGATCTTCAGGATGCCCGGGATTTAGGTTTGGGCGTTTATACGACAAACGATTATAAACGTATCGGGGTCGAAAAGATGCTAAGGGTCATTCATGAGCGTGTTGCTGATGGTCCGGTGTTTTTATCTTTTGACATTGATTTCTTAGATCCGGTCTATGCTCCAGGAACGGGTACCCCTGAAGTTTCCGGGGCCAGCATTGATGATGCTTTAGCCTTAGTGAGAGGATTGACGAATATAGATTTTGTTGGGTTCGATCTTGTTGAGGTTTTACCATCATACGATCACGGACAAATCACGGCTGCCGCTGCCGCTAATATTGTCTATGAATTCATCACACTCATCGCTCTCGCAAAAAAAGGGAAACTGGAGAAAAAAGAGAGGGTCGGAGATTTGGAAACACAGCTTAACAAGTAATTCCTCATTTTTACTGGAAAGAAGGAAGGTATCGGTGAAATCCCTTCCTTCCCTCTTTACAAAGCGATAGAACATAACAAGCCCAAAAGGAGATGTGTAAATGCATATTTTGGATATATCGATCATGATTCTATATTTTTCTGTTTTAATCATTGTGGGAGTAATCGGATCCAAGCGGGCAAAAACAGCAGATGATTTCATTGTGGCAGGACGTAATCTTGGACATTTTATGTATTTATCCTGTTTAGCTGCTGTGATATTAGGGGGTGCTTCTACTCTAGGAACAGCAAAGTTAGGTTATCAGTTTGGGATATCCGGTATTTGGCTAGTGGTGATGATCGGGCTCGGCATTATTGCCATCGGGTTGTTTTTAACAAATAAGATCTTTGATTTAAAAGTATTGACAATCAGTGAAATGCTTGAGAAGCGCTACAACTCTCAAACAAGATTGATCAGTGCCCTTGTCTCTGTTATCTACACATTCATGCTGACTGTAACGCAAGTAATTGGGATGGGGACAATTTTACATGTTTTGGCTGGCTGGAACTTAACGGTGTCCATGATAGTCGGGGGTGGGATCGTTTTATTTTATACAATTTTAGGAGGTATGTGGTCAGTCACCATGACTGATGTCGTGCAATTCGTCATCATGACGATCGGCATTTTCTTTATCATGCTTCCGATGAGCATCTCTAAGGCAGGAGGGTGGGGCTCGCTTAAAGAAAATCTTCCTGCATCACATTTCGAGTTAGGCAATATTGGCGGAGAAACAATTTTTCAATATTTCCTACTATTTACTCTAGGGGTAGTTGTTGGCCAAGATATTTGGCAGCGTCTTTTTACCGCACGAACCAAAGCTATCTCCCGGGGTGGAACGGTAGGAGCGGGAATATATAGTGTTTTTTATGCGATTGCAATCAGTATCATTGGAATGTGCGCTTTTATTATCCTTCCTAATTTAGGCGATCCACAAAATGCATTTACTAGTATAGCGATGGAAACTTTACCTGCTGGTCTATTGGGGGTTGTCATTGCGAGTGTGGTATCTGCCCTTATGTCCACAGCTTCAGGAACTTTGCTTGCTTCGTCCACTTTAGTTGTTAATGACATCATTAAAAAATATATCGGTCCAGGAATGAGTGAACGTCAATTTTTAAAAACATCTCGAATTACAACTTTAACGATTGGTGTATTGACGATAATCGTTTCGATATGGATACAAGATATTTTAGTTGCACTGGATGTAGCTTACGCAATCTTATCCGGCGCTGTGTTCTTTCCAATCATTCTTGGCTTCTTTTGGAAGAGAGTCACGGCTAAAGCTGCATTCTACTCCATTCTAGCTAGCATGATCGTTATTATTGTTGGATTGGTCATTAATGGACCTTCCTCCACTCAACCCATTCTATACGGACTCGCTACTAGTTTTGTTGTCATCACTACCCTTACTTTTCTCAGCCCCAATAATGAGGTAAAGCAAGATGTAAAGGATAATGCGGACATGGACACCATGGCTAATTGATGGTAGGCAAAAAATGAGGAAACAGAATCGAGGAGGAAAGAAAAATGACAAAGACAATTTCCCTGCAACCCGCAACATTCAATACAATGGAAGAGGAACGCACTCACCGGAAGGAACGTTTGGCAGCTTCATTCCGCCTTTTTTCAAAGTTCGGTTTCGATGAAGGGATAGCTGGCCATATTACGGTCCGTGATCCTAAATATACAGACCATTTCTGGGTCAATCCATTTGGGATGCATTTTAGTCAAATTTCCGTTTCGGATCTTATATTGGTTAATCATAAAGGTGATATTGTAGAGGGTGAACATTCTGTGAATGGTGCTGCCTTTGCCATTCATTCTGAAATCCATAAAGCGCGACCGGAAGCGATTGCTGCGGCACATGCTCATTCGGTCTATGGAAAGACATGGTCTTCCTTAGGAAGACTGCTAGATCCGATTACGCAAGATGCCTGCCAATTTTACAATGACCATGCATTATTTGATGATTTTACTGGTGTGGTTTATGCATCCGAAGAAGGAAAGCGTATTGCTAAGGCTTTAGGTCAATACAAAGCTGTCATCCTCCGCAATCATGGATTGTTAACGGTCGGCCAATCTGTAGATTCAGCTGCTTGGTGGTTTATAACGATGGAACGTTCATGTCAAGCACAGATAATGGCTGAATCTGTAGGTAAGCCGATTTTTATAGAAGAAGAGTATGCAAAGTTAACGGCAGAACAAACGGGAACGGAATATGAGGGTTGGCTGAGTTTTCAGCCTCTTTGGGACAGAATCAGAAAAGAGCAACCAGATTTCTTGAAATGATCATAAAGCCCGGCATGGCATAATCGCAACGGATTGCCTTCCCATAAAAGAGGGAAAAGGGAATCGGAGGTTCTTGAGGAGGTTTTATAATGTCTGGTTCTAAGAAAATAGCACCTTCACTTTATATCAGGGTCGATATACCGGAAAAATACATCAATGAGTTTAAGGCGATTTGTTCAGAAGTTGTTGTCGAGCCATGGGAATTCGGCGAACCTGAACCACAGCCAACAGTTGATTTATCAAAGTTTGATGTCCTTTATACGCTGGGGCTTCATGATAATCTTAACATTATAAAAAAAGCTCCAAGGATTAAATGGGTCCATTCAGACAGTGCTGGGGTTGAGGCCATGCTGAATGAAGATATACAGAACAGCGATGTCATCATCACCAATGTCAAAGGCTGCACATCTGTCCCGATAGCCGAGCATACAATTGCGATGCTATCTTCGTTAGCAAGAGGCGTACCGACAATGATCAGAAATCAAATAAACAAAACCTGGGTTGAAATTCCTGTGAAAGATCTTGAAAATGCGACAGTGGGGATAATTGGGTATGGTGATATTGGCTATGAGATAGCGAAGAGATGTAAAGCACTGGGTATGACCGTTATTGGGTGCCGCCGAAATCCCTCCAAGAGGAACAAAGAATATGAACCTGCGGATTTGATAATGGGTATGGATCAAGTTGATGAGGTCCTTTCCAGGTCCGATTTTGTCGTCTTGGCACTCCCGTTTACAAAAGATACCTCATACTTTTTTAATAAAGAACGCTTAAATAAAATGAAAAAAGGCAGCTATGTAATTAATGTCGGCCGCGGTAATACGATTGTGGATGAAGATTTAATCGATTCCTTGAGCAATGGGCACATAGCAGGAGCGGCTCTAGATGTGTTTGAAGTAGAACCTTTACCTAAGGATCACCCTTTCTGGCAGCTGGAAAATGTCATGGTTTCCCCACATAATGCTTACAACTCTTCCAAATACCTAGATCGTGTGATGGAATTATTCTTGAAAAATTTAAAGCTTTTTTCTGACGGTAAACCCCTAATGAACGTTGTGGAAAAAAAACTTGGTTATTAACAGTAATCGGTCTTTTGAAAAGAAAGTTTCAACGATCAATCATAAGAATTAAGTACGAGGGCAGACCCTGATGGGTTTGCTTTTTTTGTTTAAAAGCCACTGCTTCATCTTTTTCTTGTATAGGACAATCTCTGATCAGGAAAAGCTGGATATAAGGAGGCGATGTATGAATGGGTACTTTCGAAGTTATTTCCCTAATGCTAAGCTTTGGCATGTTTGTAATTGCTATTCTTGATTTCAAAAATCATGACAAGAATCCTTGAAGATAATGATGGCCGGCCGATTATTTTGATTATTATTGGAGCGTTTTAGCGGATTGTAGGTATTGATTCCTCGATTTTTTAAACTTGCAGAGAACACCATTATGAGGTGTTCTTTTTGTTTTCAATGAGTTCAATAGCATATTCCATTCATAGGCTTTGTCATTTTTGACAAAACAATGATATCCAAGTATAGTCTCTAATAGACCGGTTGATATAATTTTAAGGAGTGATCCAGCTATGGCAGAAAAACGAAACTCGAAAGACATTCTTATTGAGGCTGCTTCCCGACTTTTTCGGATACGTGGATATTACGGTGTAGGGCTCAAGGACATTATTGAGGAAAGTGGCATCCCAAAAGGTTCGCTGTATCATTATTTTCCGAAAGGCAAAGAAGAATTGGCGATCGAGGCGATTATTCATACAAAAGAATTCGTGATAGATGAAATTAAACGGGGATTTGATGAAATTGAAGACCCTATCAAAGCCATTCAGTCTCATATTTTTCATTTATCCGAGGTATTTGGTGATAGTGAAAATCTATTAGGACTGCCAATCGGGACGATTGCAGCGGAAACATATACGACGAGTGAGCAGATAAGAACGGCTTGTCAAGAAGCGATAGAAGATTGGCAATCCATATATGTGAAGAAATTACTCGAGGCGGAATTCAGTGAGAAACGGGCAAAAGAATTGAGTATCGTAATTAATGCTTTAATTGAAGGCGGTATCCTTTTATCCTTAACGGCAAAAAACGGGGAACCTCTCCAAGCCATTGCGGAACAGATACCATTATTGCTGATAAATAAATAAGTCATGCGGAAAAATTATCTTAAGCTTAGGTCGAACAGTTAGTAATTGGAGGAATTATTTTATGTCTGCAGATGCAACACAGCAACAAAACCCAGTCATTAGAACGACCCCTATATTAATTGCATTTTTAATTGCAGGGTTCATTGGGTTATTCAGTGAGACGGCATTAAACATGGCGCTGGGGGATCTAATTCAAGAATTCAATGTCAGTCCTTCCACCGTGCAATGGCTGACAACGGGTTACTTATTAACATTAGGGATATTGGTTCCCGTTTCGGGACTCTTGATTCAGTGGTTCAATACTCGTCAATTATTCATTGCCTCAATGGTGTTCTCCATCATTGGGACGCTCATTGCAGCAATTGCACCTGGGTTC
Source organism: Bacillus sp. B4EP4a (assembly GCF_006680105.1). Classification (NCBI taxonomy): domain Bacteria; kingdom Bacillati; phylum Bacillota; class Bacilli; order Caryophanales; family Bacillaceae; genus Bacillus; species Bacillus sp. B4EP4a. The sequence goes on from NZ_VHIK01000027.1 coordinate 69,754, forward strand.
GGCATCTTGATGCTAGCTCGTGTCATCCAGGCAATCGGAACGGGTCTTTTATTACCTCTCATGTTCAATACCATTTTATTGATTTTCCCTATTCATAAAAGGGGAGCGACAATGGGATTGATGGGGCTGGTGATCATGTTTGCCCCAGCCATCGGACCGACAGTTTCAGGTTTGATTATCGAAAACCTAAAGTGGAATTACATTTTCTGGGTGTCTTTGCCGTTCTTTGTGATCGCTTTACTATTCGGTCTCAAATATATGCAAAACGTTTCAACGATCACCAAACCTAAAATCGATGTACCATCCATTATTTTATCGACCATTGGTTTTGGGGGTATTGTTTATGGCTTTAGTATTGTCGGAGAGCAAGGATGGAGCAATGCGATAGTTCTATCTTCGATCATTGTTGGACTTATAGCGCTATTCCTTTTTGCTGTGAGGCAATTCAACATGGACAAACCGATGATTGATTTGCGCGTTTTTAAATACCCGATGTTCACGTTAGGGTTAATAACCGTCTTCATCACCTTCATGATCATCATGTCATCCATGATTCTCTTACCGTTATACCTGCAAACCGGTCTTGCATTAGCTGCGTTTTCTGCTGGGCTTGTACTATTACCGGGTGGAGTGCTTAATGGTATTATGTCTCCAGTTACTGGGCGCATTTTTGATAAGTTCGGGCCAAGAGGGTTAGTGATCCCAGGCTTCATTATCATGATTGTCATGTTATGGACTTTGACGAACGTAACGACTGAAACGGCGATCATTATGGTAATCGTCATGCATACCCTCCTTATGATTGGTGTTTCGATGGTCATGATGCCGGCCCAGACAAATGGTCTGAATCAACTGCCGAAAAATCTTTATCCGGATGGAACGGCTCTAATGAATACATTGCAACAAGTATCGGGGGCCATCGGTACAACCGTTGCCATTACAATCATGTCAGCATCCCAAAAAAATTATATGGCAAATGCAGAAGATCCGTTCGATCCATCTGCCATCAGCGGTTCATTGACTGCAGGCGTTCAAGATGCCTTTATTTTCGGTCTCGTCCTTGCAATCATTGGTTTGATCGTGTCGTTTTTTATCAGGACAGCTCGAGACTAATAAGATATTAATGAAAAAAGATAAATTAGCCAGCAGGGGAAAGATTTTCTCTGTCTGGCTTTTTGTTTGGAAAAAACAATAACCGTGAATAAATCGTTTTCATTGGTCTTTATTACCTATTTTATCGGAAGCTATAAAAACTGAGTGAATTATTTGAAAATCAACCACTTATCGGATAATCTTACACAGTAATAGTTATTAAAATTTAGCCCAGGTAAAGGCGGTTAACAGGAGGAATTCAAATGAATACAATGAAAACCAAAATGTTTGAACCTGTAACAATTGGTGCATGGAACTTAAAAACAAGAACGGCAATGGCTCCTATGACACGGTCGTTTGCCGATAAAGAAACGGGTGTTGTGAATGACCTGACCGTAGAATATTACCGAAAACGGGCTCAAGATGGAATCGGACTTATCATCACTGAAGGTGTAGTGATTTCACCAAGAGCAAAGGGCAATCCTGGAGTTCCCGGAATATATACTCAAGAGCAAATCAACGGCTGGAAAAAAGTAACGGAAGCAGTGCACGCAGAAGGCGGAACGATTATTGCGCAAATCTGGCATGTGGGCCGTGCAAGTCACCATGAAATTGCAGGAGGACTTCCTCCGCAGGCTCCGTCACCCATCGCTGCAGAAGGTAAGGTTTCCCGATTCGGTAAACCTTTTGACATTCCTGAAGAAATGACAGAGACGGATATTGCAGAAGTTGTGACCCAATATAAACAAGCTGCAAAGAATGCAATGGATGCTGGCTTTGACGGCGTTGAAATTCATGGTGCACACGGCTACTTAATAGACCAGTTCAATTCTGACACCTCCAATAAAAGAAGCGATCGGTATGGTGGTGATTTAAAACAGCGTCTGACTTTTATGAAGGAAGTGCTAAAAGCAGTTATTGATGCGGTTGGAGTGGAACGTACCCTTATTCGTTTTTCGGCTTTGAAAATTGACCAGCCGTCTTACATGTGGGAAGACCCTGAAAAAGCGATCCAAACATTTATTGAAGCGTTCAATGAAACAGGAGTCAAAATGATTCACCCATCCACGATGGAATTTACCAAACCGATTGCAAGAGGATTGACGATGCATGAATTGGTACGCAGCCACTGGGATGGAATCATAATTGGTGTAGGGGGGCTTGATCCTGAAACCGCAGAAGCCGCACTGGAAAAAGGCATTATTGACGTTGCGGCGATTGGACGTCCGCTTATAGCCAACCCGGATTATCTGGCACGAATTAAGCAGGATGAAAAACTTGTTGATTACGAGGCAAAGAAACATTTAGGGCAACTGATTTAATAAAGATATAATATAAGTCAGGCTTGTTCATTGACAGGACACCGCAGTAACCATACTATCTTTTCTATAACTGATGCGATTCTTCATTCAAGAAGGGTCGCCTTTTCTATGGAACTAAAAGGGAAGTGCAGAGGAAGACGGATGTTAAAAAGGTTATATATATTTGGTAGACTTACTGGTTATTTCAATTAATAAAGTGAGGAAGCTGGTATATAAATGGAACGTATCATGGTTATCGGAGTGTCCGCGGGTGTCGGAAAATCCACTTTTGCAAGAAGACTTGGAGATAATTTGGATATCGAGGTACATCATTTGGATACATTCTACTGGAGGCCTGGCTGGGTGGAGGCTCCCTTAGAGGATTTTATTTCTGCTCAGAAGGAAGTATTGAGTCATGACAAGTGGATAATGGAAGGCAACTATAGTAATTCTTTTAATTTACGTTCGGAGCTTGCCGATACGATTATTTATTTAGAACTTCCTCTCCGTGTTTGCCTTTACCGTGTTATAAAACGTTGGTTATCTTATCTAGGTAAAACAAGACCTGATATGGGCGAAGGCTGCAATGAAAAATTAGACTGGCAGTTTGTTAAATTTATCATGGCCACCTACTTTCCTCGCAAAAAAGACATGAAAATGAGATTTGCAGATCTTCAAAAGAGTGACCCTGAAAAGCTAATAGTTATATTAAAAAGCAAGCACGATATTGAAGGATATCTGTTGAATATGAAGGGATAAGCTTTCTTACCATTAATTTTTATGACACTTAGAGGTTTCCGAGAGTTAATAAAAGCCAAAATGGAAAAGGGACCTTCCAATCGAAGATCCCTGAGACTGTAGACAAATTCGAAGAAATCGAGTTTACCACAGTTTTTTTATGGCTTGTACAATTTGGACGTAGATTTCCGATCCAGGCACTCGCTTTCCGCGGGCGGTCCGCGAGCCTCCTCGGCTTGCGCTTGCGGGGTCTCCCTAGACGCGCTTTTCCCGCAGGAGTCTCGCACCTTTCTCTCCAATCAACTTTGTTCTAACATATAGATAAAAACCATACTTGAGGAGTTGAAGGTGTTGGTTTGGGAACATCTTTTGATGAAAGATATGTTTTCCGAACCCCTTTTTATACATAATAAGTTTCCATGAACTAAATTACCATATATCTACGGACAATTGACGATTACAGCAACTCACCAATCTAGTCTATCTTTTAACTAAAGGCTTTACATCTTGCGGAATAGGGGAGATATAGTTTTTCCCTTTTAATCGTTCTTTTAGCTCTGTTTTTGCCTTTTCAATTAATTCCGGATTTTGAAGCACTTCTACTGCAGTTGCCGCAATTACCTTGCCAGCATGAAGCATTCCTTTATGGGCAATGGATGTTGATCCCAGTGTAACCCACTGCCAGCTATGCAATGGTGACCCAAGAACAAAACAAGCTGTTGTGCATTGGGCAGTAGGAACAATCCAACTAACATCTCCCACATCCGAGGAACCTGTTAATGGCGCTTGGGAGCCCTCGATGGGTTCTAACCAATTTGCCAAAGCATCATCTTGATTATCTTTAAAAGGATTGATTGTACCGTTCCTTTCTTGTTCGGTTAAGGTGGCGCGGACTTCTTTGGCAAGCTGTTTTTCCTTATCATCGTGTTGTGGAATACCTAATTCTTGAAAATTCTTGTACATGACGGATTCTAGCACATTGTTTTGGATAACATTGGAACAGGCTTTGTCGAAAACGATTTCCAATTCAGTTCCTGTCATAAGGGCAGCTCCTTTAGCAATATTACAAACTCTCAAGTAAATATCTTGAACTTGTGAAACTTCTGGAGCTCGTAATAAATAAAGAACTTCTGCATCTTGTTGGACAACATTAGGCGATAATCCACCTGAATTCGTTATGGCATAATGGACTCTTGCTTCTTGAATAATATGCTCTCTTAAATAGTTCACGCCAACATTCATAAGTTCTACGGCATCTAAAGCACTCCGTCCCAAATGTGGTGATGCTGCTGCATGAGAGCTTTTGCCTTTAAACTTATAATACACTTGGAAATTGGAAAGCGAATCCATCGACATAACGCCGTTAACATCCAGTGGGTGCCAACAAAATGCAAAATCAACGTCATCGAACAAACCCTCTCTGACCATGAAGGTTTTGCCTGATCCGCCTTCTTCTCCTGGACATCCATAATAACGAACTGTCCCATTTATATGATTCTCTTCCATATAATCCTTCACCGCAACAGCTGCAGCTAAAGATCCCGTACCAAGTAAATTGTGACCACATCCATGGCCATTTTCACCTTGTACTATTGGCTCTTGTTTAGCTGTAGCTTTTTTTTGACTCATACCTGACAGCGCATCAAATTCTCCCATGATTGCCACAATAGGTTTACCGGTCCCAAAGCTACCGATAAATGCCGTTTCTATGTTTCCAACTCCTTTTTCAACAGAAAATCCTTCGTTTTCTAACGTGCTGCATAGCAATTCAGCAGATTGATATTCTTCAAAGCGTGTTTCTGCAAAGTTCCATATACAGTCACTGACTTCAATGAATTTTTCTTTTTTTTGTTCAATGATTTCCGATAATCTATTTACATGTGTCATTTTACACTCTTTCCTTCCTATATATATTCTGAAGAATTATTTTAATAGGCGTCTTGCAATTAGATTCAAAAGTTCTGCACTCCTTGGTAAAACTTCTTCTTGAATATCAAATTTAGGGTGGTGATGTGGTGCAGGAATATCAGTCCCAATAATCATATATGTCCCTTTCCCGCCAATATCCTGTACTCTTCGAATCATAAAACTTGCATCTTCGCTACCTGCAGAACCGGATTCCCTGCATGCTTTGATTGTTGAAAAACCATCTACATTCCTGGCTTCTTCCATGGCCAGTTCGACAAGTTCTTGATCACAACGAATCGTAATTGCTTGACCTATAATTTCAATTTCATGTTCAAGCTCATGCATACCTGCACTATGAGCCACGATATTTCGAACACGTTGCTCCACTTCAGCATTTGTTTCTTCGGATACAGACCGGGTCTCAATGACCATTTTTGCATGCGCTGGAATAATATTAGCGGCTGTTCCTCCGTTAAGAATACCTACATTTATGCGGGTAGAACCTGAACTGAATCTTGGAATGGCATGTATATTTAATAATGCGGTGGCTGCTCCTAACAATGCATTTTTCCCTTTTTCCGGAGAAGCACCTGCATGAGAAGATACCCCATGAAAATGGGCGGCCATTTTCGTACTTGCTAAAAAGCCGGAAGAACCACCATGAAATTCTCCTAGGGGGACATCTGTGCCAAGGTGCAGACAATATAAATAATCCACATCATTCAAAATCCCTTTTTGTACCATTGAATAGGCACCGCGTACTCCCTCTTCAGCTGGTTGAAAAATAAGTTTTACCGTTCCTGCGAAATTCCCATCAGCTAATTTTTCAGCAAGTCCTAAGCCAATTGCTGTATGGCCATCGTGTGCACAGGCATGCATATTCCCTTCATATTTGGAACGAAAACCGTTTATTTGCGGGAAGTGGTCAGAATCAGTACTTTCCGTAACAGGCAATGCATCCATATCAAAGCGGAAAGCTACGGTTGGGCCATCAGTTTTTCCTTTTAATATACCAATGACGGCAGTATATCCACCCTCCATTTCTTGGAGGATTTCTGGATTGGCGCCATCTTGTAATGCTCTATTAAATGTTTCCTCTAATACTTCTATAGGGGGGACTCCACGGCGAGAATCACCATCTAAAGCATCTTTCCCAAATATCACGTTATATTTTAGAGAAGTTAGTGCTTCCACTACCTTTGAAGCAGTTCGAAATTCCGTAAAGCCAACTTCTGGATGTTGATGAAGATCACGTCTTAAAGAAATAATATCCAATTCGTTTCACTCCTAATTTATTTGATGATAATTCATATAATACGATTTGGTGTCCAGACCAAGCAGCCCAGCCCCTCAAGTCGGATAAGGGGCATGCGGGGCACTTGAGATTTTTTCAAATTACGGTAATTTCGGATATACTCCGGGACCAATTGGGAGGCCAAGGAAATACCAAACGACTACCAATAGCGTCCAAATGATGAAGATGATAATCGGGTAAGGCAAAATAAGAGAATAATAAGTTCCTAGTTTTGCATCTTTTCGATACTCTTGTAAGAAACTTAAGAATAGTGGGACAAATGGAGATACAGGTGCCAATGGCAGTACAGATGAATCCGCTACCCTGAACAACATTTGGGCGAAGGCAGGATGATAGCCTAATACCATGAACATTGGGACAAAAACGGGTGCCAATATAGACCATATTGCAGATCCGCTGGCAATGAACATGGAAAGAAGTCCAGATAAGAACATTAGCCCAATTAGGACAGGTGCACCTTCTATGTTTAGCTGTTCCAAGAGATCTGTGATGGATAAAGCCAAAAATTTACCCATATTACTCCAGTTAAAGCAAGCGACAAACTGGGAAAGCGGGAAAACCATAATAATAAATCCGGCCATTCCTTTAATTGGGTCCACCAATAATTCTGGAATGTCATTTTGTTTCTTGATTGCTCCCACCTTAACTCCATAAGTAATAGAAACTGTAAAAAAGAAGAGTAAGATGATTGCGACAATTCCAGACATGAATGGAGAGGGGAGAATGGCTCCAGTTTCTGGATTTCGCAATAGAGCTCCTTCTGGAACGACTAGAACGGCCATAACAGCTATAAAAATCAATGCTGAAATTCCTGTAGCCAGGAGTGCTTTGTTTTGTTGCTTCGTTAATTGCTCCAATTTTTTATGCTGGCCGCCACCTTCATACTTTCCTAAGCGCGGCTCGACAAATTTATCTGTAATCAAGGATATAACTACCGTGAGTACGAGAACGGAAGTCGCCATAAAGAACCAGTTATCAGTAACATTAACGGTCAAATTTGCATTCATGCCTTTCGCTACTTCCGAACTAATTCCTGAAAGCAAGACATCTGTTGTGACGATTAATAAGTTGGCAGTGAAACCTGAACCAACCCCAGCGATGGCAGCGAGCAACCCAGCAACAGGGTGACGTCCCACAGCAAGGAAAATTAAAGCGCCAAGGGGAGGCATAATAACAAGCGCAGCATCAGAAGAAACATGACTAAAAAAGGCAACAAATACAACTAAATAACTAGCGTATTTCCCTGAGACTTTTAACGACATTTTCCGAATCAAAACTTCTAACAATCCAACTTTTTCTGCTAAACCTACCCCTAGCATAAGAGCTAAAATAGATCCCAGTGGTAAAAAGCCGGAAAAGTTTTTAATCATATTCGGCAAAATCCATTGGATGCCTTCACGGCTTAAGAGGTTTTGAACTTCCACTTTCTCTCCACTTATGGGGTCCGATGCCGAAACATGGAAAACTGATAAGAGAGCGGTTACAACAAATAAAAAGGCAATCATATAAATAAATAAGATAAAGGGGTGGGGGATCTTGTTTCCTATTCGCTCTACTCGATTGAAAAAACCACCCGTTTTATGATTTTGAAGATTAGTTGTATCTTTGATTACTTTTTGTTCCATTACATTCTCCTCCTAAACCTTCTTCCATTTGTAGTTTGTGCGTTTTGCACCATTCCATTTATAAACTTTTTCTCTAAACATGCCTTAAACTCAAATTACCGTCTTTCATCCTTTGTGAACTTCATTAATTCCTTCCAATATACTGATTTTTATTTAACGAATATTTAACGCTATTTTCGTTAAATGTATTATATAATTAAGAATAATCTATTTCAATAAAATTTTCAGAAAAAAGGGAAAATATTTTCTGGTAATTATTGTTAAATGAACAATGGGATTCGAAACCTTTGAATCAATAAGTCCTGCCACTCTTGAACTCACGAAAGATAAGAAACCATATTAAGCAGCACCGTTTATTTATGTCAAACGGTGCTTTACATGCTTTTATATTTGGATCTCATTTTTTATTCCCTGTTAGGGTTGGTTATTTTGATATAATAAAACTAATAGTATGATGTAGGGGTGAAATAAACTTGTATAAAATTGGGGTTGTAGGTCCACTTTCATCTATAAAGAAAATTCGGGATGTTACTAATGAATTTGAACATGAAATAGATTTTATTGATTTTCCATATGAAGATGCACGTGAGGTAACGGACATTATAAAAAATCACCAAAGTACTGTAAATGGTTGGTTTTTCTCTGGACCAGTTCCTTATAGAATAGCAAAAGGAATGTTGGATTCAGAGGCCAATTTTACATATTGTCCTCCTGTAGGATCTAGTTTATATAGATGTTTATTACAAATGTCTGCAGATCAAAAACATTTTTTCGATAAATTATCCATCGATATGATTCGATTGGAAGACTTTTTTTTGCATGAGTCGCTGCAAGAGCTAGGGATTTCCACCGAACATATTTATGTAAAAACATTTGATGAACAATATGATTATCAAGAAATTGTTCAATTTCATCTTCAGTTGTGGAGGGAAGGGGAGATACATGCTGTCCTAACCGTTTTACAATCTGTATATGAGGCCTTGAAGAAAGAAAATGTTGCTGTCTACAAAATAAATATGACAAAGATGGAAATTCGACAAGCGGTCAAGATTTTGATTGAAAAAGCAAAAAGCACCTATTTTAAAGATAGTCAGATAGGTGTAGAGATTATTGAAATTGATCAGTTTGATCAATTTGTGGACGAGGTTAATATTCGTTATCATCTTCAGCATTTGGAGCTGAAAATTAAACAAACATTGCTTTCATTTTGTGAAAAATTAGATGGATCCCTCATAGAAAATGGAAACGGCCGCTATCAAATATTTAGTTCACGCAAGGCAATTGAACGGGAAATTGGCAGCTTGCAAAGTACTGTTCAATTACTGGCCCTTGATATGGATGTCTCAGTTGCAGTGGGTATTGGTTTTGGTGAGACGGCTGCATCAGCAGAAATCAATGCCCGCAAGGCGATCCGTCATTCGAAGAAGCAAGACAGTTCCGGCATTGTTGTTATCCAAGAAGATGGTGTAATGATTGAATCCGTAGGTCAAGAAGAACAATTGGCATATACCTTCCGTTCTAATGATAAAGAACTGCTAGATAAATTGAATCAGGCTAACATTAGTGTAAAAACGTATAAAAAGATAGAAGCATTGGTTGATCGTATGGGCTGGGACGGCTTCACTTCCTCAGACTTAGCTTCTCATTTATCCATGACCGTCCGAAATGCCCAGAGAATTATGAGTAGTTTGAGTGAAAGCGGTTTAGTGGAGTACAAAGGAGAAGAACTTCAATCACCTCGGGGAAGACCTCGTAAAATTTATATGTTAAAGAAGTAATATCTCGACATTCTTGATATACACGAAAATGCAATTTGATTACCGAGGAAAGTTTTGAGTATTTCCCTTAATTAACTCTCCTTGGGGTAGCATAACATTGCCATCAAGTTAACAATTTAGAATACCCTCAGAACAAAATTTGGGGCTTTCTTGTAACAAAGAAGCTCATTTTATCGTTTTGGAGGTGTCCTATTTTCTTAGCTTGATGGGCATGTGGTGGTACCTCAATAAGCATATAAAAGAATCCTCCAATTAAAAAGATCCTTCTAAACTCCAGCTTATAAGATCCATTATATGAACTTTTGAATGTACGTTCGTTACATTCTAATTAGAGAAAAAATACCCTTGTTCAACTAAAGTGTCAGGATAGTGCAATAAAGAATTCAATTTATTAAAGGTGGAAAAAAGAATAGAATTATCACAGGCTTGGGTATTGCTGTTGGTGACTTAATTCATACTCTTGCGGCAGTTGTTGGACTTTCGCGATATTAATGACATCTACACTTGCTTTTGGAGTTGTTAAATATTTAGGTTTAGCATACTTAGTTTATTTAGGAATAAGAGCTTTGCTTGAAAAATCAAAAAAAATTGAAAAACCTATTACTAAGAAAGTGAATAATAATCTATCATTTCGTCAGGCTTTGTTAATTGAATTACTAAACCCTAAGACTTCATTATTTTTCTTAGCTTTCTTACCACAGTTTGTAAAAAGTGATGGTTCCCCAGTGACAATTCAGCTTTTAATGCTTGGGTTAACATTTGTACTGATGAGCATAATGTATATCACTCTCTTAGTTTTCCTAACAAGTACAATTGGCAACAAGTTATTAGTTAAATCTAACAGCAGTTCAAATTGGTTTGGGAAAGTCGGAGGTATAGTCTACATTGGTTTGGGAATAAAGTTAGCTTTTCAAACACACGAATAGATAAATATATTTTTATTCGTTAATCAACTAACAGGTGCAATCGTTCGTTAAAGAGCTGTGATGATGATCAGCTCATTTTTTTATGCAACAAATGGAGCAGGTTAGTTTTTAAAAAAATTATGATAAAATAGGATGAATTTTATTACTCATATCAAACGAGACTTTTGTTTTCTTAAAGAAACTAAGAACCACATTTCCTTATAGTCGGTACGCTAATTCCTTTTAATCACCCTTCAAAGTATAGAAGGCGCATTGGGATATTATTTACCAATATATTGATTGAGGAAATGTGCTATTGCCGTATAGGCAGTAATTTTATTATTTAGTTTTACGATGGAATGACCTTCATTTTCAAAACAGATAAACTTTACAGGGTGATTTCTTGCTATTAATTTATTTACGATTTGTTCGGATTCTTCAATTGGGACGCGTGGGTCATTAGACCCGTGAAGTACCATCAGCGGACTGGTAATCCGGTCAGCTAGTTTCAATGGATCAATCAGATCATAAAAGTTTCCGTCCTTTTCAATAGTTCCATATTCAACTTCGCGAAGTTTGCGTCGCCACGGACTGGTTTTTTTAAGAAAAGTTCTGAAACTTGAAATCCCAACGAGATCAATTGCAGCAGACCATAATTCCGGATAGTGAGAGATGGCTGCAAGAACCATAAATCCTCCGTAGCTCCCTCCCATAATGGCAACTCTATTAGGATCAGCGCATCCTTCTTTCTTTAACCAATCTACTAAAGAAACAAGATCTCTAACGGAGTCCATTCGTTTACGAACATCATCAAGATGAGTATATGTTTTTCCATATCCTGTACTCCCGCGTACGTTAGGAGTAATTACTGCATAGCCAAGGCTTAGGAAATACTGCAGAACTGGATTGAAAACAGCACGGATTTGGCTTTCTGGACCCCCATGAACATATAGAATAACAGGAATTTTTTCTGATTGGGTATTTGGCTTGAAGTAAAAGGCAGGTATTTGGAGATTGTCAAAAGATTTAAAGGAAATAAGAATAGGTTCAATTAATTTATTTTCCAAAAACTTTGTCTGAAGAGATTGAGTAAGCCGTTCTGTCTTCATTTTCCTTAAGTCAACCTGCCATATATCAGACGGATAGGCCGGCCCATTGAATACATAGGCTAATTTTTGATTGTCGGGTGAAAATGTTAAGCTAGTTATCACCCCCATTGGTGTTTTCCATGTATAAAGGGCACTTGATTTTAGATCTAAAAGAATGCCTCTTGAAATACCTCCTTCATTAATTGAAAAAGCTAACTTTGAATGATCTTTACTCATAGCGAGGCCTTCAAAGTCCCACTGTCCCACCTCCAGCCAAGTGATATGTTTTGTTGAAAGATCAATGATTGCGAGCCCAAAAAATTCTCTATCTTGATTTGTTAATAAATAGAGATAATCTCCATCCTTGCTGAAATGAGGATTTTTATAGCTTGCTTCACCCTGATGATCTGTTAACCAGGTCATTTCTCCTGTGCCAAGATTCAGTAAACCTAAATCGTTATCCAACTGGGAATTTGTTTTCCGAATCAATAACGATTTACAATCAGGAGACCACATGATGGAGGTATAGAGACCATCCTTTGACAAAACCATTTGTATTTCTAATGTTTCGACATTTTGAATATAGATATCGAAATAGGCAGAATGTCGACGATTGCTTGACCAGGCTATCCATTTTCCATCAGGTGAGAGACCCCCATATTCATGTTTATGGTCAGGTGAGTTGGTAAGCGGGATCAGTACACCATCACTCTTGAGTAAAAACAGTTGTTGCTTCTCATTACCCCCGACATCCATGCCGATGAATAGGCCGCGTTGTGATGAACTGTTTAAGTATTTAACAAAAGTAATTCGTTCATTAGTAAAAGAAATTCGGGTAGGTTCACTTATATCGAAACCCTTTGCCCAAACCTGCGGTAAACCAGAATAATCAGCAATAAAGAATAACTTATTACTTTTAGGATCATAAACAGGGTTACTGACAGTTCCAACAGACAAATATGATTTGATGCCAATTTCTTTCATACATTCACTCCTTAAAATGTGCTAAAAAAGAGAGGAATTGAGATAGCCCAAATAATAAAAAGCTCAAAAAGGTCTAATTACGTTTCACAGCCATTATATTTAGATGCATTATATATCATGTACTTTATATCTTGGCTATGAGTGCCGAAAATAGTTGAGAACTAGATTTTCGGGAATGTTTTTATAAGGTTTTCCATAAGCAAATCTATAAAAGTAGTGAGCTATTTTAGTCTTTAATCATCAAATCCAGAAGGGAAACCCTCCTAGCATATTTCAAAGGGGGTCACAAAAATTTTATTTTAATTTTTGTGACCCCCTTTGTTTTTTTATCCATAACACCAAATTGGCATGTACTTTTTCGTATTTAGCAAGTTTGTTTGTTAGATTCCTATAACACGGTCGATTGTTATTGAAACCATCGATAAAATTTCCAAATAATGAGCATGAAGATCATGTATCCGAAAAGGGAATAAGAATGTTGCCATGCTTCGCTATGAGTAAACAATCCTAAATTCTCCGAAAACGATTCGGAAACACTTATACAAAGTCCAATCAAAACGATAAACAGTATTCTTGATAATTCAGTCAACGCTTTAGCGATCCATAAAAAGAGCGTAGTAAAGATTGGCAATATCAATAATGTAAAAGCGACATTGATTGTAAATATATCTGGGAATGGTCTTGCCGGAAAGGAATACATTTGTTTACCTACAAACAGTAAGTCTAAATACGTTCCGATGAAACAAGAGAAAATTATTGTGGCTACAAAAGCCCGATGGTTACTCATATTCTGCTTCTTCTCGGAGTAGGACGTTTTTTTTTGCCAGAATGGCAAGTTCAATTTTTTCAAGCGTTGTGCAGTATTCATCATAAATCTCCCCATCTATATTTTCTCCCTTATCGATTAAGTAGTCCATGATGTGCCAGTCTTCAAACCAGTCTTTGCTTTCCTCCTCCTCATGATTAAGATCTTTCCATGTGTATATTAATCGAGGACTGTATAAACGATCCGCACCTTTTCTTAATTGGCATTTTTTTGTTCGACGTTTATAAAATGCACGGGAGAATGATTCGTTTACATCATTAAACAAATGCGGCCAGTAGTCTTTTCGCGAACCGGTATGTGGATGATCATGAGCCCAATCTACTACTCCTGATAAGATGTTCTCACGGCTAAACAGCAGTGAGTATAATCGCTTGCCCAGCAATATTCGCTCATGAAGGGAGGTGAAATGCTTCATTGTATTCCCGACTAGTAATGTTTCTTGTTTGGTCTCATCCTTATAGTATGGAAAAAGAATGTGATTAAAGCGAAAAAAATCATAAATTTTGAATCCAATACTATTTAGTACGGTCTTTTTAAAATGGGCATTTTGAATGACCCTTTTTTCTAAATAGCTTTGTTCATTAATAACAGTGGCAATGGCTAATATATACTGGTCGCCTGTTCTCCAAAAATGGTTCCACAACGTTTCCATAAACGTTGATACATTGAAAAAAGGTAGAAGATGAAACAGTCTTTTTGATCTTTTGACACTTTGTTCATACAACAAAAATTGTGGGTACACATCTTGGAAGATTAACCAGTTCCCTCGTTCCAAAAAAGAAAAGAAGATAAGTTGATCTTTTTCCGACAATAGTCTTGTATATAAATCCCCTTTTAAATCCGTCATATTCCAACCGCCATTACGCGATACCATATGTCCAAGTAGTGCCCAGTGTATTTCTGGGTAACGGAGGTAAAACTGAAAATAGGCATGAGTTCGTGTCACATTATTATTGTTGTGTTGTCTTGTTCGTTCTTTTATTTCATGTATTAACATTGTCTCTTCTCCCGTTAACTCCCACGTTTTAACAGAAGTCTGTTTTTTACCTTTTTTCTTTAATTCATCTTTTACATCTAAAAGAGAATACGGAAACGTCTTGGAAAATCCGTTCCATTTCCTTTTCCAATCGTTGTGATGCATCCTTCTTCCTCCCGTTAACATGAATGTTCTTCTTTTTTAGGCCAAATAGGTTATCGTAATAACCAACAGGTGATCAAATTTTTCAATCTATTTATGAGAAATCAATCTTTTAAACTTCTAGTAAGGATTTTTAAAGGTATTTTAACAGTGTAGCTATCATCAGTTTATTACGAACGTGAGGAACAAATGATGATAGTTTTTTCGTACAAGAGGTAGCGCGCACATTTTAATGTTATCTGTACTAAGAAAATCATGAGTATTTAAAGTATTCTAAGAAGATAAATTGAGTGAAAAGTTACTTTCAATATTGAGGGAGGATAGTTAAAGAGTGCTGTTTGCTCTTTGTTCAACAATTGAAGCATTTTATTGAATAAGATTTGCATAAATATCCCCTTACGCAGCCATTTAGGTGCGCTTGAGATGCGTAAACGTTGATTTATCAATGGTGTATAAACGAGGGTGTTTTGTAAACCTCACATGAATAACGTATACAAGGTATTTTTCTTTCATATCGCATGATAAAATGGTGTAAAAGGGAAATGTTGGTGTTGTTAGGTATGTTTTTACAGCTATAAATACCATTTCTATCATTCTTTTCTTTTTGCTACTGTTATTTTTCATTTCTCTTGGTTTATTTATACGATCAAGAGTAACAAACCAAACTAATAAACAGAACTCTAATACAAATTAAATAAAAGTTAGATAAAATGAATGAATTATGGAAAAACAACAGAAGAATTAGAACTTACGATAATGTGAATTATGTTAAACTAGGATATTCTATAAAGAACAATGAATATATTACAGATGATAAAGGAAGTCGAATACAGGATGTATAAAATCGGACTGGTCGGTCTAAAAACTTCTATAGAACAGATATTAGACTTGGCAGAAGAATATAAACATGAGTTGGAATTCATCTCTTTTCCCTATGTAAATACCGAAGAGGTAGAGGAAATTGTAAAGGAACATGATTCTAACGTACATGCATGGCTTTTTTCTGGTCCACTTCCCTATGAAATCGCCAACAAAACACTAGGCACAGATAAAATAATGGTCCATGTTCCAGCCACGGAATCAGGTTTTTATAAATCCTTTTTAGAGATGATCTACGAACAAGGGAAAATCATTGAGCATCTAAGTATTGATACTATGTCCTCAAATAATATTAGCGAAGAAGCTTTGTCACAGTTGAATATAAAAACCAAAAAGATTTATACGAAAGTGTTTAAGACAGATGTTGATACGGATGAATTGGTACATTTTCACTTGGATTTATGGAACACGGGAAAGACAGAAGGAGCTTTTTCCTGTTTTCCATCCGTGTGTGAAGCTTTAAGGGAATATGGCATTCCAGCCTATCGTATGTCGATGAGTAAGATGGAAGTGCGGCAAACGCTTCGAATTCTTTCTGAGAAAGTAAAGACATCCTACTTTAAGGGTACACAAATCGGAGTTGAAATCATTGAAGTCGAATATTTTAACAAAGTGGCAGAGGAAATGAAAACTCCATATCATTTACAGTACTTGGAGCTTCGCCTAAAAGAAATGTTGATTCAGCTTGGAGAAAAAATAAATGGTTCCTTTTCAGAGAAAGGGAATGGAAGGTACATGATTTTTAGTTCTCGCGGCGCAATTGAACGAGAAATCATTACGCTCGAAGATACCATTCAAAAATTGGCCTTTGAAGCAGATACACCCGTTACCGTTGGAATTGGCTTCGGCGAGACTGCCTATTCAGCGGAAGTCAATGCTTTTCGGGCTATTCAACACTCGAAAGAGATGAAAAAGCGTGAAATTGTAATTATTCAAGATGATGGGAAAATTATCGAATCACCAGGCAAAAAGAAAGAATTGCAATATGATACCCGTTCCCACAATAAACCTCTTATAGAAAAGTTGAAAAACGGAAATATCAGTGTTAAAACGTATAAGAAAATATCGGCTCTCGTTCAAAGAATGGGCTGGAGTGAATTTACTACAAAGGATTTAGCGACACATCTTGAAATGACAGAGCGCAATGTACGGCGAATTGTTGCAGATATGTGCGAAGTTGATTTGGCACAATGCATTGGGGAAGAGGCTAACGCCACTCGTGGAAGGCCGAGTAAAATTTATCGATTATTATAAATTACAGGCACCCATATTTGGGGTGCTTTAGACTGTAGACAAACTCGATGAAAATTGAGTTTGTCTACAGTTTTTTTTGAGGGTTCGTGAAAATGCGAACGTTGATTGGAACGTAGGGAACTCGCTTTCCGCGGGCGGTCCGTCCTCGGCGCCTTCGCGCCTGTGGGTTCTCCTATGGACACGCTTTTCTATGCAGGAGTCAAGCACCTTCAGTTTTCAATCAACTTTGTTTTAACAGTTAGATAGAACCTACAAACTGAGGGACCCATAATTGGGGTGCCTTTCTGCTTTATGCTGCGTTTCAAATTTTTGTAAAACTTGGCAACTAGATGAGGTTTGGAAACGGTTTAGAATTTTCAAAAAATATTGAAATAAAAACCGAGGGAGATTATACTCTATTTAAGGAATTTTTTCCTTAAACTATCCTAAATTAAGGGCTGTTATGTAAATTGAATGAAAAAGGGGTTGTAGTTGGTGTCTCAAACGATAATGATTCATGATTTGATCGAGGCTGTTAAAGATGAAGTGGTTGCTTGGAGAAGGTATTTACATAAGTATCCGGAGCTTTCTTTTCAGGAGGAAAAAACAGCACAATTTGTTTATGAAAAGCTGCAAACTTTTGGTGAATTGGAAATTTCACGTCCGACAAAGACGAGTATTATGGCTCGTTTGATCGGTCAGCAGCCTGGGAAGGTTATTGCACTGCGGGCAGATATGGATGCGCTTCCAATTGAAGAAGAGAATGATTTTGACTTTGTGTCACAGAATTCAGGAGTTATGCATGCTTGCGGACATGATGGGCATACGGCGATACTGCTTGGCACAGCAAAAATTCTTACAAAGTTAAAGGATCAAATTAAAGGGGAGGTGCGCTTTTTATTTCAACATGCTGAGGAACTTCCGCCCGGTGGGGCTCAAGAAATGGTGAGAGCCGGTGTGCTGGATGGGGTGGATATGATCATTGGCGCCCATCTCTTGTCGACTCTTCCTTTAGGGAAAATTGGTTTGGGTTACGGTCCGGTGATGGCTGGAGCTGATACTTTTAACATTACCGTGGTTGGTAAAGGGGGGCACGCCTCGCAGCCTGAACTTACCGTCGATCCCATAGCGATTGGAACTCAGGTTGTATCGAATCTCCAGCACATTGTTTCGAGGTATCGAGATGCCCAGGAAGCCCTTGTGATTTCAGTGACCCAGTTCCATGCGGGAAGTGCGATTAATGTCATTCCAAGTAAGGTAAGCATTGGTGGATCAGTTCGAAGCTTCAATCCGGAACTGAGGGAAAACGTTCCAACCTTTATCGAACGCATAGTAAAAGGGATTACGGAAGCACATGGAGCTACTTATGAATTCGATTATCAGTTTGGTTATGCCCCTACCATTAATGATGAAGAAGTTACCCGATTGATGGACGAAACGATCTGTGGAGTATTTGGTGAAGGAAGCCGGGAGATTTTAAAGCCAATTATGGGAAGTGAAGACTTCTCTGCTTTTCAAAAAGTAGTTCCGGGATCTTATATTGTAATAGGAGCTCGTAATGAAGAAAAAGGGATTATTTATCCTCACCATCATCCCAAATTCACAGTCGATGAACAGGCTTTACAATATGGGGTGAAGTTATTTGTTCATGGGACTTTGAAAATGTTAAATCTAACATACTAGGGGGTTAAGAGTTTGAAAAAAATATATTGGCTCGGAATTGTCCCGTTTCTTGGCTTTATTGTAGGCGCTTTGTTTACAAATAAAGTAACTCCCTATGTTCTGGGAATGCCATTTTTTCATTTTTGGATTGTACTCTGGTCTGTGCTGACCACAGGTATAATGGGGATTATTTATCTACTGGATCCTGCTAATCAGAAGGGAGATTCAAGATGAATATTGCCGTTTTTTTTATCCTGTTTTTTTTCGTCATTTCTGTTTTGATCGGTATCCAAGCTAAAAAAGGGAAAGAAATGAACTTGGAACAATGGTCGGTTGGAGGACGCGGGATGGGAGCCCTATTGATTTTCCTCTTGTCCGCAGGTGAAATGTATACTACCTTTACCTTTTTAGGTGCAAGTGGTTCGGCTTATGGGGAAGGAGGCTCCATATTTAGCATCGTGACATATGGCTGTCTGGCTACAGTGATCTCCTATTGGACATTTCCTGCTATCTGGAAGTATGCAAAGAAACACCAATTAGTTTCCCAATCAGATTTTTTTGTGAAAAAATATCAAAGTCCTTATCTAGGTGTGCTTGTTGCTGTAATAGGTGTTATAGCTTGTACTTGCTACTTAGTCCTGCAATTGAAGGGGTTAGGATATATCGTTTCAGCAACATCATATGGGGCAATCTCTTCTACAGCAGCCATTTGGGTCGGAGCAATTGGCGTTACCATTTTTGTAATGGTTTCCGGTATTCACGGTTCTGCCAGGACAGCTATTTTGAAGGATATTCTGATTCTTGGCATTGTCGTATTTTTAGGAGTTTATTTCCCACTTCATTATTACGGCGGGCTCCAACCTATGTTTGAGGCCATTGAACAGGCAAAGCCGAACTATACCATACTTCCAAATCAGGGAATGAGCGTTTCGTGGTATATATCCACTGTTGTATTAAGCTCTATTGGATTTTATATGTGGCCGCACGGGTTTTCACCTATTTATGCTGCATCTAGCGAAAAAGCCTTAAGGAAAAATGCCATCCTAATGCCAATGTATCAATTGATTTTATTGTTTGCCTTTTTTGTCGGGTTTGCAGCGATCTTACAGATGCCTGGATTAAAAGGCGGCGACGCCGATCTTATCTTGCTGCAGCTTTCTAAACAGGATTTTGATCCATGGTTTGTGGGCTTAATCGGTGGTACAGGCGTGTTAGCCGCTCTAGTCCCAAGTTCCATGCTGTTAATGTCAATATCAACATTGCTTGCAAAAAATGTATATAGCGTATTCACTCCATCAGCAACGGAAAATCAAATAGCAAAACTGGTAAAATACTTGGTTCCCATTATTTCTCTCGTAGGGATTTACTTGACCTTTAAAGGTGGAAACACCCTCTTTAGTCTCGCATTAATCGCCTATAATTTCATCACACAACTTGCTCCTGCCTTTTTCGCAAGTTTGATGAGAAAGAATTTTGTAACCAAACATGGAGCATTTGCCGGGATAATAACAGGAGGAGTGCTAGTCTCTATTATGGAACTGGGGAACATAAAAATCAGTCAACTATTTCCTTATCTTCCTCAAGCAATTAAAGACTTGAATGTAGGAATTATTGCCCTATTTATCAATATTGTAGTCTTGGTGGTGGTAAGCCTTATGACAAAAAACATTAATTATACTCATCAAGGTACCGATAGTTTGGAGACGACAACGGAAGGGCACAAGGTTCAGATACAAAAAGAATCAAATAGCTAACTTATTTTCACTTCCGATATGATAATGAAAAACGAATGACCTCTTTTCTGGGGAAAGTTTTGTAGGACTCTATTTACAGTCGGGATATCGTCGATAATGAATTGGACTTTTTGGCTACAAAAGGAACAAACCGGTCTGAATATGGCCGGTTTGTTTCATTATTACTCTGTTTTGGAACTTTGATCTTTATTTCTTTTATTTCCTTTACTGTTGTCCCCACTAACAGGAGCTTGCCCGTGTAATTGCGGTGAATTTTGATTACGGCTGCCTTTATTGAATTTTTTTGTCATGTCTCACATCTCCTTTCTTTTTTCAAATACAGTTTGTCCCTTTTTGGTGAACTTATGTTTTCACTTGAAAAGAACATCTAATTCAAGTGATATTCAAACCATTGTTTCAAAGATAAAAACCGAAAATTGCCTTTCAGGATATAGGCATGTGATAAAAATATTTTGACGTACAACAAGAAAAAAACATTAACCTTGAGATCCAGTGAGGAAACGCACTTCTTCCACACTGCATCTCAAGGCCAGTAAGTGATAGCTCATCAGTAAGGATGATAAAAAATTATTACTACCCATTGAAAAAAGGGCCTGAGCTGCATTTGAAGTCAGGTTGGTTAGAATAGAGTCACAGAAGGCTGAGTCAAATTCTTCAAACGCTGTCAGACCTCCATGCTATCGATCTGGAACGAGCAAAGGGAATTATCATTTCGCCCTTGAGGGATCTTACACAGACAAAGCGTTTAAAAAAGTCGTTTTGACTATTGAAAGTTCTGATTATGGAGATAAAATAAAATAATCGTTTGGGAATGTTGGAACTAGAGGATCTTTTATCATAAGTTCATTCAAGAGGTTTAAATTACATAAATCGCTACTTTATTTTTAATATACTTGCAGTAGTAGATTGTAGCTCTGAAAAAAAGAACAGTATATACAGATAAATGATTTCAAGGATACATGTGGTGTTTCTTTTAAAAGCATGTATAAACATCTTCATAGAGATCTTTCCTTTCTTATTGTAATTTCATCAATTATACTAATGATTTTATACAAAATCTTCCTCTTTGTTAGATTACCTACCATTGTTTTTCTGAAAGTAAGATTTTGTTGAAAAAGAGTCGTTCACCAATTCCAAACTGGTGAATATCGTCAGGAGGGCCATTTTAAGTGGATAATATTTCCGGGAATTACCTCGATAGAATATATTTTACGTGCTATTTTTGGAATGACAAAAACTGATTTTGGTATGTACTTTATATGAAGGGCCAGTCGAATATTTGCTCCACAGGTACTAGCACTTGTACATTAATTCGACATGAGGGAGCTTTTGGTTGCTGCTTTTTTCTTCCTTAATAAGCGCCTTTTTATTTTTCATGCTCTTTCAAAAAAGATTATTAGCATATGATTTAAAAGTGGGACAGAATATCTCGGTGAAAATATAAAAAACAAAAGGCAGATTGATTCTGCCTTTTGTTTTTAGTTTTAAGAATTCCCTTGTTGGTCTTTCTTAACTATATTGATTACTCCTATTCATGATTTAAAAAGTATTTGGGGAAACCAAAAAAACTGAGCCTATACACTATAACCAGCTTTCGTTCAGCGTCCACAAATTTCAATTTCTTTAGTTTGGGTGATGTAATTAAATACCTAAATTCTTTACTGCTAAAAGTACTTTTGTTAATTTCATAGATGTTAACATTTTTGACTTCTTCTATATCAACGCCTATGGGATCATTATGAATGCCAACAACAACCCAGTCACCTGAACCTGGGGGAGACACAATTCTCAATAGTTATTTTTATGACCGTCATTACTTGTGATGTCATTTTTGTTTAAAAATTCAATGATTCCATTCACCAATCCAGGGGATAATGGTAGTTCAGGATTTGTATAGGTTGCTAAATTTCCCTTTCGATCTGTAGGGGCTTCTTTCAATACATGATTCATCTTTTCAAGGATAAGTAATTCAGAATCGCTTTTTTCTTTATGTAACGCTTTTGCGTTAGTTGCCGGCACTTGAATATCTCTATTACCGTTTACGATTAGAACAGGGATATTCAGTTCCTTTACTAATTCTATCGGGTTATATTGAATCCATGAAATCATGTAAGGTTGAACAGAAGGTCGGAATACACTTTGCAAATCAGCACTGACAGTCCCGACTTGTTTTCCTTGTTTTAGCTTTGCCAGTATATCTTTGGATTCCGTTAATAATGTCGGTGTCAGTTGCTCTTCAAGCTGTTTAATGAGTACTTGGTCAATGGGCTCGCCTGCACCCGCTAATGAAATGAATATGTCTGTTTCTGTTTTCTTTGCGGCTGCCATCCCGATTAAAGAGCCTTCACTATGGCCGATGATGCCAACTTTGGAAAAACGGCCGTCCTTTTTGGCAAATTGAGCCCAAGCAACTGCATCATCAATATATTGTTCAAATCTCAGGTCCTTTTCTTTTCCTGCCAATTGCATATTTTCACCAATTCCGCGTTTATCATACCTAATGCTTGCGATACCTTTTTCTGCAAGACTCTCGGCTAACATTTTTAAACTATTATTTTTTCCTGGATTTGCAATGGTGTTACCATCTTTATCGGTCGGACCAGAACCCGCAATTATAATCATCACAGGAAAAGGCCCTTCATTTTTTGGTGTTTCCAAAAGGCCTTTAATGGTTCCGTTCTTTAAGTCGGCCTGCACGATTTCACCCGATTCTTTCTCTTCAACTGCCTGATTGGATTTCTTAAGCAATTCAAAGGGGAACGCTTGCCCATTTTGAACAAATGTTCCTGAAATCCTTTCCTGATCTACTTTCCCATCAAACGTTATTTTCTGATTTTGGATTTCCATATCAAAAAACAAGTCTGATTTACTTAACTTTACACTTGTTAAGGGGAATTCGTTCAACCCTTGTACAGGAATGCTTATCGTTCCATCTTTGTTCGTAAAATGAACAATGATTGGAAGCGGTTGATTTGGAATCTTAATATCTCCCTCCCA
Organism: Bacillus sp. B4EP4a; assembly: GCF_006680105.1. Taxonomy (NCBI): domain Bacteria; kingdom Bacillati; phylum Bacillota; class Bacilli; order Caryophanales; family Bacillaceae; genus Bacillus; species Bacillus sp. B4EP4a. The sequence goes on from NZ_VHIK01000027.1 coordinate 92,977, forward strand.
CCTGCCTTCAATAGCTTTCAATGAGCTCACTTCCTTCGATTTCTCTTCCACCTGTACCGCGTCCTCGGTTCTGCAACCTACCATTAATACAAAAGCACTTACGATAATACATATAATCGCCAAAGGTCTTTTCATTTGAGCCATTTCCTTTCTTTAATAATTAGAGATAAAAAGATATTTATTATTAGAACATGTAACGTGTTTTTTTGTTTCAGTCATTCATATCCGCCTTCATTATAAGTAAGTTTTAATATATAATTCCAATATTTTCCCTTAAAATGGTGTTTATTTTTCCGGTGAATCCTTTTAAATATGGTGGCAATGTGGGACGTTTTAAAAAAATATCGAAGAGACATTCAATCAGTCTTAATCGGGAGTGCTTAAGTCGGTGTGGTTCTCATGGTCCTCTTTTAAAGGTAGGATATTAGGTCAAAATTAGAATTATTTGAATCAAACATTGACATCTAAAAGAAACTCTTTTAGAGTGGATTTGTAAATTAAATATCCTCGTTAGGTGAGGCTCCTGTGTAGGAGATACGCTACTGCCCAAAAATGTCGAAAGACGCCAATGGGTCAACAGAAACCATCGACATAAGGTGGTTTTTAATGTAGCTGGCTTTGTCCTATGCCACACAGTGCTAAAGCTCTACGAATGGAGGAACTGGATTTATGCTTGTATTTGTCATTCAGTCATATACGGCTGTTTGTATTTGTCATCCAGACAATGTACGCATATAAACCGTATTTAACACCTTCATTTGTAATGGAGGTGTTTTTATTTTTTTCCTGGAGGTGAGGATAGTGGGGAACTATTCACGACGATATATTTGAAGCTTAATGAAAATTGAATGAACACAAAGATTTTGGAAGGGGATAATAATATTTTTTACTCTTAATATTTAAGGGAAATATTTTTTGGCTCCCCTAAAAAGGAGTGAGTGACGAAATGATAAGAATCCTGACGGAAGATCAAATAACTTTACAAATCATAAAAATTTTAAAAGAAGGAAAAAAGAAAGAATTTCAAGCAATATTAGAAGAACTCCAACCATATGACATTGCGCGAATTTTTGAGGGGCTGCCAGAAAAACACCATACACGTTTCTTGTTGTTACTTGATTCTGAACAAATCGCTGAACTGATTCAAGAAGTTGAGAAAGTGCATCAATTAAAAATTCTTAGTAAATTAGGGATAGAGAAATCCGGCCATGTAATGGATCTAATGGATAATGATGATCTAGCTTCATTGTTAGAGGATCTATCCCCTGGAAAAATCGAAGAACTTCTTTCAGGCATGAAACAAGAAGAATCAAAAATCGTTCAAAATATCATGAATTATCCCCCTGAAACGGCCGGGCGAATAATGACAAACCGTTTTGTATGGATCCCCCAACATTATACGGTTCGAGAATCAGTTGAAAAACTGAAAATCTTTGCGGAGTTTTCGGAAACGATCAACTATCTTTATGTAATAGATAATGATAAAAAATTAGTAGGTGTCGTCTCATATCGGGATTTAATAATAAATGATGAATCTGAAAAAATTCAAGATATTATGTATAGCCGGGTTATCTCCGTATCTGCTTATGAAGACCAAGAAGAGGTAGCTCGTGTTATTGAGCGATATGATTTTTTAGCAATTCCTGTAGTTGAAAAAAATAATGAGTTATTAGGAATTGTAACCGTCGATGATATTATTGATGTTGTCATTAAGGAAGCGAATGAAGATATTGAAAAATTATCGGCTTCCGGTAAAGCTATAGACTTTGACACGAAGGCGCACGTGGCCGCATATCGTCGGCTACCCTGGCTTATTTTACTTTTATTTATCGGCTTAGTGTCCGGAACCATTATAAGCGGTTTTGAAGAAACATTGTCCAAAGTTGTTGCACTTGCTTTCTTTATGCCGATGATCGCAGGGATGACTGGAAATACAGGTACTCAATCTTTAGCTGTTGTTGTAAGAGGCCTAATCACTAGTGATACGGATAAAGGTGTTGTAACCCGACTTATTATACGGGAACTGAAAGTTGGATTGATAATAGGAATTACCTGTGGAATATTAATTTCCATCATAGCTTATGTTTGGCAGGGAAATCCCATTCTGGGATTAGTGGTTGGAAGTTCGTTAGTGATGACCCTAATTATCGGGACATTAGCTGGGACCATTATTCCTTTAATATTATATAAATTCAACATCGATCCTGCCGTTGCCTCTGGTCCGCTAATTACAACACTGAATGATATACTTTCGTTACTTATTTACTTTGGAATTGCAACGATGTTTATTTCAAAATTGATGTAGACTATCCATAAAACCAAGTTCATATATGCTTGCAAAGATTTTTCAAGGGCGAACATAGTCTCGATGATTTCAGTACAAACTGTCCAGGCCGACGTTTTGAATCGGGAATATAGATAAGATGAAAAAAGTAGCTGCTAAGATTGAACATTTGCCAAGCAGACAGAAAAAATAGTGTATTTCAAGCTGCGGCCTTTTCACGGTATCCAAACGGGGAAAGGCCGTTAAATTTTTTTGGGGGAGCGAGCCGCATATGGTAGAAGTCCACGTACATTATTTATTCTTAAAATGAATATTGAAGGTAACAAAGCCATTTCCTGATGACCTTTATATGAATGAAAAACATGGGACATAATAGGTCGTAGCAAGTTCAGGATTTTCAGGAAAGGCTACATAAAGAGTGTTATGGAAGCAATAGCCAATCATATTCTTTGACCTAAGAACTTCATCGGTGATACGCTTCTTTTCGAAATTACGTATTCAAAACCAAGGAGGAACAATGATGACACAAACCAAACAACAAATGATCACCCTGGCAAATCGTCCAAAAGGTATGCCTTCAAAAGGGGATTTTAACTTTGTTGAGAGTGAAGTTCCCACACCAAAGGATAATGAAATTTTAGTACGTACACTATATTTATCTGTCGATCCATACATGCGTGGCAGAATGCAAGATACCAAATCATATATTGCTCCATTTGAATTGAATAAGGTTATCACAGGTGGAGTGGTTGCTGAAGTTGTTGAGTCCAAATCGAATTCCTTCAAAAAAGGGGATGTCGTTGTTGGGAATATCGACTGGGCAGAATACACAGTTGTCACCGAAAAGGAAATCCGCGTGATTGATCCCAAGGTGGCTCCGGTCACAACTCATTTGGGGATTCTTGGAATGACCGGTTTAACTGCTTACTTTGGCTTGCTTGATATTGGTAAACCTCAAGAAGGTGAAACTGTAGTGGTTTCAGGAGCGGCTGGAGCAGTTGGTTCAGTAGTCGGACAAATTGCTAAGATTAAAGGTGCGAAGGTTGTTGGCATCGCCGGTTCAGATGAAAAACTTGAGTACTTAACGAAAGAGCTCGGATTTGATGGAGCCGTAAATTATAAAAGAGATAGTTTTAAGACAGATTTAGCTAATTCTGTTCCCGATGGAGTCGATGTTTATTTCGATAATGTGGGCGGCGAGGTGTCCGATGCTGTTTTCACACTTTTGAATGCGAATGCCCGAATTCCATTATGCGGAGCGATTTCCTCGTATAATGCAGAAGGGAAAGATCTAGGGCCGCGTCTCCAATCGGCGATGATTAAAACGAGTGCCCTTATGAAAGGTTTCACAGTTGGAAATTATGCCGCTAGATTCCAAGAGGGGGCTACGGATTTAGGTAAGTGGCTTCAAGAAGGAAAGCTGAAGTATGAAGAAACGATTATTGAAGGGTTCGAAAACACACCTGATGCCTTTTTAGGTTTGTTTAAAGGAACGAACCTCGGTAAACAGCTTGTAAAAGTTGCGGAACCTGAATTCGCTCAACTATAAGATTAGGGAACAAAGTGGAGGCGGAATCTTGTTTGACCTTTGAAAATGAGGGTGTATTAAAAGAGCTGTTATTTCAAAAAAATCCCGTCAAACCAATAATAGAGGTCGAAGCACATCTTTCAGCTAAATTGATGTGCTTCGACCTTTTTTTGTTTGGATATAGGGGTGTCCATTCCTGATCATTTACAAATCATGTCCTTCATGAAAGATAATCAACCTTAGGAATAAAATATACAAAGAATTCTCTGGATTTTCATATGTTGGGATCAATGTCGTTTTCGGACAATTTGTCGCTATGAAAAACATCCGAGATAAGATAGTTATATATATCATCAATAATTTCGATACTAGTCACCACACATGAAAGGCCGTGTTTGTCTACATATCTGTTGAAGTCATGACAGTGATGTTCCTTCTTGAAAGTCAAGGACTTCGATACGTGTGGAAAGCATACGAAAAGTAGGTGAAAAACAAAGGCATTCAAGAATTACTTACCCTTTACCGTATCTTTTGTTCCATATGAAGGATATTAAAAAAGGGTCTCTATAAACATAACTCTCAGCATAATGTTATGATAAAGTTAAAAGAATAGTTACCTAGGTAATCATTTAATGAAAGGGAAAATTGAAATGAGTAAAAATAAGCAAGGGACATCTTCAAAACCTCTGAAGTTGGATGTAATACATACGACATTTAAACAGGCTTTTGAATTAAAAAAGAATCCATTTCCTTGGATAAAAGCTTTAAGTGCAGGGGTAGCGGCTGCCTTACCTGTTTTCATTGGCTTATTATTCGGCAATTTAGCGTACGGTTTACTGGCAGGAATAGGCGGGTTCACTTATTTATACGTATTTAACCAACCGTATCACCAAAGAGCTAAAAAGATTTTCTTTGTGATGGTGGGTCTTGCTTTATCTGTTGTATTAGGGACACTTTTGGCTCCATACCAATTGGGAACAGCCATAATGATGGGGATCATCGGGGCAAGTGTTTTTTTTATTTTTGGTGCATTAAAGATTACCGGTCCTTCGGCGGTTTTCTTTGTCTTGAGTTTTGCGCTAGCGACAGGTATGCCCATTGATCAGACGCTTGCGCCGTTGCGTGGAGGTCTTGTTTTATTGGGTGGGGCACTGTCTTGGATAATTTGTATGTTAGGCTGGTTTTTCAATCCTCATGGACCAGAAAAGCTTGCGGTGGAAAAGGTGTACAGAGAATTGGGTGCATTCTTTGATTCGCTAGGCACCGGGAGATTCAATGCAGCAAGACAAAGAACGGTATTGGCGATGAAACAAGCGGAAGATACATTGTTAGCCGGGTTTTCAAACAGGCGAAGCTCAGACATGTTAAAGCGGTTGTTTCTATTGAATGACCAGGCGAATGTCATTTTCCTGGAAGCATTGGAACTATCCTTGCACAAAAAGGTTGTGCTACCGCCAGAATTAGGACAATCGGTACGTGCCTTGGCCGACTCCATTGCATCTAAAATTAAAAATGAATCAAAGATTCTTCAGCCGGACCAAATGGAACTAGAGGTTGAAAAGCTATTCGTTGAAATTTACAATGCAGATGCCATCATGAATGAACCGGTTAGTAAAATCCACCAAGAAGCTTCAATCTCAAAGCCTTCTTTAAAAACGATTTTTCTTGGGGCGTTCGATAAGAACTCGATTGTCTTTCTCTCTTCCATTCGATATGGAACAATCCTTACCATTGCCGCCATCATCGCCTATTCCGCTGATTTTAACCGTTCGTACTGGATTCCCTTATCCTGTGCAGCCGTTATGTCAGGTGCGACCATCGTTGCCACATTTCATCGTGCGGTACAAAGGACCTTCGGGACAATCATCGGACTCCTATTAGCAAGCTTAATTCTTGCATCCGTTCATAACGAGTTCATTATCGTTCTGATCATTTTGTGTTTGACAATCATTACAGAGCTTTTCATCGTACGGAATTATGGATTGGCGGCGATGTTTTTTACCCCTTCAGCTTTAATCATGGCGGAATATTCAACTCAAAGCTATGATTTTAGTTTTTTTGCGACCGTAAGAATAACAGATATCGTCGTTGGGAGCATGATAGGTCTTCTTGGATCGCTGTTAATCGGCAGTCAATCGGCCTCAAGCCTTCTCAATCATTTGATGGCCAAAACAATTCGAAGCCAGGGGCAATTTCTGTTGGTGGCGTTCTCTGGACATGATAATGAACTTGCAATCGATGAAAGCAGTGAAAGGAACAAAATGCAAACCAATATGGTGAATCTATTAACGGTCTACAATGCGGCTCTTGGGGAGATATTCAAAAACAAGGCTAGACTGGAATCTCTTTGGCCCGTAATATTTTCGATAGAACAGTTGGGATATTATTTAAATGCAAGCTTGAAATTCTCTGATCGGTCGGTACTTTCAGAGCGTGAACTTGCTCAATTACTGTATGTTTTTGAAACAATGGCAATCGCTGCAGATAAGGGGCGGTCACTTACTAATAAAGAGGTTCCGGAAATTGAAGGGTACTCAAAAATCCGCCACGAAATTTTGGATCTTCAAAAAGCACTTCGGTTTAGCGGTGAAGCAACGAGCTAATCAATCTAGTGATTTTAATAAGGGAGTTCTTATTAGAATCTCATTCGCCCCACTGTTAATAGGATGAAATTGGCAGGATTATAGAAAAGTCTGTAAAAATGCCTGTTTTCATTATAAAATGTACTTACAAACAGAAAGGTGATGAACCATGTCAAACGTTGCTAAATTTCGTGATTTTTTAACTAGTGAGAAAATCTATATGAATGAGTTGAATGAAGATGGCACCACCTTTTTTAGAGCTGAGCAAAAGTTAAAGGACGGGTGGAAGGTCCTTTTAGTATTTGCTTTCAATCAAGATGAAAATGTGGCGGACTTATTTTGCTTTAATGTCGCCGAGTTGAAGAATCCTGAAAAGAAACAGGATGTACATACACTGCTGAATGAATATAATGCTAATTTTAGGTATTCCAAGCTGTATGAAGAAAATGGGACCATTTCCATTCGGTATTCATACTCCATTGAGAGGGACATCGTACCGGATCTGGCGTTCAGGAAGTTAATCATGCTGCTTGAAACGGCACAGCAGGTTTATCCGCGGTTAATGGAAGTCATTTGGTCTTAAATCATCATATAGGATGAAAAAGTTCTCTGAATCAGGGGACTTTTAACATCTTTACTAGAGTGAATGAATATATTAACGTTACAATACATTAATTATTAAATTTTTTTAAAAGAACTATTGCATTTTTTCACATTAAACTATATAATTAATTTTGTTAGTGATTCGACAAAGTTCTACAAGGATATGCGGGTGTAGTTTAGTGGTAAAACCTCAGCCTTCCAAGCTGATGATGAGGGTTCGATTCCCTTCACCCGCTCCAATACATACTCATAACGTAGGGTTTCGTTACCTGGAGAACGAAGCTTTGCGTTTAAATATTATTACAAGAATTCTACTGTTTACAGTGGGATTTTTTTATTGTCCCAATTAACTACATTCTATGGAAGCGGTAATACCGGATGTCATACCGTAACGAAAATCGTAGTTTTCTATTTATTGATGATCCTTCATCTGGGAGAGTGGGGATTTCGATGCAGCACAAACTTGTTCAAAGAGATTAACTACGATAGTAGAATCAGTTTGAATAAGTTTGTGCTTTTATTGTCCAAACTGAAAAAGTTGTGTAATTAGGTATGACCGAACGGTTGAATAAAAGGATATTCGCGCACTGGTTTTATTAATTATCCATTTAAGTTAGGAAAAATCATGAAAAGACCCCTTCCGATTGTGGAAAGGGCTTATTTCCGTTCAATTTTAATTATCCTTCTACAATCGAGTAAGTCCCTACACCACCGTGGATTTCAAGGAACATGTCCATCAAGGATTTCGTTAGCTGATTTGCTTCGGTGATTGGAGTATTGGGTTGTAAATATATGATTTGGATGGCCTTTTTCGTTCCTTCGGTGACTTTCGTGCGTTCTGAATCAACGTAAGGACTTCCGAATGCGCCATCATGGTCGGCTGATGTAATCATATTTTCCATGGAATTCAAGCGGCCGTTCAAACCGTTATAACCATCTGACCCTTCGCCAATCTTTATCGAGATGTCTCCTGATAATTTGTCCGCATCATAAATGCCGATCGGAACTTCATATAACAGTGAGAAGAAGTTATTCAAATCGATGGCTGAATGGATGGGTGCTAAGTAATTCTGTTTTTTTACGCGGCGGTAAAGGGCTTCCACGGAGGGGCGATACCGTGACGGGTTTGTTCCTGTAGCCTTGAAAATCTCCCGCCACGCTTTAATGCCGGAAAAGTCGGTCAATTCCTTTTCTTCAAGGTCGAAGAAAAGTGCTTCCTGAAATAGTTGAAGTCTTCCTTTCACCATTTGCGGGGAGGGACCTACTTCGATGTTTTCATATGTAATGATCCCAACTTTGAATTCAGGGATTTTACTGCTTAGATTAGCTGATATGGTAATTTCCAACCGTTTCACCTCCAAAAATGATTGCAATTAGTTTATCATAGATAGCAATGGTTTGAAATGGATTCAAGCTTCAATGGGAATACTGAATGAAGTAGGTGATTAATATGGATATGAACTCATTCAAGCAAGAAGTGATTTTATATAGTAAGGAAATCGGCATTGATAAAATCGGCTTTACATCGGCCACGGCTTTTACCGAATTGAAAGGTCGGCTGATACGCCAACAGGAGCTGGATTATCAGTCAGGGTTTGAAGAAACCGATATAGAAAAGAGGGTAAGGCCTGAATTGATATTCGATAAACCGCAATCCATCATTTCGATTGCGCTTGCTTATCCTTCGAAATTGAAGGATGCTCCGCAAAGTACAAAAAGTGAGCGACGCGGGATCTTTTGCAGGGCTTCTTGGGGAACGGATTATCATACCGTTCTTCGAAATAGATTGCAGTTACTTGAGAATTTCATTAAAGATAAAGTGCCAGGGGCATTGACGAAATCCATGGTTGATACGGGTGAATTATCAGATAGGGCAGTGGCTGAGCGTGCGGGAATTGGCTGGAGTGGAAAAAACAGTATGATCATCACTCCGGAATTCGGGTCTTATGTATATTTGGGGGACATGATTACCAACCTGCCATTTGAACCTGATCAACCGATGGAAGATCAATGCGGGACATGCAATAAATGTGTCGATGTTTGCCCGACTGGTGCGCTCGTTCAGGGCGGGCAGCTAAATTCCAAGCGTTGCATTGCATTCTTAACGCAGACAAAAGGTTTCCTTCCGGATGAGTTCAGGACGAAAATAGGCAATCGTTTGTATGGGTGTGATACATGCCAGACAGTTTGTCCGAAAAACAAAGGAATGGATTTTCATTTCCATGAAGAGATGGAACCCGACCCCGAGCTGGCGAAACCGCTGTTGAAACCACTGCTTACGATTTCAAATCGGGACTTTAAAGAGAAATACGGCCATGTATCTGGCTCTTGGCGTGGTAAAAAGCCAATCCAACGAAATGCGATTTTAGCATTGGCCCACTTCAAAGATGAAACGGCATTGCCCCAATTGATACAGGTCATGAAGGAAGATCCAAGGCCCGTAATCCGGGGAACGGCGGCTTGGGCAGTTGGGAAAATTGGCCGGGAGCAGGCCGTTTCCATTCTGGAAGAAGCAAGAATGAAGGAAACGGATGAAGAGGTACTGGCGGAAATTGAGAAAGGACTGCAGTTTACCTTGGAAACAAAATGATATTTAAGATGTAGAGGCTGTCCCAAAAGTCGTAAATGACTTTTGGGACAGCTTCTTTCTCTTTTTTCTAGTTATGGACATTACCACTAAAGTTAACCGGATAGCTCCCAATTTATAACCACTAAGTAGTAGTCTTTTATAGTAAATACATTATTGAACAGAAGATAAAACCAGTATCGATTATCAGCAGAACTTACATCCCCGTAATAAGATTGTTGTTATACGGGTATATTTGTTACGGCATCTACCAATTCATACTTAAGGTGAGCTGCAGCACCACTTCTTTCGGACACTTGCCATAAGGAATAGCTAGTTGCTACGCTATTCCTTATGGTGGAAATATTTGTTTATATATAAATATATATACCTGCGGGTACCTAAAAAGAGAGATTATTGGGCTGTTAATAATCAGCAAATCGTTAGCTCTAGAAGCATGACTGTCCAAATTTAAATGACTTGAGTTCCCCCTTTTCCTCTTAACGTGGAGGAGACTGGTTATCTTGTCTTTTATGCTGAAATACAAAGTGCCATCACTTTGTATTTCAGCATAAAATACATCTTGTAGGCATACACCAAACTGCTGTAATTGCGTTTCCAACCAGCTTTGGTTTAAACTCAGTTTACTTAAATTATGAGGAACGATTTTTCCATCCACAATAATTTCTGTAGGTATGTATAATGGTTTCACATAAGTAATATCCTTTTTGGAAACACTCTGGCTATCCACTTTTTTTAAGACAGACAATTGACCATTTGGTTCTAAAACGGCATAGTTTACCTCTTGCATGGAGAATATGCTTTGTTCTCGCAATAGCATGCTAAGGTCATCCATGTTTAATCTTTCCCCTTTCAACGCTTTCTCTAGGATTTTTCCATCTTTGATTACAATTGTAGGTTCGCCGTCAAGTATTATACGAGCTTTTGGAGATTTTAAATTAATAAAGCTTACAAGAATAGTGAGTACGGACCAACCGATTAAACTAACGAAGGCGTCAACCATATCAATACTTGTATCAATTGTGATGGAAGCAGCCACCGCGCCGATAGTGATACCTGTAATATAGTTAAAGTAAGTCAACTGACTTACTTGCTTTTTTCCCATAATTCGAGTCATCAATAGTAAAACCACAAAAGCAGCGACTACCCTACTTAACACTTCAATAAAGCTCAAAATTTCCGTCTCCAATCTGGTCTAATCAGGTTAGAAAATTGTGTATTCATTCTTATATTTTCCCCAATATTACTTTGATTATAATTATAAAAAAAGCCATACTGTAATCGACCCATACGGAAAGGCTTCACACGTGACTTTAAAATTTATGAATGTGAGGGTTGTTTGGATTGCCCTTTAAAATCGTAAAAAGGCGGGGGGAAATCGTCAGGTGCATTTTAATCCCCTTCGCACATACACATTAGCATAGATGGTAAGAAGGAGGGCATGAACTTGAGGGAACAATTGCAACGCCTTTTACAAGAAAGAGTGGAGTTTTATACTTCCGATGATCTGGAACGGAGTGAAAGGAAGTTACATTTGAAGAAGGAAATGATGAGGAACCGTGCTGCGGAAATTGTTCGGGTGAATGCGGCAGGCAAGGTAAGTTCGAAGAAAAAGGAAGACAATGATACAGTCCTGACATATCATGTGCATCTGCAATATTTATTGAAACAGGAGGATTCATTTTATATAGAAGAAGAAATGGAAGAAAGGGAGGCCCGGTTTCGAAATGGGTATATAGTGGATGAACGTGAGCTTTTTCCCAGCTTTGAAACCGAAGAGGCACCGCCAAAATGTGATCCAGGCGTAGGCCGTCTCGCATATAAATATGATCGGATGAAGGCCGTCCAATATGCCGAGCGTTGGTGGAATGAATTCAATCCGGCTTATCATAAATTCACTGATGATTGTACGAATTTCATTTCACAATGTTTACATGCGGGAGGAATACCGATGTGGGGGGCGCCAAACAAAAATAAAGGCTGGTGGATAAGAGGGAAAAGCTGGAGTTATACATGGACGACGGCCCATTCCTTATATCATCTGCTAAAAGCCGGGAATGCCATCAGAACAAAGCAGGTGGAGTCGGCCCAGGAATTGAATTTGGGTGATATCCTCTGCATAGATTTCGAAGGGGACGGACGGTTTGATCATAACTTGATTGTTACGGCGAAGGATCAGGACGGGATGCCGCTTGTGAATGCACATACGATGAACAGCCGTCACCGATATTGGACGTATGAGGATTCGACCAGGTATACACCGAACATCGTTTATAAATTCTTTGTGATTTTGGATGGAGGGTGATTGGTTTTTAGTCTTTTTTGTTTAATGCTATAATTAAGGTGAAGTTCAAACTAGAGGTGAAAATGAAGTGTCAATACATGTAGTTTTATATCAACCACAGATTCCAGCAAATACAGGAAATATAGCAAGAACATGTGCAGGGACGGATACGTCTTTACATCTCATCCGCCCGCTCGGTTTCTCGACGGATGACAAACAGCTTAAACGGGCCGGGCTCGATTATTGGGAGAATGTAAAGATCCATTATTATGATTCGTTAGAAGAGTTTTATGAAAGAAATGCCGGCGGTGAATTTTATTACTTAACGAAATTCGGAGAGCAGCCGCATTCCAGCTTCGATTACAGTGATCAAGACAGTGAAATATACTTCATTTTTGGCCGTGAAACGACGGGTCTCCCGAAAGAACTGATCCAAGAGAATATGGATCGGTGCCTTCGGATTCCGATGACGGATAAAGTACGTTCCCTTAATCTGTCGAACACGGCTGCCATCTTGGTTTATGAGGCACTGAGACAGCAAAATTACCGTGAATTGGATTTAAAAACAAAAGGTTGAGTTTCATCAATGTCATACTGTCATCGGGGGCATTTGAGCCCCGATGATGGATTCTTTACTTTACATATTCTTAAGGGGTGGGAGCATTGAATAACATTATTGAGAAGATTTTAGATCACCGTTCCATTCGTTCTTTTGAGGACAAGTTATTGTCTGAGGAGCAAATCAATACGATTGTGGAATGTGCCCAAGCGGCATCGACTTCAAGCTATATCCAAGCGTATTCAATCATAGGGGTAACCGATCCGGAAAAGAAAGCCAAGCTTGCTGAACTTGCCGGACCACAATCATATGTAGAGAAGAATGGACACCTATTCGTCTTTTGTGCCGATTTATATCGTCAGGATATGGTTTCCGAAATGGAAAACACGGACCTGTCCGAATCGATTGAAAGTACAGAGAAATTCATGGTTGCTTGTATCGATGCTGCTCTTGCGGCTCAAAATGCAGCATTGGCAGCAGAATCAATGGATCTTGGCATTTGCTATATAGGCGGGATCCGCAATAATCTCCCGGAAGTGTCAGCGATTTTGAATATACCGCATCGCGTTATGCCATTATTCGGTCTAGTGGTCGGATATCCGAAAAACCGTTCGGATAAAAAGCCGCGTTTGCCGCTGGCCAATATCTATCATGAAAATGGATATCAGGAGGATAAGCAAGAGTTCATCGGACAACTTGAAGAGTATAATGAAACGATTTCCAGCTATTACGAGCAACGGACTAAAGGTAAACGAAAAGACACCTGGACCGAGCAAATGGCTGGAATGCTTGGAAAGAAAAGCAGGTTATACATGAAAGATTATGTTGAAAAACAAGGTTTTAAGAAACATTGATAGATGAAATTGCTTATTAGGAATATTCTTGCCTTCCCATAAATGACATCTTTCAAAGTCTTGAGTATGGGCCAAGCGGTAAAGATCTCGGAAATGTTTCCGGGATCTTTACCGTTTTCATTTATATACGGTTCGGCTCAAAAAATCCCGGCAGAATTTCTTCATATATACCCATGAAATTACCATTGACAATATATATAGATAGAATTATAGTAATTAGGTAATGGATAATGATAATCATTTTCATTTGAGTTTTTACTTACCTATTTTTCAGTAAATGGAGGTTGAAAAATGGTTCGCCTATATACAGAGAATTTAAATATTGGTTATGGTGAACGTTTAATTGTAAAAGATCTCAGTGTGGAAATTCCAGATAAAAAAATCACAACGATCATCGGTTCGAATGGATGTGGAAAATCCACACTTTTGAAAGCGATCACCAGGATCATTCCAAATCAATCAGGTTCGGTTGTTTTAGATGGAGTGAATATTTCAAAAGAAAGCACTAAGATCCTTGCAAGAAAAATGGCCATACTTCCGCAGACACCCGAGAGTGCAAGCGGATTGACGGTTGGGGAGCTCGTATCATATGGGCGCTTTCCCTATCAAAAAGGCTTTGGGCGCCTGACCCAAAAAGACTATGATGTGATCGATTGGGCACTTGAAGTGACCGGTACGAAAGACTTCAAGTTCCGTCCGGTGGATGCTCTTTCAGGAGGTCAGCGTCAGCGTGTTTGGATTGCGATGGCCCTTGCCCAGGAAACGGAAATCATTTTCCTAGATGAGCCGACCACTTATTTGGATATGGCGCATCAACTGGAGGTTCTAGAATTATTACAGAAGCTGAATGTAGAACAGGGGCGTACAATCGTCATGGTTCTTCATGATTTAAACCAAGCTGCTCGCTTTGCCGACTATATCATTGCCTTAAAGGACGGGGAAATAGTCAAAGCGGGTGATTGCGAAGAAGTCATCACTCATGAAGTGCTTAAGGAAGTATTCCATATTGATGCGGTAATCGGCCGAGATCAACGAACGAACAAACCAATGTGCAGCACATACAATTTATTAAAAGGAGATTTGACAACAAATGAAAAAGGTAATGTTCCCGTTTATACTGCTCTTAGTGTTAATTATTAGTGCTTGTGGTAACGAGTCAACCGAAAAAGAAAAAAGCACCGCTTCAAAAAAGGAAAAATCAGGTACCATCACATATCAATCTGAAAATGGTCCTGTTGAAGTTCCGGCAGATCCTCAGCGTGTTTTAGTACTATCTTCTTTCGCAGGTAACGTAATGGCATTGGATGTTAACCTTGTAGGGGTTGATTCGTGGTCTAAAATGAATCCGAACTTTAAAGAGTTAAAAAATGTCGAGGAAGTAACGGACGAAAACCTGGAAAAAATCATCGAGTTGAATCCGGATTTAATCATTGGTTTATCAACGATTAAAAATGTCGATAAATTAAAGGAAATTGCTCCAACTGTAACGTATACATACGGAAAAGTGGACTATTTAACACAACATGTAGAAATTGGTAAACTTTTGAATAAAGAAAAAGAAGCTCAAGCATGGGTGGATGATTTCAAAAAACGGGCAAAAACAACCGGTGATGAAATTAAGGCTAAAATTGGAGAAGATGCTACCGTTTCCGTTTTCGAAAAGTTTGACAAACAGTTCTATGTATACGGCGATAATTGGGGCCGTGGAACGGAAATCCTTTATCAAGAAATGAAATTGGGCATGCCTGAAAAGGTAAAAGAAACGGCATTGAAAGATGGTTACTTTGCCTTATCATTAGAAGTCCTGAAAGACTATGCCGGTGATTATGTGATTTTGAGCAATAACAAAGATCAGGACAATTCATTCCAGCAAACAGATACGTTTAAAAACATACCTGCCGTTAAAAACAATCAGCTATATGAAGCTGATGCAAAAAAATTCTACTTCAATGATCCAATAACATTAGAATACCAATTAGACTTCTTTTCCAAAAGTTTTCTTGGAAAATAATACAGCGAGGGAGAGGGATTCCAATTCCTCTCCTTTTATTCTATAAAAAAGAGATGAGAGAGACAGATGACTAATGAAAATCAACGTTTCATCCCATTTATATATAAACTGATCATAGGGATCGCTCTATTCATAGGCATGTTCATTATTTCAATGGCATTTGGTGCTGCGGATGTTACCGTAAAAGATGTCTGGCAAGCACTGACATCAAATGCTGCTGGTGAAAAGCTTTCAATCATTCGGGAAATCCGTTTCCCTCGTGAAGTGGGGGCAATCTTTGTGGGTGCAGCACTTGCCGTTTCCGGTGCCATCATGCAGGGAATGACTAGGAATCCACTTGCTGATCCGGGGTTGCTTGGATTGACGGCAGGAGCCAATGCAGGTCTCGCCATTACTTTGGCATTTATTCCAAATGCCAATAATTTAGGAATCATGATTGCGTGTTTTATAGGTTCCGCTGTGGGGGCAACCATGGTTTTCGGGATCGGTGCGATGAAAAAGGGAGGATTTTCTCCTTTACGGATCGTATTGGCTGGTGCTGCAGTCTCTGCATTCCTTTTTGCCGTTTCGCAAGGGGTCGGCCTTTATTTCAAAGTATCAAAAGATGTATCGATGTGGACTGCAGGCGGGAATATCGGAACATCATGGGACCAGCTTCGTGTAATCGTCCCGTTCATTTTAATAGGAATCCTGATCTCCCTTATCTTTTCCAGACAGCTCACCATACTGAGCTTAAGTGAAGAAGTGGCGGTAGGATTAGGTCAAAAGACAACACAAATAAAGGCGGTTCTCTTCGTAGTCATCATTCTCCTGGCTGGCGCTGCCGTTGCACTTGTTGGAAATATGGTATTCATCGGGTTAATGGTCCCCCATATGGTTCGGGCTTTCGTGGGTACGGATTATCGATTCATCCTGCCTATGTCCGCGATTTTAGGAGCCACTTTCATGCTACTTGCCGATACGATCGGCCGTACAATCAATTCTCCATATGAAACACCTGTGGTAGCGATTGTTGCGATGATAGGTTTACCTTTCTTCCTCTTAATCGTGCGTAAAGGAGGTAAAGCATTTTCATGATCCAGTCAGCTTTAGTCAAAAAACAGCGATGGATAGTAGGTGCACTATCCGCACTCATTATCATTACGATCATTATAGGGACGTGTTCGGGATATTCGAATCTTTCTTTAGGGCGACTGATTCCAACGCTTTTCGGGCAAGGGACATTTAAAGAGGAATTCATATTATTTTCCATCCGATTACCACGAATCATCATTACCATTTTAGCAGGCATGGCCCTTGCACTGTCGGGAGCCATCCTTCAAGGAATCACACGTAATGATTTAGCCGACCCCGGAATCATCGGGATCAACTCAGGAGCCGGTGTTGCCATAGCCGCTTTCTTTCTGTTTTTCCCGCTTGACGCTGGATCGTTTGTTTATATGGTTCCGCTTGTCGGTTTTATCGGCGCGTTATTGACGGCCTGCTTAATATATATCCTCTCATTTAAGAGAAGGAGCGGCCTTGAACCCGTTCGGTTAGTGTTGATCGGGGTTGGTTTTTCAATGGCGCTTTCAGGCCTGATGATTGTCCTCATTTCATCAGCGGAACGAGCCAAAGTCGATTTCATCGCAAAATGGTTGGCGGGAAATATATGGGGAACGGATTGGCCTTTCATTTGGGCAGTTCTCCCATGGTTAATCATCCTCATTCCATTCACTTTATATAAAGCAAATCGTTTGAATCTGCTTGGTTTAAGTGAACCGGTAGCAATTGGGGTCGGAGTATCGATTGAAAAGGAGCGGATCGTATTGTTAATCACGGCTGTAGCACTGGCCGCGGCTGCCGTTTCTGTTACAGGCGGAATTGCATTCATTGGACTCATGTCCCCGCATATAGCAAAATCTTTGGTAGGACCTCGAAATCAACTATTCATTCCGGTTGCCATTTTAATCGGTGGATGGCTATTGTTGCTTGCCGATACAATAGGCCGTAATATAATTGAACCCGAGGGGATCCCTGCAGGTATCATGGTTGCATTAATTGGTGCTCCTTATTTCATGTATTTATTGTTGAAAAAATAAAATCTTGCAAAAATCCCCTGAAATTTTTCAGGGGATTTTATGTTTTTTCAGAGCTTCCGTAGTTTTTAAAAATCAGGATTATTTATATCTAATTATTTCATCAGGACTCAATCG
Organism: Bacillus sp. B4EP4a; assembly: GCF_006680105.1. NCBI lineage: Bacteria > Bacillati > Bacillota > Bacilli > Caryophanales > Bacillaceae > Bacillus > Bacillus sp. B4EP4a. The sequence continues at coordinate 110,464 of NZ_VHIK01000027.1, forward strand.
TTTCGCTTCGAAATAAAATACTTGAATAAACTTTTTTGTATTTACCCGGGTAGGTGTAAGAACTATTGTTGAATCATTTTGCAGTTCTTTCATCTTTTGGCGAACGACTGTGAAATCAAAAAATTTAGAAGCGTAATTTTCAAACTTCGGATTTGAAAAATCCGTTAAACCGAGCGAAGCAAAATGATTTAACGAATGGTTAATCGTTCTGCGTATTCGCTGTTCGGCAGCTTTTATTTCCCGATTGATATCAACCTGCAAAGCTGATGTGCCGAGCTTTTTTTTGGTGATTTCTACAAAGATATCTTTAAGGGTCGGGAAATGCTTTCCAAAAGTAAAAGTACGTTCATACATAAATAAATATTGAAGCATTTCCATTAAATCTTTTGCACCATTTTCTCCAACGATCCCTAATTCCGATAAAAGGAATTCACCCACCTCTCTTATACTTTTTTCATTATAACTATTGGATTTATCAACTTTTGGCTGTTCAAAATTCAATACACTGTTTAATGAGGCTTGGATATTTGTGATCGATCTTTCTAAATGAATGCGTTCCATGACTTTTCGGATGACTGTTAATATTTCAATACGATTGATTGGTTTAGTAATATAATAATCGATTCCAAGTGAGTATGCCTCACCAATCAGCTCCTTTGATTCAACCTGCGAAATCATTATTATTTTTCCGTTAAATGTATTTTTTATATGACGAAGTGTCTCAATGCCATCCCGGATGGGCATTAATAAATCAATAAATAGTATATCAATTTGTTTTAAATTCAAAATATGTCCTTCTAATAGACTTCCATCCTCGGCTTCCTCCACCACTTCTCCTAAATCTTCGTTCTCAATAATTTGGCTCAAGTTTGAACGTATTGCACAATCATCATCTGTTATAAAAAAACGCATGGAATCATCCTTTCTGGATCAACTTATGAATGGGTAATTTTATTGAAAAAACGGCACCGTTAAAACTATTCTCAAACAGGATATCGCCTCCCAGTTCTTTTACGACTTCTTTAACATATGAGAGACCAATCCCTGTTGAAGGTGTCCCTAAATGATCATATTTTGAAGTGAATCCAGGTTTGAATATGACAGTCTGATATTTTTGAGGAATTCCAGGTCCGGTATCAGCAACCTTGAATTCTACATTGTCGCGAATTTCACTCAAACTTAAACGTACGATTCCCTTTTCTTCAATTGCTTCCACTGCATTAGCGACTAAATTATTGAAAAGGGATAATACGGTGTATACATGATAATGTGAATCGTTTTTTCCATCTAATGAGTATTCAAATTGAATATCCTTTCCTAATGATAAGGCATACTTTTCATTAATTCGGATGATTAAATGAAAAAGTTCAGCAGCATTCATATAATCCCTAAAACTCTCATTGGAAATCAGTTTGGAGAGACCAGCAAAAATTCGTTGATTATCTTTCTTGACTTCATGCATTTCACCCGCGATGCGCAATGCTTTTTGACTAAATGGTTCTGTAGGAACATGAAGTTGCTTTTCCCGATTTTCCAGTGCTTTTAATTCTCGATACAAATCATACGATTTCTTTGTAATATTCTCTGCATTATTTAACGTTTTTTTTAAGTGGATCGTTTCCTCATATAAATTGGAAATGAGCATCAGCATATGTTCATTTTGTTTTCTGATTTGCCGTTCCCTTGATTGTGCTTCATATAGTTTCATCATATTAAAAAAGCTTAAAACGATAAAACTGTGGGCGAATGCGATCATGATCATCTCGTTTAGTGAACCTAACGTAATTGTTGTTTCTAATACAATATATTGAAAGATTAATTCTATTGAGTCAGACAATATTTCGATAACAAGACCAATAAATCCAATAATCAACGATCGGTTTTGAAAGCGATTGATTTTCACTAAATAAAAAAGAAAGGAGTAGGTGAAATAAAAAAAGAAACTTGGAAAATGGACTTGAAAAGCGGAAGACCAGGAAAAACTATCAAGTATGAAAAAATCTTTTAGGATACGAAATACCACAACCATTGTTCCTGTCAGGAAGCCTGAAAAAATGGCAGGTGTTTTCTGCAATAATAGTAAAAAGAAGAAAAGTACAGGCGGACCAAAACTTACCCGAAACGTTTCATTTAAAGGATAAAAACTCAATTCGCCTGCTAACGGCACTGTTAACAACATCAAAGCAAGGATATTGACCTCTTTTTTCATTAACGTACTGAGATTCAAGTCGTCACCTCCCAATTTGTTTAAAAAATCAGTATACAATTTCATCGGCCTCAATACAACGCTTACTTTGTTTCTGAATAGAACGGCTTATAACCAATTATGGCAAACCCAATCTTTTTTTCTATCCACAATAAATGGTAACGGAATATGTGAAATAAACACGTTTTTTTTGTGGATTTTTTTTTTTTGATTTTGTAGGTTTTCGTATGATTATGTAGTTCCCAATTTAAAATTAACGTAGATAGAAATTTTTGAAAGCGCTTAACAATATTTAGAATATTCATTATGTTTTCATCGAATCTATTACAAGTAAACTTGATGCATTCGGAAAGACGCTCATATTGAAAAAAATAATGATACAACAACTGAAGAGGTGGAAGAATGTGATTGAAGAATTGTCGAAAGAGTTTGACATTCATGTTAATAGTCAAAGAAAAGCCGACTTAGATGAATGGGTAGCACATTTCAGATCCTTTGCTGCTGAAGGGCAAATCGCCAATTATATACCGGCATTGAGAAATGCACATTTATCGCAATTGGGCATTTGCATACTGGAGCCTGGTGGAACAATGATCAAGACAGGGGATTGGGAAGTCCCCTTCACGCTGCAAAGTATTTCAAAAGTGCTCAGCTTTATAGCCGCATGCTTGGGATGCGGCATTTCTTATGTGTTAGAGAGGGTCGATGTGGAACCAACTGGGGATGCTTTCAATTCAATTATTCGTTTAGAAATGCATAAGCCGGGAAAACCGTTTAATCCTATGATAAATGCAGGGGCGATTACCATAGCATCGCTTCTCCCAGGGGATTCTTCACAAAAAAAATTGGAATTTCTCTATGCATTATTTGAAAATTTGTTAGGGAAGCGCCCAACCATCAATGAGGAAGTGTATCAATCTGAGTGGCAAACTTCCCATAGAAATAGAGCTTTAGCTCACTATTTAAAAGAGACGAATTATTTAGAATCGGATGTAGAGGAAGCTTTAGAGGTTTACCTCAAGCAATGTTCCATCGAAGTAACCACAGAAGACATAGCCTTGCTTGGACTGATTCTTGCACAAGATGGTTACCATCCTCTTCGTAAAGAACAAGTACTCCCTAAAAAAGTGGCTAAGCTGGCCAAAGCATTAATGCTTACTTGTGGTATGTACAATGCTTCGGGGAAATTTGCGGCTTTTGTTGGGGTGCCAGCCAAAAGTGGAGTATCTGGCGGGATTATGGCACTAGTTCCTCCAAGTGCCAGAAGCGGAATGCCTTTTCAAGATGGATGTGGCATTGGCATATACGGACCAGCCATTGATGAATATGGGAATAGCGTAACAGGTAGTATGTTATTGAAACAAATGGCACAGGAATGGGATCTAAGTATTTTCTAAAAGCAAGATAATCTGTTCTTATAAAAAAGCGATATTTAACAAGAGGTGATGTAATGCAGCAATTATTTTAAGATTCAGTTGGATGTATTTGACACAAATCATAAATCCAATTACTTTAAGAACCTTATTATAAAGGAATAATTTTGGAAAGCATGGTGATGAACATATGAATAATTTGCAGCGAAAGATGGGAACATTTTCGTTAACGATGGTAGGACTCGGGTCCATTATTGGCTCAGGTTGGTTATTCGGAGCTTGGAGAGCGGCACAAATCGCAGGACCCGCTGCCATTATCTCTTGGATTATCGGGATGGTCGTTATTTTATTTATAGCACTTTCTTACAGTGAATTAGGGTCTATGTTTCCTGAAGCTGGGGGAATGGTAAAATACACGCAATACTCTCATGGTTCTTTTTTAGGGTTTCTTGCAGGTTGGGCAAACTGGATTGCAATCGTTTCCGTAATTCCAGTTGAAGCGATCGCTTCTGTTCAATATATGAGCTCATGGCCATGGGAATGGGCACGGTGGACACATGGTTTAGTGGAAAACGGAAGTCTTACTGGGGGAGGCTTGGCAATTGCCTCTGCCTTACTGATCGTCTACTTTTTATTAAATTACTGGACGGTTAGTTTGTTTTCGAAAGCTAATTCATTTATTACAGTCTTTAAGGTTATTATACCTGGACTTACGATTGGGTCACTTTTATTTGCCGGGTTTCATGGATCCAATTTTACCTCTGCAGGAAGTATTGCTCCCAATGGTTGGGCAAGTGTACTTACAGCTGTAGCAACTTCTGGTATCATCTTTGCATTTAACGGTTTTCAAAGTCCAATTAATATGGCAGGTGAGGCAAAGAATCCTGGACGTTCGATCCCAATTGCCGTAATTGGCTCCATTTTAATTGCAACTGTCATCTACGTTTTATTACAGGTTGCGTTTATAGGAGCCGTGGATCCGTCCATGATCGTGAACGGATGGCAACATTTGAATTTCAATTCACCGTTTGCTGACTTAGCAATTGTTCTAGGCATAAACTGGTTAGTTATTTTACTATATGTGGATGCGTTTATTTCTCCGTCCGGGACAGGAATAACTTACACGGCGACAACGTCACGAATGCTTTATGGAATGGAAAAGAATAAATATTTGCCAAGCGTTTTTGGAAAACTGCATCCACTTTATGGTATCCCTCGTCAAGCCATGTTTTTGAATCTAGGTGTATCTTTCTTATTTTTATTCATGTTTAGAGGCTGGGGCGTTTTGGCAGAGGTTATATCGGTTGCGACATTAGTCTCTTATATTACAGGTCCAGTTACAGTTATGACATTAAGGCGCACAGGTCAGAATTTGTACAGACCATTACGTCTAAAAGGATTAAGCATCATTGCACCACTTGGCTTTGTTTTTGCCTCTTTGGTTCTATATTGGGCAAGATGGCCACTGACAGGACAAGTATTATTTATCATTATGATTGGTCTTCCTATTTATTTCTATTATCAATCAAAAATAAAATGGAAGGGATTCCGTCAAAACTTTTCAGCTGGGCTTTGGATGGTTGTTTACTTACTCTGTATGATGACCATTTCATACCTAGGCAGTGAAAAGTTTGGTGGACTAAACATAATCCCGTTTGGTTGGGATATGGCCATCATTACATGTTTATCTCTAGGGTTTTATACTTGGGCAATAAAGAGTGGATTCCAAACAGAATATTTGGAACAAGGACAAAAAGTAAATGAAGACTTGAGGTCGATGGAGAACAAAATTGCATCTCAAACTGATAAAAAGAACGCTGTATAAATGATGAATCCACTACATTGGTTAGCATGCTCCAATAAGCTATTACATTCGTTGAATGACTTCGAAAGTGCTTCTTTCTATTTATATTGATGAGGACACAAAAAGGGGGGACGGCAAATTTAATTTGCTGTCCCCCTTTTTGGAATTTAAGAAAAGGCTGTTATTTTTTTATTTCACACCTGGTTTATCTTCATATCCGGCAGTGAAGATAGCGGCTAAAAATGTAATAGCAACTCCAACGATAATAACTGTGCCCATGTTATGACCTCCCTTTACCCATATTGTCCCACTTAAGTATAGGCTTAGTATACCCTAATTTTTAGCAGGAGTGCACACAAATTTTCTTGTCAGCATATTTATCATAAATTCTCAATGATTAAGCCTTTTTCGATGCATGGAGAGTCAAGGGGATTCGAAACAATACCCGGCCACTTTTTAAAGTCTGACATGTTTGTCAGACTTGGAGCATAGATTTAAGTATTCTCTGAAAGTGACAGGGGGAGGTTCCTTAATGGATATTTTAAAGAAAATCGAAAAATTTAGAGAAGATGAACAGAAGCTGAAGTGGGAAGGCACCTTCGCAGAGTACTTAGAAATATTGAAAGAAACGCCTTTAGTTGCTCAATCTGCTCATTCACGTGTATACAACATGATCAGAGATGCAGGGATAGAGGAAGTAAATGGGACAAAGAAATACAATTTTTTCAGCGGTCAGTTATTTGGCCTAGAGGATTCACTGGAAAGGCTCATCGAAGAATATTTCCATCCGGCGGCAAAGCGGCTCGATGTCCGTAAGCGGATATTGCTTCTCATGGGTCCTGTGTCAGGTGGGAAGTCCACACTCGTTTCTTTACTGAAGCGTGGACTTGAAAGTTATTCATTAAAAGACTCTGGTGCGATTTATGCAATAAAAGGATGCCCGATGCATGAAGATCCACTGCATCTCATTCCGCAGTATTTACGGAATGATTTTTATGAAGAATATGGAATCCGGATTGAAGGAAACCTATCACCGCTGAATGTAATGAGGTTAGAACAGGAGTATGGAAGCAGAATTGAAGATGTGATGGTCGAGCGTATTTTCCTTTCAGAGGATAAGCGTGTTGGAATTGGAACATTCAGTCCTTCAGACCCTAAGTCACAGGATATTGCTGATTTGACGGGCAGCATCGATTTTTCGACCATTGCCGAATACGGATCGGAATCAGATCCGCGTGCCTATCGCTTTGATGGCGAGCTGAACAAGGCGAACCGCGGGATGATGGAGTTCCAGGAGATGCTGAAATGTGATGAGAAGTTCTTATGGCATTTGCTATCATTGACACAAGAGGGGAATTTTAAAGCAGGCCGTTTTGCATTGATCAGTGCAGATGAACTCATTGTGGCTCATACGAATGAAACGGAGTATAAAGCGTTCATTTCCAACAAGAAAAATGAAGCATTGCATTCCCGTATCATTGTCATGCCTATTCCATATAATCTTAAGGTTACCGAGGAAGAAAAGATTTATGAAAAAATGATCCGTGAAAGTGATGTCTCGGATGTTCATATAGCCCCGCATACATTAAGGGTGGCGGCAATCTTCAGCATCATGACCCGCCTGAAGGATCCCAAAAAGGGCGATATCGATTTAGTGAAAAAGATGAGGCTTTATGATGGGGAAAATGTCGAAGGATTTAATTCCGCAGACATCAATGAATTGAAAAAAGAATACCAGGACGAAGGCATGAGCGGAATCGATCCGCGTTACGTGATTAACCGAATTTCCTCTACGATCATTCGTAAGGAAAATCCGTCCATTAATGCATTGGATGTACTTATGTCATTAAAGGCAGGTCTTGACCAGCATCCGTCCATCACGAACGAACTTCGGGAGAGGTATTTGAATTTCATTTCACTGGCACGTAAAGAATACGATGCCATTGCAAAAAATGAAGTGCAAAAGGCATTTGTTTATTCATATGAAGAATCGGCGAAGATCCTCATGGATAACTATCTTGATAATGTCGAAGCATACTGCAATAAATCAAGACTGCGCGATCCATTGACTGGGGAGGAAATCAACCCTGATGAAAAATTGATGCGCTCGATAGAAGAGCAAATTGGAATATCCGAGAATGCAAAAAAAGCATTCCGAGAAGAAATACTGATTCGCATTTCTGCATATGCGCGTAAAGGGAAGCGATTCGATTATAATTCCCATGATCGTTTACGGGAAGCGATCCAGAAAAAACTATTCGCGGATTTGAAGGATGTCGTTAAGATCACTACTTCAACGAAGACACCAGACGAAAGGCAACTGAAGAAAGTGAACGAGGTCATCACGAGACTTATCGACGAGCACGGGTATAATTCGACTTCAGCCAATGATTTGCTGCGCTATGTGGGCAGCTTGTTAAATCGGTAATCCATAATTTTTTGCCCCTGCCCCATATCGGGCAGGGGTTTATCCCCTTTTGCGGAAGGCGGAATGCTTGAAAATTGGATTAGAGGAAATCCAATCGATTCCTTTCAAATTCTGAATTCCCATTGAAATCATGCACCTTTTGAAGGTGTTAAAGGGTGCTTTGCCAAGGAATTGGAAATAATGAACCAAACAAAGCACCGGGCCCTACGGAATGGAGGGGAGCCCGGTGCTTTTGATTTCTATTTAGTTACATTCAAGCCATACTGCTCAATAAGTGTAATAAGTTGATTCGGGGATAGTTTGTCTTCGCTATGATCGATTTTAATTTCCCCATCATCAACATCGATGATCGCACGTTCCACACCTTCCGTTTTCAAAAGTATGGACTCCAGATATAAAATCGGGCCTTCTGACGTTGCTTCCTTTACATAAAGGGTAGTTGTTTGCATATTTCCTGCACCTCCTTACATTTGCTCATAATGTTTTATCTATACCCCACATTTCCATTAGATATGTTATGTTTTGGGTTTGGAAATATTGGGTATCAATAAGTAGAGGTGATGGCAAATGAGTAAAGAGGAATTGAAAAAAGAACATGTTCCGGAAAATAGCTCCATGGCTAAGGACTATGAAGAGATGAAAGAACTTGGAAAGCAGATGGAAAATCAAAGGACGAATGAAGAATTGAAAGAGTGGGATAAACGACCAGGTACAGTTCAACATGAAATAGAGGAAGATGAAGATTGACGAAAATCACAACCAGAATCATTCTATCTGTGTAAAAGGGGTGTCCAGAAAAAATACTGGGACACCCTTTTTGTTGTATTTCATTGCTTTTTAATGATGTCCTTGGAAGTCTCTGTTTTGCAGATCAATTATGTCGCTAAGTTCAAAAAGGTATTTTAAGTTATCCTATAATCCGACAAATAGAACCTGATTTAAAAAAGAACAGACCTGATAATCATCAAGTCTGTTCTTTTTCTTGAAATACTTATTTTGCAGTAACATTTAGAAAAAACCTTAAATGGCCCATAACGCCCTTGTCAGGACTTGTCTAGTTCATAGGCAAACATCCATTATTGAATTTTGTTGTAAATTATCCTGCATCGCTGCATAAGATAGAGTAATACTTTTCTTTTAATCCGTTTTTTCTCACTGTATTTTTCATTGGAAAACCGGAATAATGTGGGCATTCCCACACTAACTTATTATATGAAGGAATGATGAAAAGCGTGCAAACATTTTTAAGGGGGGAAGAGAATGTCGGAAGAGAGTAATCAACAGTATGTTATCTCACAGGAAAATTGGTCCCTCCATCGGAAAGGTTATGATGATCAACAACGTCATCAGGAAAAGGTGCAGGAAGCGATCAAGAATAATTTGCCTGATCTAATTTCAGAAGAAAGCATCGTAATGTCCAATGGCCGGGATGTTATCAAGATTCCTATTCGCTCCTTGGATGAATACAAAATTCGTTATAACTATGATAAAAACAAACATGTAGGGCAAGGCGATGGAGACAGTAAAGTGGGGGATGTGGTCGCAAGGGATGGCTCACCGTCCGATGCCGGAGCCGGTAAGGGCCAAGGTGCGGGTGACAAGGCCGGTGAGGATTATTATGAAGCCGAAGTGTCGATGATGGAATTGGAGGAAGCCCTATTCAGTCAATTGGAACTCCCTAATCTTCAGAAGAAAGAACATGCGGAGCACACACTTGAACACATCGAATTCAACGATATCCGCAAGACAGGCCTAATGGGAAATATCGATAAAAAGAAAACGATGATATCGGCTTTCAAACGGAACGCCTTAACGGGAAAACCAGGTTTTCATCCTATTTATAAGGAAGACTTTAAATTCAAAACCTGGAATGAGATTCAGAAACCTGATTCCAAAGCAGTTGTACTGGCAATGATGGATACTTCCGGAAGTATGGGGTTATGGGAAAAATATATGGCTCGAAGCTTTTTCTTTTGGATGAACCGTTTCTTGCGGACAAAATATGAAACGGTGGAAATCGAGTTCATTGCCCATCATACAGAAGCGAAAGTTGTTCCGGAAGAGGATTTCTTTTCAAAAGGGGAAAGCGGCGGTACGATTTGTTCGTCCGTATACCGCAAAGCATTAGAACTTATTGATCATAAATATGACCCCGCGAAGTTTAATATCTATCCGTTTCACTTTTCCGATGGTGATAACCTAACATCAGATAACGTCCGATGCGTTAAACTTGTTGAAGAACTCATGAAGGTTTCCAATATGTTCGGGTATGGGGAAGTCAATCAATACAATCGTCATTCGACATTGATGACAGCTTATAAGAATATCGATAATGAAAAATTCAGGTACTATATTCTTAAGCAAAAGGCTGACGTTTTCCACGCAATGAAGAGCTTTTTTAAAGATGAGGAAAGTAAGAAGTATGCATAAAGAAACGCGATAGCTTGTTCAGGATTGTAGGGAAACGTCATTTTCTCTACAATCTTTTTTATTTATCGATCAATCAAATTATAAAATATTCAGTTCCACAGAGTGTGATGGCTGCTGAAAGTAACACTTGTTCACTCTTTTTTCACCTTCCCGCCAATCATTGATCATTTCTTTACTGCTCGATCCATTTATTCGTTTAGTCCCTTATTATCGTTTGGCATGTGAATTCTTTTTATTCCCACTCGTTTTTTTGTGTGGTTTCTCCGACAATATTAGTTTGCAAAGCTAATCGAACGATTTAATGACGTGATGAAAAGCATTTGTCCATAAATTCAAGATATAAATTATTGTTTTCGTTCATGACACCGGCTTGATGATATCTTACGGGAGCACAATATAAAAAATGGTTTGTCTCATTTCATTTTTGGAACGATATGATTTTGTATATATCATAAAATTATGTAGCAGTGAGGACACTTCCCCAAAACCCCATTGTAAAAGAAGACCCAATTCTCTGAGCGGTTCCAAAACATTGTGTCTTGGATAACCACTCAGGCGGCCTGTTCTCTATGTTCCTAGGGGGCAGGCTGTTTTTTTATTAGAAGGATGTCTGTTCCCCCGGAAGCCATTCGATTTTATCTGCGATGCCCAATCTTCCTTTTCACCCTTATACAATTTTATCCAAATTAGTTCCTCTATAGAAAAATCAGCCGCTCTCTGATCTGCACCAACATTTTCAAAATCTAATGAAAAATCAAATTGAACAAAGTTCCATTTATGAAAAATGAACTGCATTTCTTTTCTGAACGAATGATTTTATTTTATGAAATAACCTACACTCACCTATTTGTATATAATGATGCCAGAATATGAATCTAGATAATATCAACATCATGATAAAGGAGAAAGATGATGTCGAAGCAATTTAACTTATTTTTACTATGGGTGTCACAAACTTGGTCCACCCTATTGAAATACAGGATCTATTTCATTCAAGCCTTTTTAGTCTTATTTTTGATGTATCTTTTATTGAATAAACAAGAGATAAATACGCTGAAAATCACCCTTATTTTAATAACGTCACTAACCTTTCTTAAAAGTGCCCATAGAAAAAAAGGGTGAATAAAAGTAAAAGTGGTATGTAGAGGATCACGGGGGAAAGGTCTATAGGCGCGTACCAAGTCTCCGCTTATACGTTGGATGATATGTCCACATAATGCAGGCGGAACGTTATGAAAATGAGTTACAAGATAAATAGAAGAAACGCTTCAGGGAATGGAAATAAAAACCAAATAGGATAAATCCTTTCAAGGGAAAATGTGATAAGCGGGAACCAATGGTTTCTCTTATCACATTTTTTAGTTATGTGATCATAATGATTGCAGCCAGTAAAAAGTAACATTGAGTTTTATTGTGTTTAAACGGTGGTTTTGATAGGAAGATATGCTTTTATAAAATGCAGGGTCGTTTAAATCCACCACCATAAATGAAAATTATCACATTAAAATTGATGTTTAATGCCCTAATATGGTTCCTAAAATGATTTTTTATGAATCATTATTGGAACGAGGTACATGTCGAAAAAAAGTAATATTAATCTTGTAAGTAAAATCAATATTTAGAGGAGCGTTTCATTTATGAAGAAAAGTAAAATGTTAAAACCTATTAACGTTATGACAACATCATTTCTTTTAGCAAGTTCTCTATTAATGCCAAGTACAGGATTTGCAGAAGAACTATCCACACCAAAGAATGAGGAGAGTTCTAATTCACAAGAGTCAGAGGTGAAAACTCAAGAAGCCCGTACACAAACGACTGAAACTCAATTACCAGGAAAAGCAGTCTCAAAAATGATGGTAAATGAAGCAGTAGTCAATAATTTTCAAGAGTTGAAGGGTGCATTAGAGGCTGATAATGGAATTACAACGATCCATCTTGGGCAAAGCATTGATATAAGCGGATCGATTAAAATTCACCCGGCAAAAACGGAAATCGTAATTGAAGGTAATAACCATACAATAACGGAAACAGGATCAACAGGGTCAACAGGCGGTATTTATGCCAATGGTAATATATTAAGCAGTGTCCATGTAAAGAACTTAAGTATTAATGGAAAGAACTATTATGGTCCCATTACAATACATGATGGAACAAAAAATGTAGATCAAATATTCGAAAATGTAAATTACAGCGGACCTCAACTAATATTTAACCGTTACGGGAAGGCAATTTTCAAAGGAACAAACGACATTTATATTAATAATAGTACAGTGTCAGGCTCATCACCAACCCATGAGATGGCGCAAACTGGAAGTGTGGAAATCGATGGTGAAACTACAATAAGCCATAATAGTGCCAAAGCCCTTATTTGGTCGATTTCAAAAGAACCTCAATTTAAGATCGCACCAAATGCGGATGTGGAAATTAAGACACTTCAGAGTGGTTATGGAATATTTTATGCAACAGGTGGCGATGTGGATTTTTCAGTTGGAAATAACGCAAAGGTAAAGTTTGATGGGGCAAAAGGAGTTACGTCCACTGGAATGTTTAAGTCATTTAACGTGGATGCTGGTGCAGATGTACAAATGAATAGATCTGGTACTGATTCATATCCAATGATCTCGCTTTATGGACCAGCACAGATCAATAATCAAGCGAAACTCTATGTAACTACAGAAGAAGGTCATGCTTTGGAAGTGGAAAATAAACAAACCACCATTGATTTTAATAATCCTGAGAATGTTGTATTGTCATCAATGAAAAAACAAGCATTAAATAATTTAAGTACCTCGCTTGCGATGAGTATGGATACGGGCATGGTCAAGCTCTGGACGAGTGTGACAGGCGATCCTACAAATAGTTATATTGGCAAATCAGGTGGCAATATTACTTGGAAAGCTATGTATAAGTATAACGTAGCTCAATCAATTGGTGGTAATCCAGAGAATTTCAATATTGAATTTGGTAAAACAAAAAAGATTGAATTAGGAAAAGATGAAGATGGGCAAGCAGAAAAAGATCTAACCGATGCGAAGAAGAAAGTGGAAGATCTGTATACGGACGATAAGTTCGATACATTGAAAGGAACGACGGATCAAGGGGCGATTGATGAAGCCCAA
>NZ_VHIK01000028.1:0-115993 GCF_006680105.1 Bacillus sp. B4EP4a
ACTCCAATTCCTGAGTGAAATCTCGAAACTCACGAGTAAAACCCTAAAACTTACGAGTAAAAGCATCGAATTCACGAGTAACGCACAACTTTACGAGTAAACACTCCAATTCCTGAGTAAAAGCTCAAAACTCACGAGTAAAAGGCCGAAATTCACGAGTAAACACTCCAAATTCATTAACATCCCCTTCGTCTCGCCAGTCGAAGAGTTTCCTTTACACTGTTTCTGTAATGGGAAAGTCTATTAAGGAAACCAGTGTAAGTGCAACTACTTCTCTGTCTTCGCCATCCTGGCTCGCCAATCGAAGAGTTTTCTTTACACTGTTTTTATTGTTCAAGTTCAAAAGGAAAACAGTATAAGTGCAACTACTTCTCTGTCTCCGCCATCCTGGCTCGCCAATCGAAGAGTTTTCTTTACACTGTTTTTATTGTCCAAGTTCAAAAGGAAAACAGTATAAGTGCAACTACTTCTCTGTCTTCGCCAATCGAAGAGTTTTCTTTACACTGTTCTTGATTTAAAAGGAAAGGCTTTTAAAGAAAACAGTGTAAGTGCAACTACTTCTCTGTCTTCGCCAATCGAAGAGTTTTCTTTACCTTTTTTTACATAAATTCTTTTGTTTTTTCAAACACTAGAGTGGAATTTAAAGGAGAGTTAAAACAATGAGTATTTTAGAGAGATGGTTGGGTGAAGCGGGAGGGAAGAAGGATCTGCACCTCCTTTTGTTTATTGGCGGGCTGTACAGCCTAAGTATTGCTTTATCCAATACATTCGTTAATGTGTACTTGTGGAAACAATCCGGTCAAATTGTTGATATTGCCGTATATAATCTAACCGTGGTGCTTTTTCAACCGCTTACTTTTGTCTTTGCTGGCAGGCTGGCGAAAAAGGTTGATCGAATCATTGTTTTGCGTCTGGGTGTTATCTTTTTGGCCCTATTTTATTTATCAGTCCTATTGGTCGGCACACGGGCTACGGATTTCCTTTGGTTGCTTGGAGGACTGTTAGGAATCGGTTATGGGTTTTATTGGCTTGCCTATAATGTATTGACTTTTGAGATTACTGAACCGGAAACAAGGGATTTCTTCAATGGTTTTTTAGGGATTTTATCATCACTTGGGGGAATGGTCGGTCCGATTCTTTCAGGGTTCATCATTTCGAGGCTAGAAAAATTCACGGGTTATTCCATTGTATTCGGATTGTCTTTGCTTTTGTTTTCCGTTGCGGTGTTTCTTAGCTTTTCGTTAAAAAGACGTCCAGCGCATGGCAGGTACTGTTTCCTTCGGATATTGCAGGAGCGGAAAAATAATCGGAATTGGCTCTTGATCACTCGTGCTCACTTTTTTCAAGGAATACGAGAGGGCACATTCATGTTCATCATTTCGATTACCGTTTTCATTCAGACGGATAGTGAACTTGCCTTAGGGAGCTATGGTCTGTTAAATTCGGCCATATCATTCGTTGCGTATTTTTTTGCTTCACGGTATATAAAACAGCCGATGCGAAAAAAAGCAATTCTTATTGGAGGAATCCTGTTGTATGCAGGGGTCTTATTGATCGCATTTGATATCACATTCGGGAAGCTTCTCGTTTATGGGGCAATTGTCGCTACCGCTTATCCTATTCTTTTGGTCCCTTATATATCATTGACTTATGACATTATAGGCCGCGCTTGGAAAGCAGCGGAAATGAGGATTGAATATATCGTTGTCAGGGAACTGTTCGTTCATATTGGAAGGATTGTATCCATATCAGGATTCATACTTTCCGTCATGTTATTCGACCTAAAGCAATTACTGCCGATTTATCTGTTAATCGTAGGTGCAGGGCATACCGTGATATATTGGTTTGTACGGAAAATCGATATCATTGACCAAGATTGAATAGAGGCCATTAGAGGCCTCTTTTCAATATACATGACTTACGGTTTTAGGATTTATGAGCCGTAAGTCACTTTTTATGTAAAGTTCGTTAGATGTTTAATATTTCTAGAACACTAAGGTAGAAAAAAATATAAATGTTCTATAGAATAGTATAGGACCTATTATGACTATGTAAAAAGGATGTGTGGCTTAGTGTGAATAAAAAGAAAAAGAAAAAGACGCATGTGCCTTTCAGATTGAATATTCTTTTCTTTTTAGTGTTTGTTTTGTTTTCCGCTTTAATTTTACGCTTGGGTGTTGTACAGATTGTTTATGGTGATGATTACCGGCGTGAGATTGAAAGAACAGAGGAAGTGACCGTGAATAATTCGGTGCCCCGTGGGAAAATGTATGACCGGAATTTAAAATTGATGGTCGATAACCAACCACTGGATGCAATTACATATACACGAAAGCAAGGTACGAAACAAACAGAAATGGTGGAAACGGCTGAGAAACTCGCGAAGTTGATCGAAAAGGAAACAAACAAAGTGACTGAGCGCGATAAAAAGGATTTTTGGATTTTGAAAAATCCAGAGCTGGCCGAGAAAAAGATTACGGATAAAGAACGGAAAAAAGTGGAAGAGGGCGAGATGAAAGAAAGTGATTTGTATAAGCTTCAGCTTGATCGGATAACTTTAGATGAAATGAAGCTTTCGGAAAAAGATCTGGAAGTCCTTGCCATCTATAGGGAATTTGCAAGCGGATATGCCCTTACCCCGCAAATTGTGAAAAACAAGAAAGTAACAAAAGAAGAATTCGCCAAGGTGAGTGAAAACCTTGATTCGCTCCCAGGGGTCGATATATCAACAGATTGGGATCGTTTTTATACATATAATAAAACACTCAAATCTGTATTAGGTAAAGTTTCCTCATCTGAAGAAGGATTGCCTAGTGAAAGCCTGGACTACTACCTTGCACGTGATTACAGCCGGAATGACCGAGTAGGAAAGAGTTATATTGAGGCGCAATATGAAGATATCCTCCAAGGGCAGAAAGCGAAAGTAAGGAATGTGACCGATAAATCAGGAAATGTTGTCGATTCCGAAGTGATTACTGAAGGTTCGCGAGGAAAAGATCTTATATTGACAGTTGATATGGATTTGCAGCTTGCAACAGAGGAAATCATTGAAAAGCAATTGATTGCCAAGAAAAAAATGGGTAACACCAAATTCTTGGACAGGGCCTTTGTCGTCATGATGGATCCCGATACAGGGGAAGTATTAACGATGGCTGGGAAGAAATATGAGAAGGACCCAAAAACGGGGAAATCCTCGATTGAGGACTTCGCATTAGGAAATATCACGACTTCCTATACAATGGGATCTGCAGTCAAAGGGGCTACCGTTTTAACCGGTTATCAGCAAGGTGCGATCCAGCCGGGTACGTACTTTTATGATACGAAGCTGAAAATCAAAGGTACACCAGCAAAAGGTTCATATAGTGACTTCGGGAACATTAATGATTTGACCGCATTGAAAGTATCTTCGAACGTTTATATGTTCAGAACGGCAATAAATATTGCAGGTGCGCATTATGTGCCGAACGAACCGTTGAATATTAGTTCAAGCGCCTTTTCGACCATGCGAAATTCATTCGCCCAGTTTGGCTTGGGAGTCCGTACAGGGATTGATCTTCCGAATGAAATGAGCGGGTTCAAAGGTTCCGACGTATCTCCTGGTAAACTGCTTGACCTTGCTATCGGACAGTATGATACGTACACACCAATGCAGCTCGCGCAATATGTTTCATCCATCGCAAATGGCGGTAACCGCATGAAGCCGCATATGGTTAAGGAAATCCGCGATCCTGTTGATAATAATGAGGAATTGGGACCTGTTGCCGAAGACGTTTCACCGACTGTCCTTAATCGTCTTGATATGAAGGAAGAGTGGATTGAGCGTGTTCAGAGCGGTTTCGATAAAGTTGCGATGGAACAAGGCGGAACGGCTTATAAGTATTTTGGGAATAAACCGTATACAGTGGCAGCTAAAACCGGGACGGCGGAAGCATTCTATGACGGCCCGAACCGGTTGGATTATAGCGAGCCCCAAGAAACGATGAACATCACGCTTGTTGGCTATGCCCCAGCCAAAAATCCGGAGGTCGCTTTTGCGGTCGTTGTACCGTGGGCATACCAAGGACATACAGGGCACAGCATGAGTAAAGAGATAGGTGAAGAAATTATGGATACTTATTTCGAACTGAAAAAAGAACGGGCTAAGAAGGAAAATACCGAAACCTCGACTGATTTGAAAGTGGAGAATGGTAAAGACGTTCAAAAAGAGCAGGCTGAAATAAGAAATAGTCAGGAAAATGAATAAAAAGTTATAAAACACGCTTCTGGGTTAAACCCGAAAGCGTGTTTTTTTGTCATAAAATAAAATTGCTCAGTGATGCTATCAGTATGCCTCGAGCTTTGCACTTTCCCCTTATGAAAGAGATTTATAATCACTTCAGTTGGAGTAATTTCCCGCACATGTAAACACCCCTTGGGCACAAAATAAGAGAGCGATTAAAAGACTTTGACTACCTTTACAATATAAACACAATTATTTACTGAACATTTACAATTGCTTTAAACGGAATTTACAGTCTAAACGTATGATGTGAGAGTAGGACAAAATATTCATATAAAATTCTTAGGGGGATATACAAATGAGACGTTTCAAATTTATGGCAATGACTGCAGTAATGGGTGGAGTAATCGCAGTGGCAGCTGGATGTGGATCTAATGATACTACAAACAGCGGTAAAGGAAATGAAACGGCTTCAGATCAACTCAAGGGCGAAGTGATTATGGATGGTTCATCGACTGTATTTCCAATCATGGAGGCAGTTGCTGAAGAATATATGGCGGAACAACCTGATGTTAAAGTATCTGTAGGATCATCGGGAACAGGTGGCGGATTTAAAAAATTCATCGCTGGTGAAACGGATCTAAGTAATGCGTCCCGACCTGTCAAAGACGAAGAAAGTGCGTTACTTGATGAAAAGGGAGTTAAGTATACAGAAATGAAGCTTGCGTTTGATGGTATTTCTATCGTTGTCAATAAAGATAATGAATTCATCGATAAAATGACAGTTGACGAACTAAAAAAGCTTTGGGTTGACAATGGATCAGTGAAGAAATGGTCTGATATACGTCCGGAATGGCCGAAGGAAGAAATTAAATTTTACTCTCCGGGAACTGATTCTGGCACATACGATTATTTCAACGAAGTTATTTTAGAGGAAAAACCAATGGTTGAAAATGCGACTCTTTCTGAAGATGATAACGTTCTTGTACAAGGGGTCGAAGGTGACAAAAATGCGATTGGTTTCTTCGGATTTGCTTACTATGCAGAAAATAAGGATAAATTAAAAGTTGTATCAATCGATAATGGTAAGGGTGCTGTTGAGCCTACCCATGAAACGATTAAAAGCGGAGAGTATGCACCACTGTCTCGTCCTCTGTACACATATGTATCCAATAAAAGTGTAGCTGAAAAGGAACAAGTGGCTGATTATACTCAATTCGTCATTGAAAATGCTGGAGAGCTTTCTGAAGAAGTAGGCTACGTTAGCTTACCGGAAGAAGAGTACAAGAAGGATCTTGAAAAATTGAACGAACTAAAAAAATAATCTGTTTAACAGGCTGCCCAATCTCTTCGTATAAATAGAGGGATTGGGTAGCCCCTTAATATGCTTGTCTGAAATGGAGGATACATGTTGGAACCGAAACAAACAGACACCTATTCCGTACAGCGATTGATTTTAGAAAAGAAAAGCAAAAAAAGATGGAATATAGAGAAAATCATTCCTAAGCTGTTGTTCCTTACAGCTGTGATTTCTGTATTTATAACCATTGGGATAATCCTTACGTTGATTTTTGAAACTTTTATATTTTTTGATAAAGTGTCCATCGTGGAGTTTTTAACAGGACAGAAATGGTTACCTTTTGCATCCACGCCTTCCTATGGGGTTATGCCACTTGTTGTTGGAACGTTGAAGGTAACGGTAATAGCGGCGTTAGTTGCAGTTCCGGTAGGTCTCGCAACAGCCATTTTCTTGAGTGAATATGCATCAGAGAAAACACGGAGAATCATTAAGCCGATTTTAGAAGTTTTAGCTGGAATCCCTACTATCGTTTACGGCTTCTTTGCCTTAACCTTTGTAACGCCAGTATTGCGGGATATTTTTCCTTCCCTTGACATGTTCAATGCCTTAAGTCCTGGGATTGTGGTAGGAATCATGATCATGCCAATGATTGCCTCTTTATCGGAAGATGCACTTGTCTCAGTACCGAAATCGATTCGTGAAGGTGCGTATGCTCTAGGTGCTACGAAGCTGGAAACGACGATTAAAGTGGTATTGCCAGCGGCCATGTCCGGAATCGTTGCTTCAATTGTCCTGGCTTTATCCAGAGCGATTGGAGAGACCATGATCGTAAGTGTCGCAGGTGGATCGACTCCAAGTATGAGTATGGACGTCACAAGTTCTATTCAAACGATGACTGCCTATATCGTACAGGTGAGTACTGGAGACGCAGGGTATGGGACAACGATTTACTACAGCATATATGCGGTTGGAATGACACTGTTCGTCTTTACGCTTATTATGAATTTATTGGCGCAGTTCATCTCCCGCAAGTTCAGGGAGGAATATTAAGACATGAAACTGATAAACAAAAATCATGTTGTAAAGAAAATGCCCACTCGGCTGGCGGTTAACTCGATATGTAAAGGCTTATTCTTCTTAGCAACCTTATTTGGCCTTCTGGTATTGGCCATCTTATTTTATCGGATATTGACTCAAGGAATTGGTCATTTGAATTTGGATTTCTTCCAGAATTTCGCTTCAAGAAGACCGGAAGAGGCTGGTGTAAAGGCAGCTCTTATCGGTTCTATATGGTTAATGGCCGTCGTTACCCCTATTTCCCTTTTTCTCGGTGTGGGAACGGCGATCTATTTAGAGGAATATGCACGAAAGAATTGGATCACTACTTTTATAAAGTTGAATATATCCAATCTGGCAGGTGTTCCGTCAATTGTATTTGGATTACTCGGTTTGACGGTTTTCGTTAGGGCTCTAGCCTTGGATCGCTCCGTGTTGGCAGCAGGTTTGACGATGAGTCTACTCGTCTTGCCAGTCATCATTGTTGCAGCTCAGGAAGCCATACGTTCTGTACCGCGTGATATAAGAGAAGCTTCTTATGGAATGGGTGCAACAAAATGGCAGACGATTTTGAAAGTGGTTCTTCCAGCTGCGATACCTGGTATTTTGACAGGTGGAATACTCGCTTTATCCCGGGCGATTGGGGAAACGGCACCATTAGTGGTAGTTGGTATCCCGCTGTTCATCGCATTTTTACCGCAATCGGTCATGGATACATTTACGGTACTACCGATGCAAATCTATAACTGGACATCACGGCCACAGGAGGAATTCCAGCAGGTTGCGGCTGCAGGTATCATCGTTTTACTTGCTCTGTTAATTTTAATGAATTCGATAGCTGTCATAATCCGTAACAAATTCCAGAAAAGATACTGATTGGAGGAAGGAAAGAATGAATATGACATTAACGGGACCCGAAAAGGCTCCAACAGTTGGAATAGAAAATGCAGATTCTGTTTCCTTAAAGGAAACGGTGTATGAAACGTCAGATCTCAATTTATGGTACGGTGAAAACCATGCTTTAAAAAATATTAACCTAGATATGTATCAAAATGAAGTGACTGCCATTATCGGGCCATCTGGATGTGGGAAATCTACCTACATCAAAACGTTAAACCGGATGATTGAGCTTGTGCCAGATGTTAAAACGACTGGGCAGATTAAATATAGGAACCGTAATATTCTAGATCAGTCTTACAAAGTAGAAGATTTAAGGACACAGGTTGGTATGGTTTTCCAAAAGCCTAATCCCTTCCCTAAATCAATTTATGAAAATGTTATATACGGACCAAAAATTCACGGTATCAAAAATAAAAAGATTCTGGACCAAATCGTGGAAAAGAGTTTAAAAGGGGCAGCCATTTGGGATGAAGTGAAAGACCGTCTGCATGAAAATGCGTATGGCCTTTCTGGTGGACAACAACAGCGCCTTTGTATCGCTCGCTGTCTGGCGATTGAACCAGATGTCATTTTAATGGATGAACCGACTTCTGCCCTTGATCCGATATCCACTTTGAAAATAGAAGAATTAGTCCAGGAGCTAAAAAAAGATTTCAGTATAATCATCGTTACCCACAATATGCAGCAGGCAGCTCGTATCTCTGATAAAACGGCCTTCTTCTTAAATGGGGAAGTCATCGAGTATTCCGACACTAACACCATCTTTTCGAACCCGAATGATAAGAGAACAGAAGATTATATTACCGGACGTTTTGGCTAATGAAAAGGAGATGCGATAATGGTTGTTCGTGAAAATTTTGAGCTTCAATTAAAAGAATTGCAAGAGAAAATAGTGAAGTTGGCTAATTTAGCTTCAGGTGCGATATCAAAATCATTTACCGCACTGGAAAACAAGAATGTTGAAGAGGCTCTTGAAGTTATTGATGATGATACAATAGCTGATTTACTGGAAGAGGAAATTAATGACTTTGCGATTTTACTGATTGCTAAGCAGCAGCCGGTTGCGATTGATTTAAGGCGTATCATTGCTGCAATAAAAATTGCTTCGGATATTGAAAGGATGGCGGACTTTGGTGTGAATATCGCTAAATCAGCCATCCGAATCGGTGACCAGCCATTTATTCTGCCTTTAACACCATTAAAGCAGATGCATGATATTACATTAAAGATGATTCAACTTTCAATAGAAGCATTTGAGAAGGAAGATGTTGTTCTTTCAAGAGAAATCATTGAAATGGATGATGAGGTTGATCGCTTTTATGGAGATATGATTCGAAGTCTCCTTCGCCTTTCAGAAGAAAAAAACCTTCAGCAGGTTACACAGCTTTCCTTAATTGCTCGATATTTGGAAAGGACAGCGGACCATACAACGAATATCGCAGAGAATATTTACTTCCTGGTAAGAGGGAGATATATCAGCAGGAATGAATGAACCCATCCTAATTGAAAAAAGAGAGGCTTTTTCTCGGACATGGTCCATTTAAAAGTCTCTCTTATTCATTAATGGGTCAAAGTATTGGCCAATTGTCTATATGTCATATTATTCGTAACAACAAACTCGCCGATTTGTATTTTTTTTGAGAAATCATGGTCCTTCATGTAAGCTTCAAATTCAGCAGCATCAACGATGATTTTTTCCTTTGAAAGGCTATCGGCAATTTCGGTTGCGGTCATATTCGTTTTCACTTTAATTGTATAGGTGAAGATGGAGGGATTTTTTTTTGAAGCCTCTTTCTCCATTGAATCCTTATCCGGATCCTTTGGTTGGACGGTCTTTTTAGCTTCCTCCTTAGGAAGTGTAACGACGAATCCCTTCTTCACGAGCAATTCCTTAGCTTCCTCCGCAGTAGGGGTGGTGCCTACGAATAATCCGGTGCCATAATAATAGCCAGCGAAGATTGTTGTGGTAAAAATGATACCGGCGGAAAGACCTTGCAGTCTTGCTTTGTTCATTTTCATTCACCCCGCACTCTTTGCTGCTCGATCACTGAAATGGTTTGCTCCTTCGTTAACGAGGATTGTCTAGCGATCTGGTCCAAAGAAAGACCTTGACTATGTAAAGATAGAACCTGGCTTTTTAGAATTTCATGAATGGGTTCGATATCATTGGGATTGACAGTTGATTTATCCTTTACAGGGGGAACAATGTCGTCCTGGATAACGAATTCCTCTTCAAGAATCTTCACCTTCATCTTTAATTGGTAGATATCCTGCATATACGTTAGTGTCATCTGTTCTAAATCTTCTTCTAATTTGGTAACTTTATCTTTACCGAAAAAGGAAATGATGAGAAGGACGATCGCTAATGAAAAAAGGAGGATGATAAGTGTTTCCATGTTTTCACCTCAAAAGATAAATTTCGACAATATACTTATATTTTACATATATTTTTAAAAAATTGGAGATTTTCATATTCAAAGTGGGCCGTATATTTCATTTATTGTCTATTTTTTTAAAAATATTGTCGAAAAGCCTTATGACCGTCGTTGAAGAAAAAAAATTAGGTATTAAAATGGGAAAAAAAACCTTTGGGAGATAACATACATAAAATTCGACAAAAAGTGTTTATTGTCCATCAGCCAATTCAGTGCTAACATAAAGATAGAATAAATCGAAAAAACAAAATATTTTGAATAGTTAAAAATTGGTGGACCTATAAGAAAATGGTGTGCAGATTCTAAAGTGGATTGTTTCACTGTCAGCGCCTAACGATAAGTTATATAAGGATAAATAAAGGGGAAGGGATGATTATTATGAATTCGCTATTCGCGTATATGCCGCAGGATAACCTCGATATATTTCGTAAGGGACTAAAGGCTGGGCTATGGATGGATGAGAGTTTTGATTGGTATCCTGAGGAAGATATGATGAGTCATCCTAATGGAGAAATCCGGACACTTTCACAAACATATACCCAAGGGAAGGTGACCTTTTCGAAGTTCACGATTAGGAATACCTCATTCGAGACTAAGCGCCCTAAAGTGTTTTTTCACTATGAAAACGCTTTCGAAAGGCAGGCAGTAGCCTTTTACAGCCCGAATGAACGGGCGATCTTACATGTAGCCCCTCAATCGATTGCCTTATTGGGTGGATTGGTGAAAGGAAAAAGCATCTCTCAATATTGCATCCAAGGTAAGGGAAGCCTTTATCAAGAGGGATGCTTCAAATCATTGAAAGAAGGACTCCTGGCTTATTCACCGCTCGCCAAAGGGGAAGTTACCAGCGTGTTTACGTTAGAGACGGAAATCTTACCGAAAGAATGTGTGGAAGCTGTGGCTTGGGTCATTCATGCTGAAACGAAAGAAGAAGCGAAAGTTATAAATAATCAGCTCCTCCTGACGATGCAAAACGTAAACAATTAAGAATTCAAAAAAGTTAATGTTGGATTTCCAAAAAACATACTAGCAATTCGCATTGAATAATGATATTATAGAAAAGTCCTATGTGAAAATGTCAATATGTTTGGAGGGAAATACACAATGCGCGTGAATATTACATTAGCTTGCACTGAATGTGGAGACCGTAACTATATTTCTAAAAAAAATAAACGTAACAATCCAGACCGTCTTGAGCTTAAAAAATACTGCTCAAGAGAAAAACGCAGCACGACTCACCGTGAAACAAAGTAAGCAACAGGATTTTTCCTGTTGTTTTTTTTATTCATTTTTTTAATTCCTTCTTTCTCACTTTCCTTTAGTGAATATTTTCAGAAAGACTAATGATTCGGCGATTTCCGACACGGTATTTTCGGAAATGAACAAATATTATGAGATAATGATAGAAGTAGACTAAAGGAGTCGGAAGAGATGAGAGAAAACAAGAATAAGCTCCGTCAAGAAGTTAGGTCCCGTTTAATGGAGCTGACTAAAGAAGAACATGAAGAACTATCGAACAGAATCGCTGAAAACTTATTTTCGCTGGAGGAATGGAAAAAAGCTGAAACAATTGGCATCACCATCTCCATCCCGCCTGAAGTTCCAACGGTACGGATCATCGAACAAGCATGGAGTGAAGGAAAAGAAGTGGCTGTTCCAAAATGTGATCCTGAAAAAAAGACAATGGAATTCAAAAAAATTTCGTCCTTCAATCAGCTGGAGTCTGTTTATTACGGATTGCTAGAACCAGTGGCTGATACAGCCAAGGCTCGCAAAGAGGAATTGGATGCATTGATCGTACCCGGTCTTGCTTTTACCAAGGAAGGGTATCGCCTAGGCTTTGGAGGGGGCTATTATGACCGTTTCCTATCCTATTACCGGGGAGATACATTGGCCCTTACATACGAGCTTCAATTAATGGATGAACTCCCGATAGAGGTACATGATATAGCGGTCGGCAAACTAATTACCCCATCCAGGGTTATACGCACGTACGCCCATTAAGAAGAAGTTTATTAATTATCACTTTTAGCTCATAAAAATCCTGTCCTGTATCAAACTATTGATAGGAGGGATTGTTATGCTTCGATTAATTGTTCAAATCTTCTTGGTTGGTTTAGTTGTTTATGCAGGTTACCAAAACAGGTACCGCCTGATAAATGTTGCGCTGTCCAACGGCATACTGAGAAGATTTCTAGTGACTAAATCCTTGGATATGCCAATGTTCAGGGATAAAATGATGCAAAGCATGTTCACTCAGACCAAATGAGGATGCCGGCATCTTAAAAAGGAACCTGATCAGGGGTTCCTTTTTAATTTATAAGGATAGGGGAGAGTGGATTTTAAACAGTCTCCTTTTTTACTTTTTACATGATTTCGTCTATAGTTTTAATTAAAGAAACAGGAATTTTAGAAGCTTAAGTTTCATTGGAAAGTGGGGAAGGCATTGGGATTTAAAGAGGATTATTTGTTTTGGGAAACCATAAGGGAGTTGTCTGCCCATTATGATTATCGAATGATCACTGTCACGGAAAACCATCAGGAGATTTGGCTTGAGAGCGATAAGAATAAGGAGTTTCCAGTCATAAGACTCATTCGACATGATTTGGATTGGGCTAATTGGCTGAAACGCGATATCGACCGAACATTGCAGAATGGGGAAAGGATCAGAAGGAAATTATACAAGAAGCCCATAAACATATTAAGTATCTATGTTAGTAAATTCGCCCCGGTGGATGATCATGACTTTAGTTCACGGGTGGCTTCCTTTAAAAAAACGAATGTTAACACGTTTCTTCTAACGTGTGAAAACTTTCATGATTCGTTGCAAAACCTTGAACTTGTTTTGAAAAAGCCACTCTCAATTCAAATTCTTGAAGAAAATGAAATAGATGAGGAAAAGGTCCTCGCAGTAAAGAAGGCCGCCATCTCGGAGTCAGTCAAAAAGGCTAAGGCAGAGCAGAAGGTTTTTCAAAATGCCAATAAGCCGTTCTTTACATATATATTAATGGCGATACAAATAGCTGTGTTCATCTTGATGGAGTTTAATGGGGGCAGCACCAATTCCAAAACTTTGATCGAGTTTGGAGCTAAATTTTCCCCTTATATCATACAAGGGGAATGGTGGCGGTTCTTTACACCGATGATCGTCCATATCGGGTTCATTCATTTACTGATGAATACATTTTCGTTGTATTTAATCGGTGCTGAAGTTGAAAGGATTTACGGTAATGCCAGGTTCCTTATCATCTATATATTCGCTGGTTTCGCTGGAACTCTAGGCAGCTTCATCATGACCCCGAATCTTTCCGCAGGAGCGAGTGGAGCCATTTTTGGCTGTTTTGGGGCACTTTTGTACTTTGGCATCGTCTATCCGAAATTATTCATGCGCTCGATGGGCTCATCGGTAATCGTATTGATCATCATTAACTTAATATATGGTTTCACTGTTTCGGGAATTGATAATGCAGGGCATATCGGAGGTTTGATCGGAGGGTTCTTGGCTGCTGGAGTGGTCCATCTGCCAAAATCCAAGAATATCTTTCGGCAGCTGGCTTTTCTGATAGGGACGGTAATACTGACCTATGCCCTGCTGCAATTTGGTTTCAATCATCAGGAAAGTGCAGCTATCGATGATAATACCATGGCCATGATGGCCCAAAAGTATATAGATGATGATGAAGAGGACAAAGCGGAAGAGATGCTATTCAATTATGTGGATGCAAACCCTGAAGCACCGCTATCGCTTTTTATGCTGGGAAATTTATCTTTTGATAAAAAGGACATATACAAAGCTAGGGATTATTATGAAAAAGCGATTGAAAGTAATCCGGATTTGCATGAAGCCCATTACAATCTTGCCTTAGTCTACATGAATCTCGAATCATTCAATCAAGCTAAGGAGCAAGCTGATAAGGCTATTGAGCTTGCCCCGGATAATAAGTCATACACTAAATTGCTGGCGGAAATTGAAAAGCAACTATAACTTTTGACGCAACATGATTGGGGTACCGTCTTTCAGGGTAAACAAGACAAGTATTTCACTTTGATTCTTTGCCATAAGCAATAGGGGGGTGGTGCTACCTTGTGGACTCACAGTGGTTCCATCCTCCTTTTTTATTCCCAACACATAATTTTTGTAAAGTCCTTCCCATAGTTTCCCCACAATTTCCTCCCGTTTGAATTGGGGGAAGGCAGCAAGCCATTGATTTTTCTTTGAGGGCAGATCTGTTAAAGAGATGATATTGTATTGTTCCAGATTAACCTGAAAAGCTTGACCAGCTTTCTCCAAACCATTTCGAACCGTTTGATCTGTCAAGCCGTCCAGCGTTTTTTTCCACTGAACCTGTTCTTCTGAAAGGGGACGGTGGAAAAATTGAAAAGCCGGTGTCGTTACTGTATAGAGTTTATCTTTACTGAGCTGCTGGGCACTGGTGAAAATTGTGTCACTCGGATGAACCTCGGCATAATGAAACGTTACCGCTTCATAACGTCCGCTCTCAGATTCTTTAGATTTCGCTTTTTGAGAGAGTTCTTGTTTATTTTGGCGCCAATTTTTTAAAGCTCCTGCCAATTTTCCATTTTTGTATAAAAGCGATACGTCCTGACGTAAGTAAGCAGGCTGGTCCAAAGAAGACTCCACCCTCCAAGTGATGGTATAGGTGGAATCCCCGGTACCCTTCGGTGTCAGATGGGTGGAGGCATGTTCAAAATGGAGCGAGGAATCGATGGGAAAAAAAATGATGGTTTCCTCTGTCTGTTTATGATTTGATAAATAAAGGATGACAAAAATGGTGGTTAAAACCAAAAAGACGGTATACTTCAATTGTACTTTCATTTTTCCCCTCCGTTTTCACGCGTGATGAATGCATTAAAAACATTAAGCTGTTAAATCAAATCGAAAGAGTCCACATTCTTGATATTTCATCATATGAATATAATTGGACATGTATGAGGGGAAATGGGCGCTTGTTACAAAGAGGCTGATTCGATATACTTTTCCTATAGAAAAGAGTAAAGAGGTTTACAATGAAAACATATTATGATCTTCAACAATACTTGAAAAGATTTGGTACATTTATCTATATTGGTGATCGCTTAGCCGAGCTTGAACTGATGGAAGCCGAAATAAGGGAAATCCACCGTATGCAGATGATGGATACGAAAGATTATCAAATGGCGATTCTTTTAATTAGGCAGCAATTGTCTCTTGAAAGGGAAAAACCGAAAAAAAATTGATAAAAAAGGTGAGAATGATGGAAAAGTGGCTGATGGGTGTGGATTTAGGCGGTACAACTACCAAACTGGCTCTGATCAATTTATACGGAGAGATTATTCAAAAATGGGAAATCAGCACAGACATCTCCGAAAAGGGAAAATTCATTACGATTAACATAGCCAAAGCAATTGATGCGAAGCTCGTGGAACTTAATGAACCGAAGAGTAAGATAGTAGGGATAGGGATGGGTGCTCCCGGGCCTGTGAAATTTGTTAACGGTTCCATATATGAAGCCGTCAATCTAGGCTGGAAGGACTATCCTTTAAAAGATTTATTGGAGGTGGAGACATCTCTTCCGGCTGTGATCGATAATGATGCCAATATGGCAGCTTTGGGAGAAATGTGGAAAGGTGCCGGTAATGGCGCTAAAGACCTCGTTTGTGTAACTCTAGGAACGGGTGTAGGCGGCGGGATCATCCATAATGGGCAAATTGTCCATGGTACCAGTGGGGCTGCTGGTGAAATAGGGCATATAACGGTCGTAACGGACGGAGGCGCACCATGCAATTGCGGTAAGACTGGTTGTTTGGAAACGGTTGCTTCGGCAACGGGAATTGTCCGTATGGCTTTAGAGGCCTTGAATACCGCCGATGAACAGTCAATGCTTCAGCAGAAAGTCGAAGAGGGAAATGCGGTTACTTCCAAACTGTTATTCCAATGCGCTGCAGAAGGTGATCCTTTGTCCAAAGCTGTCGTAAATAAGGTAGGCAATTATTTGGGGCTGGCACTATCACATGTTGGGAATGTCATGAATCCAGATAAAATCGTCATTGGTGGGGGCGTTTCGCAAGCGGGAGACATTTTGCTTGATCCTGTCCGTTCTGCCTTCGGAAAGTATGCATTCAAACGGGTTAGTAAATCAACGAAAATCAGCCTGGCCACACTGGGCAATGATGCAGGGGTAATAGGTGCAGCCTGGCTCATTAAAAGCCAACTGAATACGTGATCCCTTGCTGCCCTGTGGCAAACAGGGTTATAAGAAAAAAAGATGGAATCTTCAAAAAATACCCCCCTTTTGAGGGGCGGGGGCAATCGTTCCTGCTTTTGCATAGGGGGAGAACCATGACCCATGATTGAGGCGCTCTGCATCATCGCTCCAGCGCTTTTTCGATGAGGAGGGACCAGGATTGAAAAGGGTCTTCAAAAAACAGGGATATTCATTGTTTTGGGTCGTATTGATTTCACTTTGGCTTAAAACATATATTGCTTATAAAACAAGTTTTGAGATAGATATTGATAATTGGATCCAGGAGTTCATACTATTCATCAATCCTGTCAGTTTCCTCTTGCTTACTCTTGGCGTGAATATATTTTTAAAAGAAAATAAAAGGACAGCATACTTATTGATCATGAGTTTTTTCATCACCTTCGTCCTTTTTGCCAACCTTGTTTTTTTTCGCTTTTTCAATGACTTTTTAACCATTCCCGTTCTTTTTCAAACGAGCAATATGAACGACCTTGGAAGCAGTGTACATGAATTGATCAATCCGAGTGACCTTTTGTATTTTGCCGATATTCTGGTCTTGATGCTTCTGCTGAAATACAAACCAAAAACATTCCATGAATGTCGATACAATCCCCAGGACCGTAAATTCTTTTTGTTAATGGCTTTGGGAGTGACATTTTTTAACTTAGCTTTAGCGGAAGCGGCGCGTCCTGAACTCCTGACAAGAACGTTTGACCGTGAAATCCTCGTTAAGAATATCGGTACGTACCATTATCACCTTTATGATGTAATATTACAGACGAAATCATCAGCTCAACGTGCCCTTGCGGATGGCAGTGAATTGTCGGAAATTGAAAATTACGTCCGTGCGAATCAAAAAAAGGTTAATGATGACCTTTATGGTCTGGCAAAAGGCAAAAATGTGATCCTAGTATCATTGGAATCCACTCAAAGCTTTGTCATCAATAAAACTGTCAACGGTGAAGAAATCACTCCTTTTCTGAACCAATTCATTAAAGAGAGCTATTATTTCAATAACCTTTATCACCAAACTGGCCAGGGGAAAACATCCGATTCAGAATTCATTATTGAGAATTCCCTCTATCCTTTAGGTAGGGGTGCAGTATTTTTCACTCATGCCCAAAATGAATACAAAGCCACCCCCGAAATCTTAACGGAAAAAGGTTACAATACGGCTTCCTTCCATGCCAATAATAAAAGCTTTTGGAATCGTGACATAATGTACGGTTCTCTTGGGTACCAACGGTTTTATGATAGTGATGAATACAAAGTCTCTGAAGGGAATTCCATCAATTGGGGTTTGAATGATAAATCGTTCTTCAAGCAATCAATCTCTCACTTGAAGCAGTTGCCTGAGCCTTTTTATGCCAAGTTCATAACGTTAACCAATCATTTTCCATTCACTTTGAATGAAGAAGACCGGACATTGGAACCATACGATTCGAATTCCAAAACATTGAATCAGTATTTTCCGACCGTACGTTATACAGACGAAGCCTTGGAACAATTTATCGGTGATTTGAAACGTGATGGATTATATGAGGATTCCATTATTGTGCTATATGGTGACCATTATGGAATTTCGGAAAATCACAACTCTGCCATGGGCCAGTTCCTTGGGAAGGAAATCACGCCTTTCGAATCCATCCAACTTCAGCGTGTCCCGCTCATCATACATGTCCCTGGGCAGGAGGGGAAAACGATTTCCACCGTTTCCGGCCAAATTGATGTAAGGCCGACTCTCCTTCATTTATTGGGGATTGAAAATGATGATTATATCGAATTCGGCAAAGATCTTTTTTCTGAAGAGAAATTAGAATTCACCGTTCTTCGCGATAGCAGTTTCATCACAAAGGATTATCTCTATACGATGGATACCTGTTATGATAAAAAAACCGGAGCAGCGACTGCAAAGGATTCATGTGAAAAGTATTTGGATAAGGCTAAGCAGGAGCTTGAGTACTCCGACAAAATCATTTATGGGGATTTGCTCCGATTTTATGAGCAACGTTGAAAAAGGAAACCTGGCGCAATCCAGGTTTTTTGTTTTTTCAGGAGAATCAGTAGCATTACAATTATGAAACACGTGAGACTTCCTGAACATCTTTCTGTTTTTCGCTTCATAAAGATAAAACAATGAAAGGGGCGGAGGCTGAATGAAAGTTGTGAGCAGAGGCGGGGATGATTTGGCATATTACAGTCAATTGTTTCAAATTCCTCGGGTTTTGATTGAGGATGCCAATCCTGCCATTACTGGCGGGGTTTTGCCAAATGGCATGGAAGTACAGATACCTGGGTACATTGTTCAGGAAGAGTCCCGGTTAGATATCGATTTTGCCGAAATCGCTTTACAATATCACCTGCCCATCGATGGGATAATATTATTGAATCAAGATGGACAAAAACCTTTTTCCGTACCCGTCCGGGTGATGAATCCCATGATTGTCACCGACAAGCCCTATGAATATCAATCACTTCTTGACGATCTTGATATTCTATCTTTTCATTACCCCTTTATTAAGGTTGAATCGATCGGGAGGAGTGTATTGGGAAAAGAACTACTTGAGGTAAGAATCGGTCAAGGTGAAAAGATCATACATTATAACGGTTCATTCCATGCTAATGAATGGATCACTACGGCTGTTTTGATGAAATGGCTGAACGATTTTCTGCTGGCGGTAACGAATGATCGTACACTATGTGGAATGGATTGTATGCCCTTCTATCGGGATATGACCATTTCGATGGTTCCAATGGTGAATCCGGATGGAGTCGATCTTGTCCTAAAGGGGGAGGAGGCGGCTGAGGGGAAGGTTGATGTTTTAAAAATAAATAATGGTAATCCTGCTTTTTATGCTTGGAAAGCCAATATCCGCGGTGTAGACCTGAATAATCAATATCCTGCCAATTGGGAGATTGAAAAGCGCAGAAAGATTCCAAAAGCCCCTGCTCCGAGGGATTTTCCAGGAGAGACCGCGCTATCAGAACCAGAAGCATTGGCCATGAAGGAGCTGGCAATAAGACGGAATTTTGAAAGAGTGCTTGCACTTCACACCCAGGGAAAAGAATTCTATTGGGGATATGAGGGCCATGAACCTGAACAGGCAGCGAATGTTGCGAAGGAGTTCGAGGAGCGCAGCGGATATCGGGCCGTACAATATGTTGACAGCCATGCCGGGTATAAAGATTGGTTCATTCAGGAATTTAAACGCGGCGGATTCACAATCGAACTGGGAAAGGGCATCAATCCGCTTCCGCTATCCCATTTGCCTGGTATATATGAAGATTCTGTCAAGATTTTGATGGCAGGCCTATATATGTGATGCATCCCCCTAAGGAATATACTTCCAAAAAAATATAAGATCATTATCCGCCACATTTTCTCTTTTTTACTTTATAATGAAAGAGAGTAAGGATTCGATTGGTCTGTCCTTACTCTCTTTCTAATGTCTCGCTCACATATGCCAGGCGTTTTAGTTTTGAAGTGGGAGGTGTGTGGAGATTAAAGTATCCAAAGCAGCACTTTGTATGCGGCTTTCCATTTGTAAGATGTTGTGTTTCGTCCCATTATTTATCTCCACTATCCTTCTTATCTCGGCTTGTGAGCCTTCCAAGGACCTTAGTAAACCCGTAAATGATACGGAAAAAGAACACTCCCAATCTAACCTGGAAACTTCAGTAAGCAATTTAAAGGTCCCGACTGCAGAAACGGAAAAAATCGAAGCCATTTTTGGATGGCTGGATTCAAAAACCATTTTATATTCTGTGAAGCGGGATGGTAATGAATTATCCCAGTTGATGGCATGGAATTTGGAAACGAATGATACTTCCGTTTTCTATCAGCCGGCTTTTGCGTTTTCTGAAGTATCGATCAGTCCGTCTGGTAAGCATATCTTGTTATCGTCCTTCACCTCTTCGGATAAAGCATCAATCACAATACTCGATAAAACGGGAAATCCATTGTATTCCGTGGCGATCCCAGCCTATGAATTAGCTTATGAGTGGAATTCATTTAAAGATGGCCAGTTGTTTGTATCGAGTTTTTATGAAGATTGGACATACAGCAGTTATGTGTTGAATCCAGATGAACAAACTATGGAAACTCTGGACTTTCCGCAGCCCTTTGCTCAATGGGCAAGTGAAAATGAATTGATGTTTCTGGATTGGGACAAGGAAGAACCTGCTTTGACGGCTCCCCTAGAAAGAAAAGCGCTGAATGAGGATGGAGCGGACAGTCTTATGCTCGATGTCATTCACTTTAAAAAGATAAAACAAGCGCTGATGACAATTCAAGTGGAGACAGAAAAACAAGATCGGGGTACATATGCATTTTATGATTCTACAAACAAGCCGATCCACTCTTTTTCCGTGCCGCTATTGAAAAGCTTTTCAGATTGGGTGATTCCATCCTATGATTTCATTGAAAAAAATAAGGAATTCATAACGTTCATTCCTAATGAATCAAAAGATGCGGACCAATATGAGGGAAGGTTTACCTTAACTAAATTAAATTGGGAAAAAGGCACACAAGAAGAATTGATGAAGGACATGGAAAATGAACCATTAAGCTGTTCGCTTGATGGCAACTTCTGCTTATATGGATATCAATTTGAGAAAATCATTGATATGAAAACCCATCAAATACAAAGATTGTTCAAACAAACATGATGACCTAAAACAAAAGCTCGCCGGATGGCGAGCTTTTTTCTTCAATGGGCAACAGGAAAACCGCTGTTGATGACAGTCATGACAGTGAACCAGCCAAACACTACTGCACTGCCGGCTGCAAAAATGAATCCTAAGAAGTTTCTCTTTTTTAATGAGGTAAACACAGCTGCTACTCCTAATATAGCCACAAGTCCGAAAACAACCATTAATATCATGTCAAAACCCCCTTTTTACGTAATGAATAACTAATCCCTAATAATATACCCAGAGAATAAAGCAACTACCAAAAATATGTAGAAAAGATTGCATTTGTTAATATCTTAATATTTTTTCAATTATTTGTCGAGGTTTAATAGGTGACACTTCTATGACTTGAGTAAACTGGATTAACATTAGCAGCTTAATTAGTGTAAGATGAAGATAGAAAATCATATTGGAGTTGATGGAAATGAAATGGAAACAAATTCCTCTAGGCCCGCTGCAAACGAATTGTTATGTAGTTTCCGATGGACAGGATTGCATCATTTTCGATCCGGGTGAAGAGCCACAGAAAATCATACAGTACATACAAACAAAAAATTTAAAGCCTTTGGCGATTTTATTGACACATGCACATTTTGACCATATCGGTGCTCTTGATGCTATTCGGGATCATTATGGGATACCTGCATATATTCATGAAAAAGAGGCCAAGTGGCTGCTTGATCCCGCGTTGAATGGTTCCCAAAACTGGTTCCCTGAAAATCCGATGCGAATGAAGCCTGCCGATCACATCCTGGCAAATGAGCAGGAGCTCACTATTGGAGAATTCACTTTCGAAGTATTTGAAACTCCCGGACACTCACCAGGGAGCGTTTCGTATTATGTGAAGGAAGAACGTCTCCTCTTTTCAGGGGACGTCTTGTTCCAAGGAAGCGTTGGCAGAACCGATTTAATAGGCGGAAGCGAGGCAGTGCTGTTAAATAGCATTGAAACGAAGCTGCTGACACTTTCTGATGATGCTATCGTTTTTCCTGGTCATGGGCCTGTCACGACCATTTTGGATGAAAAGAATACTAATCCCTTTTTGAGATAATGACTTTTGCAGGTGCCATATGGCACCTGTTTTATTTTTAGACTTTATAATGTAAAAATATTGAAATGGGTAATCTCCACAACTATACTGAATATAAAAAACGTTTTGACACTCACTTTTAAAAGGCTTAAAGAAATTTCCGGGGTCTTCCTTGTGTGGATGACTCTTCTGATTCAGCCCTGAAGTAAGATGCATATTTTAATATTTGCTGGAAGCATTCATTTTTTTTATGGTGGCACTCTTAAGAACTTTGAGATGAAAAATTGAACATTTTGTGAACCTTAAATTTGTTTTCGTGTATGATTGTCGATAAAAAAACTTATTTATGTGTTTTATTAAGAAAAAGGAAAGTTTAATTTTCAATATGATGGAAGATCATGGAGACGGAGGCTATTGTGTTGAAAAATCACTTGAAGGAATTGGTTGCAGGAAGCCCCCAAAAAAGAATTTCCTATCATGACTATATGGATGCTGTTTTATATACGCCAAAAATAGGCTACTATGCACGCGCAAAAGAGAAAATTGGCTCAAGAGGGGATTTTTATACGTCTGGCAATGTTGGGGATGCATTTGGGAGATCACTGGCCAGGTGGTTCGTTTATTTGATAAAAAGGTGCGGAGTTTCACCAAGAATCATCGAGGTCGGCGCAGGGGACGGTAAGCTGGCTTATGACATCCTCGTTTTCATAAAAGAAATGGAACCGCAGATATGGGACTCTCTGACTTATATCCTTGTGGATGGCAGTCCATTTCATAGAAAGGTTCAGCAAGAACGTATAGGGATGTTCAAACAGGCAGTTTCTGCCGCCAGTTTAGAAAAATGGACGAATGTAAATGGAATCGTCTTTTCAAATGAACTTTTCGACGCGTTGCCTGTACATGTTATTGAAAAGTATAAGGGAGCCCTGGTAGAGGTATTCGTCACTGATAAGGAAGGCGATTTGGTAGAAGTGAGGGAACCTTTGGACAACCCTGACATTCTATCTTACCTTACAGAACGAAATATCACCTTAAATGAAAAACAACGATATGAAGTTCCGCTAAAAATGGTCCGTGAATATGAGAAGATCGTTTCCTGTATCGAATCGGGTATTCTCCTTACGATTGATTATGGCTATACCGAAAGGGAATGGAAGGAGCCAGCACATCTTCAAGGGAGCTTGAGGGGCTATTATCAGCATCAAATGATTAAAGATGCGCTTATGTATCCTGGTGATATGGATTTGACGACACATATCCATTTTGACACATTAATCGAGATTGGAAAAAGAAAGGAACTTTCCAATCAGGGGCTATTCCTTCAAAATGAATTCTTGCTTAAAGCAGGGATACTAGAGGAATTGAAGGACCATCAAGGAACTGATCCATTCTCGAAAACGGCAAAGCGTAATCGTGCAATTCGGGGGCTAATTGTTCCAGGGGGGTTTAGTGAACATTTCAAAGTTCTGCTTCAATCGAAGAATTTAGCAGAAGATGTGAGGATCTTTCCTGAATGGTGACAAGTAAAAACCCATGAATAAAAATTCATGGGTTATGTAATATTGCTTGTTCTTAATGCGCAGTACCCGGAGTCATCATAAATACGCTCCAGTAGGAAAATCCTGCAAAGAAAACGGTAAGATAGGCGCCGAAAACATAAATATACATGCGCTCAGATAATTTCAAATAACTTAAAAGTACAAAAAAGATCGTTTGTGCAAAGAAAAGCAAAGACGTTTGATGCATATGGCCAAGATAAAAGAAAATTGCCATAATTCCTGTCCAAAATCCACATACTCTGAACATGCGTTCCACCCGAATCCCTCCTTATGTCTAGACGTGTACATTCTAAATAATTATAAATGAAATTGTAAGGTAATGTAAAGGATGCCTTTTGTTTCTATGTGAGAACCGAAGCCTGGTATGAGCATGTTGCACAATTGGACATCATATTTTCTATTTCCACAATATTGACATTCTCAAACAAGGCTTCGAACATACCTTCTAAAAATGAATTGTGCATGGAGCAGATTGTTCTTGGCTCCACTTCAGCAACTTCCTTAAACGGGCAATTGAAGATACGGAAGTATATTTTATTTTCTTCTTCGCTTGCTTGTATTTCAGGAGATAACCCTGCGATCGTAGCCGCATTTTTAAGCATATTGACCTTTTCCCAAAAACCAAGTCGATCGATCGATGTCGAATTCAGGTCTAGTTGCTGATTGATCAATTCCTCCCCGAATTCTTTTCCCGTTTCATAAAGTGCCTGTTTTCCTTGTTCCCCTAATGTCATCATCGTCTGGATGGCAATCCTTGAAAGCAGCTGATAGTTCCTATATGGAAAATGAAGTTGAATGACTTTATCAGATAATCGATAAAGTCTGCTGGGACGACCGCCTTTCCCCGTCTTTCGGGCATCCGAGGTCAACATATCGATATCCTCAAGTTTTGACAAATGCAGACGGGCAACATTTGGATGGATGTTAAAAGAATCGGCGATTTGCTGTACCGATACATCACCATGCTTGTTCACAATATGCTGATATATATAATATCTGGTGGGATCAGCTAACACGTTTGTTATTTTTAACGTTTGTTCCATTACACCCTCCTGTTTCCATAGTTTAACTATGTCCATTATAATGCAGGCAGAAAAAAATGGAATAAGAGAAAGGGCAAACTCCTTTTAGTTTAAAAAATGTTCACAAATAAAGCGGCTTAATAAGCAAAAATATATACAATAATTGTACAAATATTATACAATCATTATATAGATTATTAATGTATACAAAATGTGAACGGGGAGTGATTAGTATGGCACAGTTAACTTTCTTTTCGTATCCAAGTTGTACATCTTGCCGCAAAACAAAAAAATGGTTAAGGGCCAATCAAGTTTCCTTCGATGAGCGACATTTATTCAGAGAGACTCCAACTGTAGCAGAGTTAAAGAGAATTCTTGAATTGACATCTGAAGGGCTTGATGAAGTCTTAGCAACAAGAAGTGAAGCATACAAAGACTTACAAGTTAATATTGACGAAATGATGCTATCTGATGTAATCCAATTATTAACAAAAGAACCGAAGTTATTAAGAAGGCCCATTCTCATAGACGGGCAAAAACTGGTGATTGGTCATAATGTAGACGCATTAAGAAATTTGGTTTCCAAAAGGCTTGATTTGAAAATGAGCATGTGAGATGATTCTCGAAATTTCTTTCGGGAATTTTTTTTTTCTGAAGCAGGAATTTGTCGTGGATTGTCGAATCCATACAACAAGAATCATAGGAGGTGATGAATGAATTGATATCGATTGAAAAGACCGCAGAAAAAATACTGACCCGTGCTGTACAGGAATCGGCATCGGATATCCACATTTTTTTTCGCAAGGAGGGACCTCTCATCCAATTCAGGATAGACAATAAGCTTGTTCCAAAGGAAACATTATCATTCTTTGAAGCAGAGAGGCTGATCGCTCATTTGAAGTTCCTTGCCTCGATGGATATAGGGGAGAAAAGGAGGCCCCAGAGTGGTGCCATCACCATCAATTTGGCCAACCAGGTGGTCGGACTCCGCCTTTCCACTTTACCCACTGCCCATCTCGAAAGTTTGGTCATCCGCTTAATACCCCAACAGAATATCCTTCCTCTAGAACAGTTATCCTTATTTCCAAGCACCGTTCAAAAATTGATTGCTCTCCTGAAGCATTCCCATGGCATGCTCATATTTACCGGCCCGACTGGCAGTGGAAAAACCACGACACTATATTCCCTGCTTCACCATGCCCATGAGATGATCAATCGAAATATTATTACACTTGAAGATCCCATTGAAAATGTATCCGAAAAGGTATTGCAAGTCCAAATCAATGAAAAGGCGGGCGTTACGTATTCTGTCGGTCTAAAAGCTGTTCTGAGGCATGACCCTGACGTGATCATGGTTGGGGAAGTCAGAGATGCAGAAACCGCCAAAATCGCAGTGCGTGCCGCATTGACCGGTCATTTGATACTTACAACCATGCATACCAGGGACGCCCAGGGCGCCATCTCCAGGTTACTGGAATTTGGTGTCAGCCTGCTTGAGGTTGAACAGAGTTTGATTGGCGTGACAGCACAGCGGCTGGTTGAATTGCGATGTCTTCCATGTAAAGGGGACTGTGATTTAGCTTGCAAAATGACTGCCAGGAATAAAAGGGCAAGTGTATATGAATTGCTATATGGAAAAAGCCTGGCTGAGGTTCTCCGGATAATGGGGGATGAAAAAGGAAAGGCAACGGTCAGCTACCGCCAATTGAAGGATGAAATCGGAAAAGCGGTTGCGATGGGCTATGTGGATTCCGGGGAATATGAACGGCTGGTATACGATGAAACCAAAAAGTAAATGGAAGGTAAAAGAGCAGGCGGTCTTTATTTCGAAGCTAGGTGAATTATTGAATCATGGTTATCCTTTGGCGGACGCTTTACATTTTCTTGAGTTTCAGGAATCAAAGAAGAAAGCGGAAGACTTCACTCAGGCTAAAGCCGATTTAAGGAACGGTTACCCGTTGCACATGGTGCTGACCCATCTTGGTTTTCATCCGCAGCTTGTAAGTTATATATTTTATGGAGAACAATATGGCGACCTGGAACGGGCGTTGAAAGAAGGAGGGCGATATTGGAAGAAAAGAACCGAGGATATGGATAAAGTAAAAAAGTTAATGGTGTATCCCGTATTCTTAGTCTTTTTTGTAAGCATCGTTTTTTATATTCTTCAGAGTGTTCTCCTACCCAAATTCCAGACAATCTATTTCACGATGGATGTCGATCAGCACACACTCTTAAAATTAATGGCAGCCTCCACATTCATTCTTCCAGCACTCCCCTTCTTTTTACTCGGATTGCTCCTATTCTTGTATATACTCAAACGATTTTGGTTTAACGGATTGTGCCCATTAAGGCAGCGAAGGATTTTGATGAGAATTCCGATATTCGGGACCTTCATCAAATTATACGAAACTTATTTTTTTGCTA
This sequence comes from Bacillus sp. B4EP4a, assembly GCF_006680105.1. Lineage (NCBI taxonomy): Bacteria > Bacillati > Bacillota > Bacilli > Caryophanales > Bacillaceae > Bacillus > Bacillus sp. B4EP4a. Next base: position 26,883 of record NZ_VHIK01000028.1, read on the forward strand.
GCCAATTCAGTGGCTTACTTTCCGGAGGGCTATCGATAAACGATAGCATCAAATTATTCTCGATAAATCAACAGCAGCCTTTTTACCAAAAACTATGCAATATCATTAAGGATGATTTGATCGAGGGCAGATCACTTGAAATGATTTTTCGGGAGCTCCCATATTTTGATGGGAATTTACCGGTGGTCGCTGCAAATGGTCAAAAATACGGCAGACTTGATGCGGAGCTGCTTCATTACAGTCGTTTTTTACTGGAGAAAATTGAAGAGAGAATGAATGCAATCTTGAAAATCATTCAGCCTCTTATGTTCTCACTTATAGGTCTTTTGATTGTATCCATTTATTTGGCAGTTTTGCTGCCGATGTTCTCACTGCTCGAAGGTATATAGGATTTCATTTTTGTATTCCGGAGGTGAAAATGCTCGAAGGTCATCTGGTATTCAGATGGTTTCAGGAGCATGATGATATGTTGAAGAAAGTGATGAATGAACGTGGTTTTACATTAATTGAAATGCTTATTGTTTTATTGGTAATATCCATCCTATTGATTATAACGATCCCCAATATCACGAAGAACCAATCTACGATTCAGTCTAAAGGATGTGAAGCATTCGTGAAGATGGCCCAAGCGCAGGTACAGGCTTATGAGATCGACAATGCTAAACTGCCCGGAAGTATCGGTGAGTTGGAAAGTCAAGGCTATCTCAAACAGACATCTTGTCCTAATGGGGATGATATTAGTTTGGATAGTAAAGGAAAGATAACGGTCGTTGAGTAGGAGAGAAGTGAACATACGGCATTCCAATGGGGGGTATACACTATCTGAAACCCTCATTGTCCTCGTTATTTTTGTACTCCTGATTTCCATCGGTCCTAATCTATATCCTAGCTTCACAAAAGGAATGGAAAATAGGCTATTCCTTTCTCAATTCCATGAAGATCTTTTCTATGCACAACAGTATGCCATCAGTCATGAGAGCTTGATTTACCTCCATATTGATAATACCAAAAAGGTTTATACCGTTTCGTCTTATAAGGAGGGGATCGTTTTAGAAAGAATCATTCCAGAGGATATACAGTTTTTAAGTGGCACTTTGGGGTTCAGCTTTCATTTTAATCAGTATGGAAATGCTTCAAAAGCCGGAACGATTATGATTGACACCTCAAAGGGAAAGTACAAGCTGATCCTCAATATCGGTAAAGGGAGGTTCAGGATTGAGAAATTGTAAAGGTTACGTCTACCTTGAGCTGATAGCCGCATTTGCCGTTTGTATATTCCTGGTCCTTGCCATTTTACCCATTCTTGAAGAGTTATTGATGGATCGGAAAGATATTGCCGTAAGGACAGAAGCCCACCATTTATTATATGAAAGATTGACGGCGTTCATGGATGGGGAGATACAAGCAGTTGGTCAGGAAATCATTTACAAAAAAAGATCCTATGAATTGGTTTGGAAGGACCATGGGGATTTCCCGGGAATGATTGAAGGGTGTGTACGTTATGAAGATGAATCGGGTAATCTGGAATCCATTTGTGATGCTGCGAAAAAATGATGGCTTTACGATGATCGAAATGCTTTTTTCTTTAATGATTTTAATGACTACGTCCCTTATTGTTCTACAGCTTTTTTCTATCATTCACACCCAAATGGGGTCAGTTGATAAATTGCATCCTAAAGAGTGGGAGGTCTTTACCATGCAAATGAAGCAGGAGGTCCGGAGTTCCAAAGTTCAGGATGTAATGGGAAATAAATTATTTTTGCTTTCAGGTGAGCAATTATCATCGTTTGAACAATATGAAGATAAGGTCCGAAGACGAGTGAATGGAATGGGGCATGAGGTCATCTTGCAGAACATTTCGGAATTCCGGGTTGAAAAGGATGGCGGTGTCATTGTTATAAATATAACGGATAAAGCAGGAACTACTTTCAGTCGAAGATTTCACCCTTTCATAAGGAATGTTACGAAAGTCGATGAATAATCAAAAAGGAGTCGTTTTCCCGATGGTCATGATTGTAGCGAGTGTTTTCATCATGTTCACGATACTAATGATAGACCAGTTTATCATTGATAAAAAGTTTTATAAAGAAGTGGAAGAGTCGCTTGTGGCCGACCATCTTGTCCATCTAGCCATCATGGATGTGACGGCAGAGTGGGGCGAAGAAATCCCAAAAATCATCCAGGGGGAAATTTCATATCCCAATGGTGTGGTGCGGTATTCCTTGATGAAACAAGAAGGTCCTTACGTATATATCGAGTTTTCTTCCACGACTAAAAATGATCGCGAGGGCAGGGTCATCATTCAATACGATAAAGAAGCGGGGAAAGTGAAAGAATGGTTGGAAAAGCAAGCTGGCTAATGCGCATAATCAACACTCTTTTAAAACGGAACGCGACAGGTTCACGTGTTCAGGGAACAAGCGAAGGAATAAAAGGAGCGTAAAACGGGCATACTTTGCATAGGGTGATGATTTTATATGTCTACAAACGCTTATATTAAATATCTGACGCAGCAGCTTGTCGAGTATTTTAATCTGACGAAAAAAGAACGAAAAGAAAAGCGCCGTCACAGAAAAGAGGATAAAAATCATGGTATGTCCCATTGGTTTGGCATTGTCCCTTTTGCTTTGTCGATGTTCGTAAGGAAAAATATCAAAAAGTGAAACAGATGTCCCGAACTTAGGACATCTGTTTCTTTTCGTTCTTTAATTATCCCAACGCCCTATCTGAAAGGTAAAATAATCCTCCGTTGATGATGGATATTCTGATGTTGGGTTCATATTGAGCTTTTAGTGCTTCTTTCTCGGTATAATAACTCTCACTTTTTTCGTCCATATCTTTGTAAAAATGCTCCAATAAATTCAAATCATTCTGCCAGCGCAGCATTGCTTCCTCCGCCCAAGAATGGTCATCATCCTCGAAACTGGTCCTGATGTATGTATCCAGTCTTGCCAATCCACTCTTGGGCATGATCAAAGGTGAAAGCGTAAAGGAGTAATCCGGTATTTTTGGGGTAACCTTTATCGGTAAAACCCGATGGTGAAACTTTTCCATGATCTCACCTGAGATTAGATTCAGTCCTATCGACATGAAAGTATCTTTTTTACGGTCGCATTGATAGGATATTTTCACATTCAGGGTCAGCCAAGGAAACAAAGGATTATTTCCGCCGCCTTTTGATGGAGGAGTATCCTCAAAAAGTCTAGTATACCCTGCCAGCTTTTTGGTTGATTGAATAATCTGATGAAGGCGTGGGGAGCCAAAATGAATCATTTCTCCCTTTAAATCGGATGGAGCTTGTTCTGGATCGGTAATGAAAGTCATCTGTGCTGGGTTCGGAACGCCACCTGTTTTTTCTAGATAATGCCAGTAAAAGGGTCTGTTCATTAATTCTTTATCCATTTCAATCGTCAATTGGACTGTAAGGTGGGTTGGTGCATTATCCAGTATTTCACAATCGTTGGCCTTAAAAAAAGTTATTAAAAAATCATGAATTTCCCGTTGCTGCATGAACCTCACCTTCCTTCATTGATTGAGCGAATTGGATTAACGATGAAAAATTATCCATCTTGATCTTCATTTCGCCCTCTGTTTTGGACTCGCCGACCACATCAATTAAATATTCTTCAATGTTGTTAATATCCAGTTTGGTTAGAATATCATCCAATTCTCCAATTACTTTTTCAAATAAATTTATTTTTTCGTATAGTAACTTCAGAATATGTTCTTCTACTGTATTTTTCGTGGCAAAGTTATAAATCATCACATCTTCTTCCTGACCAAGGCGGTGAATCCGTCCAATTCTCTGTTCGAGCCTCATGGGGTTCCATGGCAGGTCAAAATTAATCAAGTGATGGCAAAACTGAAGGTTTATCCCTTCCCCGCCAGCTTCTGTTGCTATTAATACCTGTATATTCTTTTGGAATAATTCCCGCATCCAGTCTTTCTTACCGCGCTTAAAACCGCCTCGGAAGGGAACCGAAGAAATTCCATTCTGCTGTAGGTACCATTGGAGATATAGCTGAGTCGCCCGGTATTCGGTAAAGATAATCACTTTGTCATCAATTTTCTTGATCAGTTCCAGTGCTTTTTCAGCCTTGGAGTTCTGAACTGTTTCATTCACTTTAGAAAATAAATCATCAAGCTTTGCCAAAAAGTCAGGGGAAGGCTGATCATATTTTTCTTTCATATTCTTTAATGTATAAAAGACCGCCTCTCTGCTGCTGCATGCTTCCCTTTGGAGAGTGAGAGCCGAAAAGGCGCTTCCTTTTGATCCATCCGAAATAGGCTTGAATTTGGAAACAGCATCGTACAATGCCTGTTCCGATGGAGAAAATTCAATGGTGATGGTTTCCACATGCCGTTTTGTCCATTCAATGCCAGTATCGGCCCGCCGGTTTCGAATCATGACAGTATTGACCAGTTCCTTTAGGTGTTCATCTTCAATGATGTTCCGGCCTTTCCCTTTATACTTTTCCGAAAAGAGTGAGGCATTTCCCAAGTGGCCCGGTTTCAATAACGAAACGAGGTGAAAAATCTCCTCGACTTTATTTTGAATCGGAGTGGCTGTCAGGAGTAAACAAAATTTCTTTTTCAGATTTTGGACGAATTCATAGTTCTTCGTCTTATTGTTTTTAAGTTTATGAGCTTCATCAATAATGATGAAGTCATATTCCTGAGTAAAAATGATATCTCGATGTGGAGCGCGTTTCGCTGTATCAATGGATGAAATGACCACATCACAGGATTCCCAAACATAACTTTTTCTCTGAACGACTGCCGGTATATGAAACTTGGTATTCAATTCAAAAGCCCATTGTGTGACAAGGGAGGCTGGAACAAGGATCAATACTTTTTTTACAAGGCCCCTAATCATATACTCTTTTAGGATCAAGCCTGCTTCAATTGTTTTTCCGAGCCCCACCTCATCAGCTAAAATGGCCTTTCCATTCATCTTTTCCACCACTTGCTTGGCTGCTTCCAATTGATGGGGAAGCGGGGTTAACTGCGGAAGGTGCTTGGGCGCCTGTAAACCTTCAAAATCAGGGATGATAAGATTTTCCTCCATTTGAACCGCCAACTTATAAAGCTCCCAATTTCCCCATGGACCGTCATTTTCCATTTTTTGCAGAAACTCGTCATTCCATTCAGAATTGAAGGATATATTGATTTTCATAGAAATAACTCCCTCTTAAATCATAATTTCCTTAATAAAAGGTCAAAACCCGAACATTTCGTATGTGAAGTAAGAAAAATATTTCTTTTCAAAAGATATTGCAGAGATAAGTTTCTTAGGGTAGGATATAAGTATATTTAGAAAATTCCAATTTCCAAACGCTACAAAGAATCTTTGTACATCGATTTTGCAGTTCGCGTTTTCTTAGTATGAGCTATAGGCTCCTAATTTATCCAAGATTACTGAAGGAGATTACTCAAACGGTTTCTGAAGTTTTAGGAGAATTGGCAGAGAATGCATTCCATGATGCTCAAAGGTTTTACCGATGCTTGGGGCTATTTCGCTTCCTTTCATTGGTAGACCATTCATATGCGGGTGAAGATAAGGGGAGAGACTACGGATGTAGCGCCGAAGGAGCAAACTTAGCAGTGAATCTCTCAGGCAAAAGAACTCTTATTGGACGCAACTCTGGAGAGCGCCGCCCGTTTTGGGACGGCCACCAAAGGGGAAAACCTATTACATAGGTAAACTTTCAGGTTTCAGGACAGAGAAAAAGCTCAAACGGGCTTTCTCTGTCCTTTTTTGTGCTTTTTTCACATCATGAATCAGGATATACCTGATGCGTAATGACAAGAAGCTTTTGATAATGAAGCCAATTAATTTAAAAAAATCTGAAGGGGGTCATTTTTTGACCAATTTAAAAAGAACACCACTATTTGAGGTTTATCGTGAATACGGAGGTAAAACGATTGATTTTGGCGGCTGGGAACTTCCTGTCCAATTTTCGGGTATAAAGGACGAACATGAAGCCGTACGTACAAAAGCGGGGTTATTCGATGTTTCCCATATGGGGGAAGTCGATGTTAAGGGTCCTGGGAGCCTTTCCTTTTTACAGAAGATGCTGACTAATGATATATCAAAGCTGCAACAGGGCGGTGCCCAATATACCGCCATGTGTTATGAAAACGGAGGCACGGTTGATGATCTTATCGTGTATAAAAGGGCTGAGGACGACTATCTGCTCGTGGTCAATGCAGCGAATACAGAAAAAGATTTCAATTGGCTGCAAGCTAATTTAACGGAAGATGTCCAAATTACGAATGTATCGAGTGACTATACACAGCTGGCACTTCAAGGACCATCTGCAGAAAAGATATTACAAAAACTATCGGGAAATACTGACTTAAGTGAAATTGGATTTTTCAAGTTCAAGGAAAATGTCCTGATCAACGGTATCTCCACGTTGGTATCCCGTACTGGATACACTGGTGAAGATGGGTTTGAGATATATAGCGACAGTGAAAATGGTCCTGCCCTTTGGAATGCGATTATGGAAGCCGGAAAGGAAGAGGGGGTTCAGCCGATTGGTTTAGGTGCTCGTGATACCCTGCGTTTTGAAGCGAAACTGCCGCTGTATGGACAGGAGCTTTCAGCGGACATCACCCCGATGGAAGCCGGTATTGGTTTTGCAGTAAAAGTGGATAAGGAAGTGGATTTTTTCGGGAAAGCCGTTCTTGCTGAGCAAAAGGAGAAAGGAGCTCCCCGCAAGCTTGTGGGAATTGAAATGATTGACCGTGGCATTCCACGTCATGGGTATAAGGTCTACAGCGGTGATAAAGCCATTGGCGAGGTCACGACCGGTACCCAATCACCAACGTTGAAGAAAAACGTGGGATTGGTACTTATCGATAAGGAATTTTCGGTGCTGGATGCGGAAGTCGAAGTGGAAATCCGTTCCAAACGTTTGAAAGCCGTTATCATACAAACACCTTTTTATAAAAAACCACGTAAATAGAGAGGAATGGTCATTAGATGAAACATCGTTATTTACCCATGACAGAGCAAGATAAACAAGAAATGCTGGAAGCGATAGGGGTATCTACTGTTCAAGAACTTTTCAATGATATCCCTGAAAGCGTTCGTTTTCAAGGAGAATACGATATCAAGCCTGCTAAATCGGAACCTGCATTAATGAAAGAATTATCAAGGCTTGCTGCCAAGAATGCGGACCTTAAAAACTATGCTTCCTTCCTTGGTGCGGGTGTCTATGACCATTACGCACCGGTCATCGTCGATCATGTTTTATCCCGTTCTGAGTTTTATACGGCTTATACACCCTATCAGCCTGAAATTTCACAGGGCGAGCTTCAGGCGATCTTTGAATATCAAACGATGATATGTGAATTGACGGGCATGGATGTTGCTAACTCCTCCATGTATGACGGCGGGACGGCGCTAGCTGAAGCAGCCATGCTTGCTTCAGGCCAGACACGACGCAAGAAGATTCTCATTTCAGGAACCGTTCATCCTGAATCAAGAGAAGTTGTGAAGACATATGCGAAAGGGCAACGGGTGGAAGTGGTCGAAATTCCTTATAAAGACGGTGTGACGGACTTAGCTGCTTTAAGGGAATTGGCGAATGATGACATTGCAGGAGTGATCGTGCAATATCCGAACTTTTTTGGCCGCATCGAGCCATTGAAAGAAATGGAGGAAATCATTCATGGAGTCAAGTCCATGTTTATCGTTTCCAGTAACCCGCTTGCATTGGGAGCTTTGACATCCCCTGGTGCACTCGGTGCAGATATCGTAACGGGGGATGCCCAGCCATTCGGCATTCCAGCGGCATTTGGGGGACCTCATTGTGGATATTTTGCCGTTACTAATAAACTTGTTCGGAAAGTTCCGGGCCGACTCGTCGGTCAAACGGTGGATGAAAATGGAAAAAGGGGGTTTGTACTGACCCTTCAAGCTCGTGAACAGCACATTCGTCGTGACAAAGCCACATCCAACATTTGTTCCAATCAAGCTTTGAATGCCTTGGCAGCTTCTGTTGCAATGACCGCGCTTGGGAAAAAGGGTGTCAAAGAAATGGCCGTGCAAAATATTCAAAAAGCGCATTATGCGAAAAAAGCAATTATGGCAAAAGGGGTGGAAGTGATATTCGACGGTCCTTCGTTTAATGAATTTGTCATTAAACTGCCTGCTTCGTTTTCAGAAATCAATAAAAACCTTTTTGAAAAAGGGATGATCGGCGGCTTCGATTTAGGGACGGTTTATCCTGAGCTGAAAGACCATATGCTGGTCGCGGTAACTGAACTTAGAACAAAAGAAGAAATTGATGCACTTGCGCAGGAATTGGGGGATCAACATGAATAATCAAGATCAATCACTCATTTTTGAAATCAGTACTTCCGGTCGAATCGGATACAGTCTGCCAGAAATGGATGTTGCAACTATTCCGCTCGAAGAAATTCTTCCTGCCGACTACATCCGTGAAGAAGAGGCAGAGCTTCCTGAGGTGTCCGAACTGGATATCATGCGTCATTATACAGCACTTTCCAAACGGAATCATGGGGTGGATTCGGGTTTTTATCCGCTGGGTTCATGCACGATGAAATATAATCCGAAAATAAATGAAAATGTGGCACGCTTCAACGGTTTTGCCCATATCCATCCATATCAGGATCCGGCTACTGTTCAGGGAGCATTGGGACTATTATTTGATTTGCAGGAACACTTAACGGAAATCACGGGGATGGACCAAGTGACACTACAGCCTGCAGCGGGTGCTCACGGTGAATGGACTGGATTGATGATGATTCGCGCTTTTCACGAAGCGAATGGCGATACAGAACGGACTAAAGTGATTGTACCTGATTCTGCACACGGTACGAATCCTGCTTCTGCAACTGTTGCCGGACTTGAAACGATTACAGTGAAGTCGGATGAAAATGGGTTAGTCGACCTTGAGGATTTAAAGCGTGTTGTCGGACCGGATACGGCGGCCTTGATGCTGACGAACCCCAATACATTGGGATTATTTGAAGAAAACATTTTGGAAATGGCACAACTTGTCCATGACGCAGGCGGGAAGCTTTATTATGATGGAGCCAATCTGAATGCAGTCCTATCAAAAGCACGCCCGGGTGATATGGGCTTTGATGTGGTTCACTTAAATCTCCATAAAACATTCACAGGCCCGCATGGCGGCGGCGGCCCGGGTTCTGGTCCTGTAGGGGTGAAGTCGGACTTGATTCCTTACTTGCCTAAACCGCTTGTGGTCAAACAAGGTGAGCAATTCGTTCTTGATTATGATCGTCCGCAATCCATTGGTAGGGTAAAACCTTATTATGGTAATTTCGGGATAAACGTGAGGGCATATACGTACATTCGGTCAATGGGTCCTGATGGCCTTAAAGCCGTCACGGAGAATGCGGTCATCAATGCCAATTATATGATGCGTAGGTTAGAACCATTTTTTGACTTACCATATAATCGTCATTGTAAGCATGAATTCGTATTAAGCGGACGCCGTCAAAAGAAATTAGGGGTAAGGACTCTCGATATAGCCAAAAGATTGCTGGATTTCGGGTATCATCCTCCAACCATTTACTTCCCGTTGAACGTGGAAGAAGGAATGATGATAGAACCGACTGAAACCGAGTCAAAAGAAACGCTGGATGCGTTCGTCGATGCGATGATCCAGATTGCCAAGGAAGCGGAAGAAACCCCGGAAATCGTTCAGGAAGCTCCGCATACAACCGTTATAAAGCGGCTTGATGAAACTCTTGCTGCAAGAAAACCTGTTCTGCGTTATCAAGCATAGACTGATAGCTTACACGAAAAAAATCCCTGCCTGCCGGCGGGGATTTTTCATGTTTATGTAAGAATTCATTAAAGTTCAACAGTTAACTTTCATTTTCCTAGAGCCCGCATGATGCACAAGAATGCTTTTTAATTTAAAAGAGCCCATGCGGTGATGGGGTCTTATTTCTTTGCTTTGATTTTCCCGGTCCACATCTTGAAACCGCCCTTTAGGTGAAAAAGTTCCCTGTAGCCCTTTTTGTATAGCATGGCTGCAGCTCTTCCGCTGATGATTTCGCTTTGAGCGTACAAATATACAGGCTTGTCCGGTCTAATTTCGACCAAGCGGGTTTTCATTTGAGTCATAGGGATGTTTCTTGCGCCTAAGATATGACCATTATCGAAATCATTCGGTTCCCGCACATCGATTAGCTGCACTTTTCTGTAGTTAGCGATAAATTCGTCCTGTGTTAATGTTTTGACGATTTTACGCTGGCGGTACCAATTAAAAAGTGAATACGCAATAACCACTCCCAAGATGATGAGCAGTGTATATAATATTTCCAAACATAAAAACTCCCTTCTACCTTAACGAATACAGACAATCTTTATTATATAATTGCTTTACCCAATAATCAAAAAGAATTTTCATCAAATTCTTCATCGACTTGATAGCACTTTCTTTTTTAGAGTGTTAAAGTCTGTTAAACTACTACATGTGAGTTTTTTGTGGGGGAATGAAAAACAGTCTATTGAAACGAGGGGTAAGGATGACTAAAGAAAAATGGGGTTTTATAGATTCGGGGTATTGTTCACCGGCTTTTAATATGGCGTTGGACGAAGCACTGTTAAACTGGCAAAGCAAAGCTGAAATTCCGCCAATCATACGCTTTTACGGCTGGGATCCAGCGACATTGTCGATTGGTTATTTTCAAAAGGCTGAAGCGGAAATTGATTTGGAAGAGGTCAAAAGGCAGGGCCTTGGTTTTGTTCGCAGGCCGACAGGAGGACGAGCGGTACTGCACGAGCATGAATTGACTTATAGCGTAATCGTTCCAGAATCCTATCCGGGAATGCCAACTACCGTTACTGAAGCATATCGTGTCATTTCTGAAGGAATATTAATGGGGTTCAGGAATCTGGGATTGGATGCTTATTTTGCCGTGCCTAGAACCGATCAGGAAAAAGCGGCTTTAAAAACGCCCAGGTCTTCCGTCTGCTTTGATGCTCCAAGCTGGTATGAACTGGTCGTCGAGGGCAGGAAGGTCGCTGGCAGCGCTCAAACCAGGCAAAAAGGCGTCATCCTTCAGCACGGTTCCATTTTGCTTGAACTTGATGATGATAAGCTCTTTAGCGTATTTAAATTCTCAAATGACAGGGTTAAAGAGAGAATGCAAAAAAATTTAAAAAATAAAGCTGTGGCCATAAATGACATTGCCGGAAGAAAGATTACCATACCTGAAGCGAAGGAAGCTTTTGAAAAAGGTTTTGCGGAAGGACTTTCGATCGAGTTAGAGCCATACGTCCTAACTGAAAAGCAATTGCTGGAAGTGAAGGCCATTGCAGAAAGCAAATATGAAAGCGATGAATGGAATTTCATGAGATAGACGAAGTGGGATAATTAGAGTGATTAAATAAAAAAGTTTTTTCAGATTTTTTTGACCAAATAAGCTATCCCTTGCAGGGATAAGCCCTAAAAGGGATGGGGAAAAAGCAAGGTCCAAATTAATTGAAATCTGATGAAAAATTATTGTAAATCGACATTTTCCTCCCTTTTACTAACTATATTAATTGATTTATCGTTTGACAAAATTAAAAGTTATTCAAAACAAACACAATATATAGTGGTTGAAATATTTAATACGACACTATATGTTGATTTTTGAGTTTCGCTATGATAAATTTAGGGTACTTGTTAAGCGAAACGGACATGTAAGGCTACATAAGGATTTTTGCGGCAGCAAGAACGGATCTTGAAACATATAAAGGAGAGGGAATTATGTCGGTTGTAATAAAAGAAGCTTTAAAGGTTGATCTAGAAAGGTTGAATAAGGATATTTCTTTATTTCCCCAGGTTCACCCTGTAACTGCTGATATGAAAATGGCGCATAAGGGAGTGTCCCGTCTAGTCATGCTTGACCGCTATTCTTTTAAGGATACTGAAAAAATCACACTCTCGGCAGGCGATTTCGTCGTGTTGACGATTAAGGAAGATCCGAAATTCCCGGCAAGGGGTCTCGGTTACATCGTTGAAATTGATTGGGAAACCAAAAAAGCCAAGGTATTGGTGGATGAAGAATTCCGTGGCGTATTGGATAATCCGGAAGAAGTGGAGACGGGAATTGTAAACCGTCCGTTGGATATAATTGAAAAGCCGCTTGAAATATACTATGAACAAATTGCGAAACGTAATGCAACGGGCTTGGCATCAGTGGAAACCACGGAAGAAAAAAGAACGGAATGGTTCAATAAATTCTATGAAGAATTAAAGAACCTTAATTTTGTCCCGGCAGGACGAGTATTGTACGGTGCAGGTTCCAATACGGACGTTACTTATTTCAACTGCTATGTAATGCCATTCGTCCCGGATTCACGTGAAGGGATTTCAGAACATAGGAAACAAGTGATGGAAATCATGAGCCGCGGCGGCGGAGTGGGTACGAACGGATCGACACTGCGTCCAAGAAACACTCTGGCAAAAGGGGTGAATGGAAAATCCTCGGGTTCAGTTTCATGGCTTGACGATATTGCGAAACTGACGCATCTTGTTGAACAGGGCGGTAGCAGACGCGGCGCGCAAATGATCATGCTTGCTGATTGGCATCCTGATATTGCGGAGTTCATCATTTCCAAAATGCAAAATCCAAGGATTCTGCGTTACCTAGTGGAAAACACTAAAGATGAAGCCATCAAGAAATATGCGACTGATAAATTGAAATTCACGCCGCACACGGAACAGGAAACGGCTATGTATCAAGGGATCATCAATTATAAGGAGATTCCTGGCCAAGGTGGATTTAGCGAGAAAATCATTAGGGATGCAGAAGAAAAGATCCGTACAGGTGGAACGTATAGTGTCCATAATTCGGATTTTCTGACTGGAGCCAATATCTCTATTTGCCTGACTAAGGAATTTATGGAAGCGGCGGAACAAGATGCGGAATACGAATTGCGTTTTCCTGATGTAGAGAGCTATAATGCCGAGGAAATGGCCATTTACAATGAAGAATGGCATAATGTCGGTGATGTGCGTGAATGGGAGAAAATGGGTCACAAAGTCCGTGTTTACCGTAAAATCCGAGCTAAAGAGCTTTGGAACTTAATAAACATTTGTGCCACATATTCTGCTGAACCAGGTATTTTCTTTATCGATAATGCTAATGAAATGACGAATGCCAAAGCATACGGTCAGCAGGTCGTAGCCACGAACCCTTGTGGCGAACAGCCATTGGCCCCATATTCAGTTTGTAACCTTGCGGCAGTCAATCTGGCTGAAATGGCTGATAAAGATAGCAAAACGGTCAATTTCGAGAAACTTAAGCAGACCGTCGAAGTCGGTGTGCGTATGCAGGACAATGTCATTGACGCAACTCCTTATTTCTTGGATGAAAACAAAAAACAGGCACTGGGCGAGCGACGGGTTGGACTTGGTGTAATGGGTCTGCATGACCTGTTGATCTACTGTGAAACGGAATATGGCTCTGAAGAAGGAAATATCCTGGTTGACAAGGTGTTTGAAACGATTGCGACTACAGCTTACAGGGCTTCCGTGGAACTCGCAAAAGAAAAAGGCAGTTTCCCGTTCCTGATTGGGTCAACGGACAAAGAAACCAATGAGCTTAGAACACGTTTCACACAAACCGGATTTATGGAAAAAATGCCGGAAGATATCAGGGAAAGTGTTGCTGCACATGGCATCCGTAACTCTCATTTATTGACAGTGGCTCCTACAGGAAGTACAGGAACGATGGTTGGGGTATCAACAGGTCTTGAACCATATTTCTCCTTTACGTATTTCCGCAGCGGCCGTCTGGGTAAATTCATTGAAGTGAAGGCTGACATTGTTCAGGAATACTTGGACCGTCATCCAGAAGCCGATTCAGAAGAGCTTCCAAAATGGTTCATTTCCGCTATGGAATTAGCTCCAGAAGCACATGCTGATGTTCAATGCATCATTCAGCGCTGGATTGACAGCTCGATCAGTAAGACAGTCAACGCTCCAAAAGGATATACTGTCGAACAAGTTGAAAAAGTATATGAACGTCTATACAAAGGCGGAGCAAAAGGCGGTACTGTATATGTGGATGGCAGCCGTGACAGTCAGGTCCTTACGCTTAAAGCGGAAGAAAACCAAATGGACGAGCAGCTTGAAATGGATGAATTGACAGATGTGGAAGTTAAGAAAAAAGTTGTATTGGTCGATACGATAAATGAACTGCGTTCGACGAATGTTACAATTGGATCGGAAGTGGGTAACACTTGCCCGGTCTGCCGTAAAGGTGAAGTCCAGGAAATGGGCGGATGCAATACTTGCACGAATTGCGGAGCGCAATTAAAATGCGGGCTATAAGCTGATGGATGGGAAGTCGTTAAGTATGCTGCAAAGCTATCTTAACGGCTTTTTTCATATATGTGGGGCAGTAACAGTCTGTTCAGTTACATAGAAGACCGAATCATCGTAAATTCGGTCTTCTTTTTGCGTTCAATCAACCATTTTCATTTTGCTGCCCTATTTCCTTTTCAGCTAGATATTGGTTGCCATCTTTCAATACCGAAAATTCATCGACCGAGTCTCCAGGTATATTCCTTGGATTTGGAAATTTATTATCTGTTTGGACGGTGATCGCTTGTTTCCCCGTTCCATTTGTCAAGAAGTCTCGTTTATTAACCATATCGCATCTCCTTCATTTTGAATTTCCAAGTAAAAACAATCATGAGGCTAACAGAATAAAGAAAAACTATCCTTATAATATAGATTGTGTAGTTCGATTGAAAATATGAACAAATCGATAAAAGAATGGAGATCGAAATGAAACCATTTATGCCACAGTTAGTATATATTGAGCCAAGGGCACTGGAATACCCGCTTGGCCGGGAGTTAAAAAAGAAATTCGAAGATTTGAACATTGAAATCCGTGAGACCACATCGCATAACCAAATTAGGGATCTTCCTGGAGAAAATGATCTGCAAAAATATCGTGTCGCAAAATCAACGCTTGTGGTAGGAATCAGAAAAACATTGAAATTCGATTCCTCAAAGCCATCTGCTGAATATGCCATACCTCTTGCTACAGGGTGTATGGGGCATTGTCACTATTGTTATTTACAGACCACACTCGGATCAAAACCATATATTAGGACATATGTGAATCTTGATGAGATTTTCGAAGCAGCCGAAAAATATATAAATGAGAGAAAGCCTGAAATTACCCGTTTTGAGGCAGCCTGTACATCGGATATCGTCGGAATTGACCATTTGACACATTCGTTAAAAAGGGCCATAGAATATTTTGGGAAAAGTGAATATGGGGTTCTAAGGTTCGTAACTAAATTTCATCATGTCGACCATCTATTGGATGCTGAACATAATGGAAAAACAAGATTTCGCTTCAGTATAAATTCACGTTATGTGATAAAGAATTTCGAGCCCGGCACTTCGAGCTTCGAAGAAAGGATGGAAGCGGCACGTAAAGTGGCAGGTGCCGGATATCCCCTCGGTTTTATCGTAGCTCCAATATATCGTCATGAAGCATGGAAGGAGGGCTACCATGAATTATTCGAACGGTTGAGTGAGGCTTTAAATGGGGTGGATATCCCTGACTTGACTTTCGAATTAATTCAGCATCGGTTTACTGGCCCAGCAAAAAAAGTGATTCAAAAAAACTACCCTAAAACAAAATTGGAACTGGACGAAACGAAGCGTAAATATAAATGGGGCCGATATGGAATTGGTAAATATGTTTATCAAAAAGAAGAAGCCGCAGAACTGGAAACGACCATTCGTGGGTATATAGCGGAATTCTTCCCTAAAGCGGAAATTCAGTATTTTACCTGAATCAAGGCAATTTTCTATTTAAAACTGTCATAAATCGCTCTAATCCTGCTTAGAAATGTAAAGACCGGATTAGGGGAGGGCAGCTATGATTATTGACGGCGTTTTTTCCGGAGGCGGGATTAAAGGCTATGGTTTAGTGGGAGCCCTGCAGGAATTGGAAGAACGGGGATTTGTATTCCATCGAACAGCCGGTACGAGTGCAGGATCCATAATTGCAGCTTTCGTAGCAGCTGGGTACACAGGTAAAGAAATGGAAAAGCTTTTTCTTGATATAGATTTAAGCGGCCTGCTGGACAAAAGGCGTGGTCTTTTGCCTATCCCGTTTGCCGAATGGCTCCTTTTATATTGGAAACTTGGCCTTTATAAAGGCAACGCACTGGAGACATGGGTCGCCGGTAAACTTGCCGAAAGGAATGTAGTCACCTTTAAGGATATTCGACCGAAATCCCTCCGAATCATAAGCTCTGACATTACAAATGGGAAATTGGTGGTACTGCCTGATGATTTACCGAACTATGGCATTGATCCGAGCACTTTTCCAGTGGCAAAGGCAGTAAGAATGAGTTGTAGCATTCCTTATTTTTTTGAGCCAGTCAAACTTGATGTCGGAAAAAGCAAGTTCCTTTTTGTTGATGGAGGTGTGTTAAGCAATTTTCCAATGTGGCTATTCAATTCAGATCATGTAAGAAAGGAAAGGCCGGTCATCGGCTTGCGGCTAAGTGTCGATGAGATATGGAAACCGCATAAGGTGGATAATGCGGTTGAATTGTTCTCCGCATTATTCAAAACGATGAAAGATGCCCATGATGCACGGTATATTTCCAAGAAACACGTCCATAATATTGTATTTATCCCGATGAAGGGAATTTCTGCAATGGATTTCAATCTGAATGATGAAAAAAAAGGTGAATTGATGAATCGGGGAAGGCAGTGCACGAAAGAATTCCTTAAAAAATGGACTTATTGATTATAAAAAGAAAAATCGGGCTCTTAAAAAGAAGCCCGATTTTTCTTTTTATTCTTTTTCCCTTCGATGACGGTTAAGTGACTATCCGTTTTCTTTCTCCATTTTATTTTCTTTGATGATTTTGCTGCAGAGAAGCTAGCCACATTATCTTTTTTCGAAGTTCGGTTTTTTAGCCTTTTTTTCGATTGGCGGGCAGCCTTTCGGAATGCTTGCTGCTCTTTCTTAACTGGTTTTCCCTTTGTTAATCCGGTATAAATCATATAAATAATCCCTGCGACAATGGCTATTATGAGAATGTTTCTAAAAAAGCCAATCGGGTCATTAAATAGTCGGCTCATTAGTCCGAGGACTCCGAGGGCGATGATTCCGTATATCATGAAAGATATGAAACGTTTCAACAAAGACACCTCCTTAAGAGCATCATAAGCATTTTTAGCTTATTTTAAACATTGTTAATGTAAAATATTTGAAAAAAAGTAAAAGGCATTCCCATAGTTAGTATATGATTTTCCATAATCAAAATGTGTATAGATGTTTTACACAATTACATCGGATTCTAAACTTTTTTCTGTCTCTTTTTCCATCCTTAACAGTTCATGAAAGGATGCTAATGCAACTTCGACTTGATCATCGGTGGGAGCCTTGGTCGTCAATAACTGAAGCCAAAGTCCAGGGTAACCAAGGTAGCGCAGAACAGGAATATCCTTTAATTTGTTCGTTGCCTGCAATACCTCGAAGGCAATGCCTAGCACGACGGGGATAAGCAAGATGCGATTGACGACACGAACCCATAACGGATCCGTTGGTACGAGAAGATAGATAAACATCCCTACAATGACAGTAAATAAAATAAAACTGCTGCCACAGCGATAATGAAGGCGGGAACTTGCCTGCACATTTGCCACAGTCAATTCTTTTCCGCTTTCGAAGCAATTGATCACCTTATGCTCAGCTCCGTGATATTGAAAGACCCGCTTGATTAATGGCGTCAAGGAAACTACATAAATATATACGAGCAGTAAGATCAGCTTGAACAAGCTTTCCACTAATACCTGAGCCGTATGGCCACTGAAAATGGGTTCTGTCAATTTTGCGAGGAAGACAGGAACCAAGGTGAAAAGCAATTTCCCAAATAGGAAGGAGATCACACCGATCACGGCAACACCTAGCCAAAGACTTAATTTAGAGGGTTCTTTCGTTTCTTGTTTCGTTTCGACCTGTTTTTCCCCGTCTTCTTCTTCATACTGTTCTGTGGAAAAGTTCAGATGTTTCGAGCCGGTGGCACTTGACTGGATCAATGATACGATCCCCCGTAGAAACGGTATTTTTTTCATAAGCTTTACAGCAGGCTTCGATTCACGCGGTAAATGATAATAAGCGATCGTTGAATCTTTGCGGCGTACCGCAGTGACTGTGTGATGTTTGCCCCCAAACATGACGCCTTCCACTACAGCCTGCCCTCCATAAACGGGTTTTTGAACCTCAGACATTTCTACACCAACCTAATAGTTATTCACGTAGCTCTCTCAAGGGTGCTAACATGTTTATTATCAAGCATCACAAGGGTTTAAAGGTGTTCCAATAAAATTGAATGGAAGCTTTAACCCTGCGATTACTTTATGAATGTTGAATCACAGGAAGATAGTATCCTGTGTACATTATAATCTTCAACAGAGGATGGGTATTTTCCTCTGAAAAAAGTAGATTATTTATGATTTAATCATACAGAATAAATCACAAAACCTCTAGTGATTCTCCTTCCTAAGAATAAAAAAAAATAGTTCTAATTAACAAAGGGCATACTACGTAGCGGAGGTGATTGATATGTCTTCTAATGAAAATGGACAAATTCAACAGGAATATCAAAGCATGTTAATCTACAATGTACTTGCTGTCGGTTTTGTTGGGGGGGCTTTAGCCAGTTTTATCGGAATCATTGCCCATTATTTTAATTTTATGGATTTTAGCCCAAAATTCATACTAACTTCATGGTCCAACATGACCTGGATCGATCATTGGCTCGGTACGGTAATGACCATAATTTTATTCGGAATTCTATCCGTGGGGATCGCTTTTATATACTATAGTCTTTTTAAAAGGATGAAGAGTATTTTTTCGGGTGTTTTTTTCGGAGTGGTTTGCTGGGCTTTGCTGGTATTTGTCCTAAGACCGATGTTCGTCGATTTGCCAACCTTTTCTAAGATGTCAGCAAATACGGTTATAACAAGTGTCTGCATTTTTATTATATACGGTCTTTTTATAGGGTTTTCTATATCATACGATCATCAGGAGTATATACGTCAAAAAAACAAAGCCGAGAAGCAATCGGAAAGCTGATTGTTTCTTGGTTGTAAAAAAGTAGTAAGACAATTTGTAATTATGATAGAATGTTCATGGAAAGCATTCTTTTAACATGAGCAGGTGTTTGATGATGACAAAAATTTTACTAATCAATGGTCCGAATTTAAATCGCTTGGGGAAGCGGGAACCTGCGCATTATGGATCCTCGACGCTTGCGGATGTGGAAGCGCAATTAATGCAGCAAGCTCAAGGGTTAAATGTGGAATTAACCTCTTTTCAGACTAACCATGAAGGAGCAATTATCGACAAGCTCCATTGGTCAGAGGATCATGGGATCGACGGGATTATCATTAATCCTGGAGCTTTTACTCATTATAGCTATGCGATTCGTGATGCAATAGCCGGAATTGATGTTCCAGTGGTGGAAGTGCATATTTCGAACATACATGCCCGTGAAAGCTTTCGGCATGAATCAGTGACCGCGGCGGTATCGGCGGGACAGATTGTCGGCTTGGGGATACACGGATATGAATTGGCATTGCAGGCGGTCACAAAGATTGCAAAGGGGAGAAATTAAATGAATAAACTAATGCGCTTAAGGGCCTCAATGGAAAAGGTGGGCATTGATGGTTTTTTGATCACCAGTACATATAACCGCCGATTCATGACCAACTTTACGGGAAGTGCAGGCGTTGTCCTTATTTCCCAAAAAGAAGCTAAATTCATCACTGATTTCCGATACGTGGAACAAGCGGGCAAGCAGGCACCGGATTATGAGATCGTTCAACACAAAGGAACCATCATCGAAGAAGTAGGCAAGCAGGCTAAAGCGATGAATATCGGCAAGCTGGGCTTTGAGCAAGAGCACCTGACTTATGCTACATATAAGGCATACGAAGCGTCCATTGATGGTCAACTTTCGCCGGTGTCGGGTGTTATTGAGAATTTACGCTTGATAAAGACTTCATCAGAGATTAAGATATTAAAGGAAGCGGCTGCTATTGCTGATGCTGCGTTTACACATATTCTGGATTTCCTGCGTCCAGGGATCTCGGAACTGGATGTATCCAATGAACTTGAATTCTTTATGAGGAAACAAGGGGCAACTTCTTCTTCCTTCGATATCATTGTAGCATCCGGAATAAGGTCCGCACTTCCGCATGGAGTGGCTACGGATAAAATCATCGAAAAAGGCGATTTTGTCACATTGGATTACGGGGCATACTATAACGGGTATGTGTCTGACATCACTCGGACATTAGCAGTTGGCAAGCCAAGTGAAGAACTTATTAATATTTATGACATTGTTTTGGAAGCTCAACTGCGAGGAATGGCTGGGATCAAACCTGGTATGACTGGCAGGGAAGCGGATGCACTAACTCGTAATCTAATTGAAGAAAAGGGATATGGGCAGTATTTTGGTCATTCGACCGGACATGGAATCGGTCTTGAAGTTCATGAAGGTCCAGCATTATCCTTAAGGTCTGATATCATTTTAGAACCAGGTATGGCTGTAACCGTTGAACCGGGCATTTACTTACCGGGTGTAGGCGGAGTGCGGATTGAAGATGATACAATCGTTACAATTGAAGGTAACGAAGCACTTACTCATTCAACCAAAGAGTTAATCATTCTGTAAACATGTACATGTAGGAGGACAAATTTATGATTTCTGTAAACGATTTTCGCACGGGTGTTACAATTGAAGTAGATAATGGAATTTGGCAGGTTATCGAGTTCCAACATGTTAAACCTGGTAAAGGTGCAGCTTTTGTACGTTCTAAACTTCGTAACCTTCGTACAGGTTCAATCCAAGAGAAAACATTCCGTGCTGGTGAAAAAGTCGCTAAAGCACATATCGAAAACCGCAAGATGCAGTACCTTTATGCAAGTGGAGATAGCCATGTATTCATGGATAACGAAACGTATGACCAAATCGAACTGCCTGCTTCAAGCATTGAACGTGAACTTAAATTCCTTAAGGAAAATATGGAAGTACATATCATGACTTTCCAAGCGGAAACACTTGGGGTCGAGCTTCCAAACACAGTGGAACTTGAAGTGGCGGAGACTGAGCCGGGCATTAAAGGAGATACATCTTCAGGCGGCACGAAATCAGCCGTACTTGAGACGGGCCTTTCGGTTCAAGTTCCATTCTTCATCAACCAAGGTGACAAATTATTGATCAACACTAATGAAGGTTCTTACGTATCACGTGCATAAATGAAAGGAGGCCGAGATTAATTTCTCGGCCTCAAATTGTAGACAAAAAGGTTTCGGAATGGTCTTATTCCGAAACCTTTTTGATTTTTTATTGGATTGGACTTCATGATGACGCAGATGATCTGCTTCTTCCATTTATTCTTGCCAAATATGGAGTGTCACCACTTTCTGATGGTCCTTACTTTCTGTACACTGTGATAAAAATGAACGAGTCGCACAAATGGATTAGGATGATTTGTACACACGATAGCCCTCTTTAATCTCCATTTTACAAGCTGGCACCATTTGGTCTAAAGTAATCATTTCAAGCTGATCTCGCTGAATAGAATCATGTTTTAAAAAGAATCCTTATCACCTCAAGTTTTTTCATCCGCCTATTTTAAAAAGACTGTAGGAAGGGGTCTATCTTAATGTTAAACCAAAGTTGATTGGGAACGGAAGGTACGAGACTCCTGCGGGAAAAGCGTGTCCAAGGGAGACCCCACAGGCGCAAAGGCGCCGAGGAGGCTCCCGGACCGCCCGCGGAAAGCGAGTGCCCTACGTTCCAATCAACGTCCAAATTGTACAAGCCATAAAAAAACTTAGGCAAACTCGTTTTCTTCGAATTTGTCTACAGTCTGTAGACCGAGATTAATTTCTCGGTCTTTTTTTGTTTTTTTTTTGATCTCGGAAGATATAAAAAATCAATAATAGGTCTGTTTCTTTAATAGCCTGTCATCATTATGGGCTTGTCGGCATATATTTTATTGAAAGTGGTGTATACAGGAGGATTGTCAAAATGGAAACGATTCTTTCTTTTTTACCGAAAAAATTAAACGAGCAACTCCGGGGTATGACACCGATGATGATCGATAAGATGGAAGAGCTGCGAATTCGGGTTGGAAGGCCGCTTGAGGTCATTGTAGGAGGGGAACCATACTTCTTTTCCTATGAAGTGACCCATCTGGATGCAGATCAATTGTTGAATCAAATAGGTCAATTTTCGTTATATACACTTGAGGAAGAATTAAAGCGGGGTTATATAACCATAGCGGGCGGACATCGGGTGGGGCTTGCTGGGAAGGTGATCCTTGAAAATGGGTCGGTCAAAGCGATCAGGGATATATCCTCATTCAATATTCGGGTTGCACGTGAAAAAATAGGTGCAGCTGAACCACTCACTTCATATTTATATGACGGGGAATGGCAGCATACTATGTTGATCGGTGCTCCGCAAACGGGAAAA
Organism: Bacillus sp. B4EP4a; assembly: GCF_006680105.1. NCBI lineage: Bacteria > Bacillati > Bacillota > Bacilli > Caryophanales > Bacillaceae > Bacillus > Bacillus sp. B4EP4a. The sequence goes on from NZ_VHIK01000028.1 coordinate 49,417, forward strand.
ACGACCATATTACGTGATATTGCAAGAATGATATCCAGTGGTAATGAAAAACGCGGCATTGCTCCTCAAAAGGTGGGGATAGTGGACGAGCGCTCGGAAATTGCCGGATGTGTTCATGGAGTGCCGCAACTCGAATTTGGAACAAGGGTTGATGTGCTCGATGGATGTCCTAAAGCGGAAGGGATGATGATGATGATCCGTTCAATGTCCCCGGATGTATTGATCGTGGATGAAATAGGTCGTGCAGAGGATACACAGGCTGTGCTGGAAGCGGTGAATGCAGGTATTAAACTCATGATAACCACACATGGCCATACACTGGGTGAGATTAAGAAGCGACCTTTTATCGCGGAAATATTAAAGCAAAACATCTTTGAACGTTTTATAGAATTACAGAGAAGTAAATCCGGTAAGAGGAGCTACAAAGTCCTTGATGCAGCGGGGGTTCCCATTTTCTTGGGGGAAGGTGTGAGCCCGCATGTTTAAGATAATAGGAGCAGCCATAATTATTATTGCAACGACATGGGCAGGTTTCGAAGCTGCGAAAAAATTAAGTATGAGGCCTCGTCAACTGAGACAGCTGAAAGTCGCCATGCAATCGCTTGAAGCTGAAATCATGTATGGTCATACACCTTTGAAAGAAGCAGCAAGGAAACTTTCTAAACAGATGGCCAAACCTTTATCCATCTTTTTCGATACATTTGCAAATCGACTCGAGTCAGGTGAGACCACCGTCAAAGAAGCATGGGATGATAGTTTGAAGAAAATATGGCAATCCCTTGCTTTACAACAGGGAGAATTCGAGATTCTTTCACAGTTTGGGGAGACGCTTGGAAAAAGCGATAAATATCATCAGCAAAAGCAAATCATGCTAACGATGGCACACTTGGAACGGGAAGAGAGCGATGCACTCGACCGCCAGGGAAAATATGAAAAAATGATGAAAAGTCTTGGTTTTTTATCAGGGCTATTATTGATCATCTTGCTGATGTAGGAATATGTGGGGGGAATGAAAATGGGCATTGATGTGGACATCATATTTAAAATAGCGGGTGTTGGGCTAGTTGTGGCATTTCTTCACACGATACTCGATCAGGTTGGGAAGAAGGAATATGCCCAGTGGGTGACACTTTTCGGATTTATCTATATTTTATTCATGGTTGCTTCTGTTGTAGAGGATTTATTTCAAAAAATTAAATCTGTATTTCTATTTCAGTAAGGGAGGGATTCGCGATTGAAATCATAAAAATCGTGGCCATTGCCCTAGTTGCCACCTTTTTGGCACTGATCGTTAAAGAGCAAAAACCAAATTTCGCATTCCTGCTGGTCGTTTTTGTAGGATGCTCCATCTTTCTTTTTTTAGCTGATAAAATATACGAAATCATTTTAATGTTAGAAAAAATTGCAGTTAATGCGAATGTAAATACCGTGTATCTAGAGACCATCTTAAAAATAATCGGAATTGCCTATATTGCAGAATTCGCTTCTCAAATTACAAAAGATGCGGGGCAAGGTTCGCTCGCTTCCAAAATAGAATTGAGCGGAAAAATCTTGATTCTTGCCATGGCGATTCCGATTTTGACGGTCATTATCGAAACGATTTTACAGATGCTCCCTAGTTAATGGATTACTCCTACTAGTCAATGAGGTGAATGTATGAAGCAGCGGATGCCTTACTTATCCATTCTATTCGTTTTACTCTTTTTTTTGCATGCATCTATTGGACAAGCTGCCGAAAATCCAGAAAATGGTGAAATCGATCAAGAGCCGATCATGCAGTCCGAACTGGTACAAGCCCAAATAGAAAGGCTTGGTGTTGATGAACTCAAACAATATTGGGATGACATCGTTACGGAATACGGAGGATTCTTACCGGAAAGCCAGAAAGGGAGCTTCATGGATTTTGTAAGCGGCGATAAGAAATTTTCCTTTGAGCAATGGATAAAGGGAATGACAAAATTCATTTTTCATGAACTGCTCGTGAATGGAAAGCTGCTGGGATCACTCATTTTATTAACCGTTTTCAGCATGTTCCTCCAATCTTTGCAGAATGCGTTCGAGCAAAGCTCCGTAAGTAAGGTCGCTTATGCAATCGTTTATATGGTTCTGATCATTTTGGCACTTAACAGTTTTCATGTGGCGATGGAATATACAAAAGATACGATAGATTTGATGATTTCCTTTTTAATGGCGCTCATCCCTTTACTCTTGGCATTGATAGCTGCTTCAGGCGGACTTGTATCGGCAGCATTCTTTCATCCGGTATTGATGTTTTTGATGAATACAAGCGGCATCTTGATCCAGTTTGTCGTCCTTCCGTTATTATTCTTTGCAGCGATTTTAAGCATAGTCAGCACGCTGACCGAACATTACAAAGTGACTCAGATGGCACAACTTCTCCGTAATTTTGCCATCGGTATCCTTGGAGCATTCATGACCATATTCCTTGGTGTGATCTCCGTTCAGGGAGCATCCTCAGCTGTAGCTGACGGAGTGACCATCAGGACAGCCAAATTCGTGACAGGTAACTTTATACCGGTAATAGGGCGCATGTTTACCGATGCAACGGATACCGTCATCAGTGCCTCGGTCCTATTGAAAAATACAGTGGGCTTGTCAGGCGTCATCATTCTCTTGCTCATTACCACATTTCCCGCCATAAAAATCTTGATGATTTCTTTTGTATATAAATTGGCAGCGAGTCTTTTGCAGCCGCTGGGCGGAGGACCTGTTATAAAATGCCTTGACATTATAAGTAAAAGCATGATTTATATTTTCGCTGCATTGGCCATTGTCTCACTCATGTTTTTTTTAAGTGTCACGGTAATTATCGCCTCTGGAAACATTACCCTGATGGTTCGTTAGAAAGGAGGAGGGCTTGGTGAGTTTTTTAGCTGGCTGGGTATCCAACATCATCATATTTGTATTGCTGGCTACTGTGATTGATATGCTTCTTCCGAATTCAGCTTTACAGAAGTATGCAAAAATGGTCATCGGACTTTTACTGATTGCGATCATCATCACTCCTATATTGGGATTATTCAATATGGATTTCGACGATATTCTCACTGCGGCTACTAGTGAATTTGAGGATCAGGAAAAAAAAGATTTAGGAAATTTGACAGAAATGAAGAAAAAAGAAATACAAGCTACCCAGGGTGCATATATTTTAAAACAAATGGCTGTTGACTTACAGGCAGAAGTGGAAGAGGAGCTGATGGTGGATTATAACATGAAGATTAGTTCAATTGATGTAGGGGTCAAGAATGAGGAAGAACCGGGTGTTGATGATCTGCAGAACATAACCATCTCATTGGAAAAGGCAGAAGGGAAAGAAAACTCGGAGATAGAGGCAGTAGCGAAGGTTGATATCAATGCAGATAGCCCATCCACTTCGAATGATGCCAATCTGGATGCTGTCAAAAGGTTTCTGGCAACAAGTTGGTCTGTTGATGAAGAAATCATTGAAATCGCCGGGGAAAGGAAGTGACTGAGTATTGAACAAAGACAAAGGTCCATTATCCTGGCTGCAAAAACTATTAAATAAAGACCCTGACCAAAAAGAGCCTAAGGAAAAAAAACCTTCCCTGTATGTCTATGCTCTAATAGTTGTCCTTTTGGGAGCGGGAATCATGATGGCCGGGAATTTGTTAACCACCAACCAGACTGGACAAACACCTGAAGTGAAGACTGTATTCAATAATGATAAACAGCAGGATGATGAGGGGGATGTTGAAACATTCGGGCAGAAGAAATCAGAATTCAAGACAACAAAAGACTATGAAATATATCTTCAGAATGAAATGAAGGAAGCGCTTGAATCCATCGCAGGCGTCCAGGATGTAAAAGTCGTAATTTACGTCGATGCATCTGAGAAAAAAGTATATGAAAGAAACAAAGTCACCCAAAAACAAGTCACTGAAGAAACCGACCAGGAAGGCGGCAAAAGGACGGTCGAAGACACATCTGTTGATGAACAGCTAGTTTTGGTCAAGAGCGGTGAAAAAGAAGGACCGATCATTTCGGAAACGAAAAAACCTAGTGTACGAGGAGTTCTGGTTGTCGCTAAAGGGGCCGAAAACATTCAAATAAAGAAGTGGATCATCGAGGCTGTCACACGCTCACTTGATGTACCGAGTCACAGGGTTTCTGTCATGCCTAAAAAATAAGGGGGAAAATCTACATGTTATTAAAAAAACAAACCGTTTGGTTATTGACTATGCTAAGTCTGGTCGTTGTGCTTTCAGTCTATTATTTAACCGCTCCTGAAGAAAATGCCGCCGATATGACGGCAACAGAGCAACAGGAAGGAAATAAAACAGAAACTAAAACAGAGAACAAAGCAGATACTAAAGAGGAAAATAAAAGTGAAAAAGAAACGTCCAAAAATACAGAAGGTTCCTCTGTAACCATTGCATCTGGAGATGAGTTCGAATCGTTAAGGATGCAGATTGAAGATGAACGGGCGAAGCTGAATGAAGAATTGACTGCAAAGATGGGCAATACAGAACTATCAGCTGAAGAAAGAGACGAGGCTTATGCAAAAATCGAACAATTAAGTGAAACGAAAGTAAAAGAAAATATCATCGAAAACTTAATAGTTGCCATGGATTACAATGCCGCACTGGTCCGGGTGGACGGTACGGATGTAAAGGTGAGTGTCAAGGCTGATAAACAGACGAAAACAGAGGCCAATAACATTATCCGCCTCGTAAGGAAAGAAGTGAGCGATGCACAAAATGTTGTAGTCGATTTCCAACCGGAAAAGTAAACACACTTACAGAAAATAATGCTGATACAGAACAGTTCAACATCATAAAATTTTGAAAGCCCCCTTAATAAAAAAAAGGAGGCTTTTTTTATTATGTTTTTTTAACTATCTTACAATCTGGAAACTTTAGAGGAAAAGTTTTTTTTATGTCAATTGGCATAAGGAACTCAAATAAAAATGGTGATTACGACCATCCGAAATATTCTAGAAAAGTAATTAAACTGGATATTATTGCTGATTTTTTAGGAATTAAATGCGAAATTCAAGAGAAGGCGTTAAGGTGCCCCAGGTGAAAAATATTCACAATATTATAATAAAGGTGTAAGATAGAAGTACGGATAATAAGTTACAACTAATCTATCATTGAATTTGTATAAGCTAATATTGTATGATGTTAGAAGCTGGTCATAAACTTTTCATTTCTCTTAGGGAAACAATATTTTGAGAAAGTGAAAAATCTGTTATAATACAGATGAGGTTTGTATTCAGTTTATTCGCATTCGCATAAAGAAAGCGGCTACTTTGTGCAGTATTGGACAAAGTAGGATAAGCTAAGGGTAAGGTTACATAAAATATTATTGCCTCACAAACTCATATTAAATTAGACAAGGGGTGCCACAAAATGAAAGTGCAAGAAATTCGTGAAATTATTAAGCTAGTCGATCAATCAAATATCAGTGAATTCGTTTTTGAAAATGAAGGAACGAAAATTAAATTGAAAAAAACTGAAACGGGTACAGTATTACAATCAGTAGCTGCTCCAGATGTTGTTCAAGCCAATGCAGCTGTAGAGGTCAAGCCCGCAGCGGTCCCTGCAGTGCCGAAAGCTGTTGAGCCTGCAAAACCTGCTGCTGCCGTCATCGAACAGGAAAATTTACATAAAATCACTTCTCCGATGGTAGGAACATTCTACCAATCTCCTGCACCGGATTCACCTGCATACGTAAAAACAGGCGATAAAGTAACGGGGGATTCCATTGTCTGCATCGTGGAAGCCATGAAACTTTTCAATGAAATCGAAGCTGAAGTAAGCGGTGAAATCGTTGAAGTCCTTGTAAAAGAAGGGCAACTTGTAGAATATGGTCAACCATTATTTTTAGTAAAGCCGGAATGAGGAGCTGTTTCTAAATGATTAAAAAGGTATTAATTGCCAATCGCGGGGAAATTGCTGTCCGTATCATCCGGGCATGCAAGGAATTAGGAATCGAGACTGTTGCAGTCTATTCAGAAGCAGATAAAGAAGCATTACATGTTCAAATTGCGGATGAAGCATATTGCATCGGTCCTAAATTATCAAAAGACAGTTATTTAAATACAACGAACATTATCAGCACAGCCAAGAAAACGGGATCTGATGCAATTCATCCAGGATATGGATTCCTTGCTGAAAATGCCGACTTTGCTGAGCTATGCCGTGAATGCAATATCATTTTCATCGGTCCTAGCCCCGAAGCGATCAATAAAATGGGAACAAAGGATGTAGCAAGGGAAACCATGCGCAAAGCTGGTGTACCGATCGTACCAGGTTCTAAAGGCATAATTAAAGATACGGATGAGGGTGTAGCCTTAGCTAATGAAATGGGCTATCCAGTCATCATCAAAGCTACTGCTGGCGGAGGCGGTAAAGGTATCCGTGTCGCAAGGACGGAAGAAGAACTCATTAAAGGCATTAACATCACGCAACAGGAAGCCGCGACGGCATTTGGGAATCCTGGCGTGTATATTGAAAAGTTCATCGAGGACTTCCGTCACGTTGAAATACAGGTCATGGCTGATAATCATGGCAACGCCATCCATTTAGGTGAGCGTGATTGTACGGTCCAACGACGTTTGCAAAAACTTGTTGAAGAAACCCCGTCACCAGCGTTGGATGGTGAAACACGTGCGGAAATGGGGCAGGCTGCAGTAACGGCTGCACTTGCCGTTAACTATTCAGGTGCCGGAACAGTAGAATTTATTTATGACTATGTGAATAGAAAATACTACTTTATGGAAATGAATACACGTATCCAGGTTGAACACCCAGTTACGGAAATGGTAACGGGCGTGGATTTGATTAAAGAACAGATCAAAGTTGCTTCAGGTAACAAACTTTCGCTTTCACAAGAAGATGTCACTTTTAACGGATGGTCTATCGAATGCCGGATAAATGCGGAAAATCCAGAAAAGAATTTCATGCCTTCCGCAGGTAAGATTCAAATGTATTTACCGCCAGGCGGCTACGGAGTTCGTGTGGATTCCGCGGCATACCCTGGGTACTCGATACCGCCGTATTACGATTCCATGATCGCTAAATTGATCGTCCATGCATCGACTAGAGAAGAGGCGATCGAGAAGATGAAACGCGCCTTAGGTGAGTTTGTCATTGAAGGGATCAGTACCACAATTCCTTTCCATATTAAGTTACTTCAACATGAACAATTTGTTTCCGGAGAATTTAATACCAAATTCCTTGAAATATATGATGTAATGAACTCATAATGTAAAGGAAGACAGGAGGTGCTTTTGAATGAGTGAAATGGAAGGCCAATTACTCGAAATGAATGATTATAATAGTGGGCTGGGCAAAGTGGAGATTGCGCCTGAGGTGATAGAGGTAATTGCGGGTATCGCTGCATCGGAAGTTGAAGGTGTTGCACATATGCGCGGGAATTTCGCTACGGGTGTTGTTGAAAAGCTTGGTAAAAAGAACCACGGTAAAGGTGTTAAAGTGGACTTAACGGGAGAATCCATCAAAGTCGAACTTTATTGTGTCATGAAGTTTGGTGTTTCAATTCCGAAAGTTGCTCAGGAAGTGCAAGATAACATTCGTGAAGCTTTGTTGAATATGACCGCTATCGACGCTGGCGAAGTGAACATTCATGTAGTGGGCATTGCGTTTGAAAACGCTAAACAAGAAGCGGATTACGAACAAGAAGTGTAAGTGGCTTCATTCGATTCACACCTGCAAAAACCCGGCAAAAAGCCGGGTTTTTGTTTTTTTGAATGTATACTCCATGATACCCCGAATTTTGAGCCTGCTTATAATATTAAATTTAAATGAACATAATAAGGCGGTGTCTGGAAGTTTCCCTTTAATTCAAGGGTGATTTCTGTTAGAGTGTAAAAGGTGAAATATGAGCATGAAAGCTAGGCATGAGCTTTTTGACACTTTCAAAAAGTATGGGACTGTGTTGGCCGTTTAATTGGAAAGTAATCTTGAGATGTTATCTTGATTCAAGATATTGAGTCTTTTGGCCTTGAATTTAGTGGGATTTAGCTTGATTTTTAAAAAAAATAGCGAAAATCTTAATATTTTTGAAAAAATGTTATTTAATGTTCGTTTGTTCTAGCATTTTCATATATAATAGTAGATGTTAAAGGAGTAAGATTATGAAAAGAAGAGAAGCCCGTGAAAAATCCCTTCAAGCACTATATCAGATAGATATTGCCAACTCGAATGCAGAAGAAGCAATGGAAAGCGTACTGGATGGTGCCCCAACTGATGAATATTTCAGGAAATTAGTAATGGGGATAACGGAAAATCGAGAACAAATTGATGGAATGATCAGGGACAACTTAGAGAATTGGACGTTGGAAAGACTGGCGAACATTGATCGGAATTTACTGCGGATCGCGGTTTATGAAATGGTTCACAGTGAAGATGTTCCTGTAAGTGTTGCAATGAATGAAGCTATTGAAATTGCTAAGAAATTCGGTGATGATCAATCGAGCAGCTTTGTAAATGCCGTTTTATCTAAAGTAAAGGTGAAAAGCGGCAGCTAAAGTTGCAGCCTTGAACAAGGATTCTCACTGCAATTTCTTTAGCGAAATTAACTTGGGAGGAATAAACACATGTCAGCTCAAATCATTAATGGTAAAGAAATTGCGGAGTCAGTTAGGCAGGAAATCAGTAAGGAAGTTCAACAATTACGTGAAAAAAATATCGTTCCGGGTTTGGCAGTAATCCTGGTGGGTGACAATCAAGCATCACAAACTTATGTGCGCAATAAGCAAAAGGCCTGTGATGACTTGGGCATGCATTCCGTATTGATTAAAAAGCCTGCGGAACTCTCTCAGGAGGAATTAATTCAGAGCATTGCTGAATTAAACCAGGATGACAGCATTCATGGTATATTGGTGCAGCTGCCTTTGCCTGGACATATTCAGGAAAAAGCGATCATTGAAGCGATTTCGCCTGAAAAGGATGTTGATGGATTCCACCCGATTAATATTGGGCGGATGATGACGGGGCAAGATGCATTTTTACCTTGTACTCCATATGGCGTCATGGTAATGCTTGAGTATATCGACTATGACCTTGAAGGTAAGCATGTTGTCATCGTAGGGAGAAGTAATATCGTCGGAAAACCAGCCGGACAATTATTTTTAAATGCAAATGCAACCGTTACATACTGTCATTCACGGACAAAGGATCTTGCCTATTATACTAAGCAAGCCGATGTCGTTGTGGCAGCTGTCGGAAAGAGGGACACGATCACTAGTGACCATATTAAAGAAGGCGCAGTCGTCATTGACGTCGGAATGAACAGAAATGATGAAGGGAAGCTTTGCGGTGATGTGGCGTTTGATGAAGTGAAAAATAAGGCTTCATACATTACACCTGTTCCTAAAGGCGTTGGTCCAATGACGATTACGATGCTTATGAAGAATACGGTCAAATCTGCTCAAAAAGCACTTGAACAGAACGAGCAAGCATTAAAAAGCTGAAAAAAACGTTAAATTATTTTAAAGAAGCGGACCTCTTGTTTTATAATAACGGGAGACCGCTTTTTTCCATTCATGGATTGATCAAGTTTCTAGTGTAATCTATAGGCGGTTTTCTTTATATCCGATTTCCATCGGAAGGAGACATTATATGAGCAACCAACAATATTTGAGTGTGTCGGCTTTAACGAAGTACATCAAAAGGAAGTTCGATGCCGACCCCCATTTGCAAAATGTATACATAAAAGGTGAAATTTCGAATTTTAAACAACATACAAGCGGACATATGTATTTTACTTTAAAGGATGAGAAGGCCCGACTCCTCTCCGTTATGTTTGCCGCCAATAATAAAGGGATGAAATTCCTGCCCGAAAATGGTATGAAGGTACTTGTTAAGGGCGATATATCATTATATGAAGCAGGGGGACAGTATCAGCTTTATGTGAAAAGCATGGCCCCTGATGGTGTGGGGGATTTGTATCTTGCTTATGAACAGCTGAAGAAAAAGCTGGAGGCGGCAGGTTTGTTTTTGGCCGAACACAAGAAGCCGATCCCGCAGTACCCTAAGTCTGTAGGTGTCATAACATCGCCGACCGGAGCTGCATTAAGAGATATCCTGATAACCATCAAGCGGAGATATCCAATCGCCAGGATCATCGTTTATCCAGCACTTGTACAAGGGAATAATGCAGCTAAATCGATTGCCAAGGCAATTTCCATGGCTAACGCAAGGGCGGAAAGCGATGTTCTCATTGTCGGAAGGGGCGGCGGGTCGATAGAGGAACTATGGGCGTTTAATGAGGAGATAGTGGCTGAATCGATTTATGATTCCGATATACCGGTAATTTCTGCTGTCGGTCACGAAACCGATTTTACAATTGCTGATTTTGTCGCCGATATGCGTGCTCCTACACCGACTGGTGCAGCAGAGTTAGCGGTTCCTCACTTGAATGAAATACTCGAACGCCTGATGAACCGCAAGAACCGATTGACCCGATCCATTCAAGAAGCGGTGAATTTTGAACGAACCCGTTTGACCAGGCTGGAGAGGTCTTATGCCTTCCGTTATCCACATAAAATGTATGAACAGAAGCTTGAACAGCTAGACAAGACGATGGACAGGTTAGGTAGGACCAGCACGCGATATTTCATGAAAAAGAGAGATGAGCTGAATCAGCTGAACGATATTCTGAAAAAGCAGCATCCTGAACAAGCGGTAAAAAATGCGAAAGATGAATTACAGCAGCATGAAAAGGTTTTACGGAGGGCCATGGAGGCCATCTATCGGCAAAAATCACAGCAGTTCGTCCATATTACAGCCACTTTAACTGCCCTCAGTCCACTAAAAATCATGGAACGGGGCTATGGTTTGGTTTTTGCTGAGGATGAGACATTAGTGAAAAGTACACAGCAAGTATCCAAAGGGGATAAGATAGCGGTTTCGATAAAAGATGGAACACTTGAATGTGAAATTAAAGAAATAAAGGAGCGGATTGAACCATGACAAAAAAACAAGAAGCTACATTTGAAGAAGCGATGGAGAATCTCGAAAAAATTGTAGAGCAGTTGGAAGAAGGCGATGTACCCCTGGAAGAAGCCATCTCCATATATAAACAAGGAATGGATTTATCAAGGCTTTGCCATTCAAAGCTTAAGGCTGTTGAAGATCAGTTGACTCAAATTTTACGCGAAGATGGGGAACTTGAAAACTTCGCTGTACAGGAGGAAGAATGACATGGGTACGGCGTCCTTTGAAATGTTTTCTAAAGAATATAAGGCGGTTATAGAACGGGAAATCGTGGAATATGTAAATAAACTTAAAGCTCCGGCAGTGGTCAAAGAAGCCATGATCTATTCACTGGAGGCAGGAGGTAAACGGATTCGCCCGTTATTGGTCTTTGCGGTTCTGGAGGCCTTTGGAAAAAACTTGAGGATGGGGATTCCTGCAGCGGCTGCCATTGAAATGATTCATACATATTCTTTGATTCATGATGATCTTCCTGCGATGGATGATGATGATCTCCGCCGCGGAAAACCGACGAACCATAAAGTGTTCGGTGAAGCGGTAGCAATACTGGCAGGTGATGCGCTTCTTACATATAGCTTTCAATTGGTGACGGATATGATCGATCCCGAGGTGACGGCTGAAATGAAGCTGAACCTAGTAAGTGAAATTGCGAATTCTGCCGGAGCCGAAGGAATGGTTGGAGGTCAAGTTGCGGATATGGAAGGTGAAAATAAACAGTTGACCCTTCAGGAATTGGAGTATATACATGAACATAAAACAGGGAAGTTATTGACTGCAAGCATCCTTTCCGGTGCTATATTAGCCGGGGCGAATGAAGAACAGCAACTGCATTTACGTGACTTTGCATACCACCTGGGGCTTGCTTTTCAAATTCGCGATGATATTCTGGATATTGAAGGGTCAGTCGAGTTGATCGGCAAGCCGGTTGGCAGTGATGTGGGGAATCATAAAAGCACATATCCATCTTTACTTACGCTTCAAGGGGCAAAGGAAAAGTTGGAACATCATATAGAACTTGCCCATGCCGCTTTAGGAAAAACAACCTTACAAACGGGTTTGTTGAATGAACTAACTGATTTAATAGCAAACCGTAATCATTGATTGTGGCTAAATTTGTTATCAATTGAGGTTTTATGGTATACTCATTGTGCAAAAATATGAGAAAATCAAAATGAATTTTTTTATTGAGATACGTGATAAAATAGGTATAATAAGCCGCCGAAATCACCTGGGTGTTGGCGGCTATTTTTTAACTTAAAACCAATTTTTCGGTCTAGTCATCCATAGTCCTCTTTAATGAGGCTTTGTTTATGCTTACAACCGAAAATTACAGAAAGTGAGTGGTCCTGTTTGGATCTTCTATCTATAAAAGACCCTTCTTTTTTGAAGAAGATGAATAATGAAGAACTTGTCGAGTTAAGTGTGGAAGTACGTAAATTCCTTGTGGAAAAATTATCGGTGACCGGTGGGCATATTGGGCCCAATTTAGGTGTCGTCGAGTTGACTATAGCCTTGCATAAAGAATTCGACAGTCCGAATGATAAAATTTTATGGGATGTCGGACATCAATCCTATGTCCATAAAATCCTGACTGGCAGAGCAGGAGAGTTCGACACCTTAAAGAAATATAAAGGTCTTTGCGGTTTTCCTAAAATGATTGAAAGCCCCCATGATGTTTGGGAAACAGGTCACAGTTCGACTTCCCTTTCAGCTGCAATGGGAATGGCGGCTGCCCGTGATATCAAAGGTGAAAGCAGTTTTATTTTGCCTGTAATCGGGGACGGTGCACTAACAGGCGGAATGGCGCTTGAAGCGTTGAATCATATCGGTGATGAAAAAAAGGACATGATCGTTATCCTGAATGATAATGAAATGTCCATAGCCCCTAACGTAGGTGCTTTACACACGGTATTGGGAAGATTGCGGACAGCAGGTAAATATAACTGGGCAAAAGATGAATTGGAGCTGCTTTTGAAAAAAATTCCTGCAGTCGGTGGTAAACTTGCAGCTACAGCGGAACGCTTGAAGGATAGCATGAAGTACTTATTGGTTTCAGGAATCTTTTTCGAAGAGCTTGGTTTCACATACCTTGGACCAGTAGATGGTCATAATTATGAAGAATTGCTGGAGAATTTAAGATATGCCAAGAAAACGAAGGGACCTGTACTGCTGCATGTCATCACGAAAAAAGGCAAAGGATATTCACCTGCCGAATTGGATACAACAGGGAACTGGCATGGGACAGGCCCATATAAGATCGAGACTGGCGATTTCGTTAAATCCCCTAGTAAAGGTCCTGCTTGGAGCGCTCTTGTAAGCGATACTGTCAGCAGGCTAGCTCGTGACGATGAGCGGATTGTCGCGATTACACCTGCAATGCCTGTAGGATCGAAGTTGGTGGGCTTTTCTCAAGAGTTCCCAGAGCGTTTCTATGATGTAGGGATTGCCGAGCAGCATGCTGCAACTTTTGCTGCAGGATTGGCAACGCAAAAAATGAAACCTTTCCTGGCTATATATTCAACCTTCCTGCAAAGAGCTTATGACCAGGTCGTTCATGATATCTGCCGTCAAAATTTGAACGTATTCATAGGGATCGATCGTGCAGGATTGGTTGGTTCCGATGGTGAAACGCATCAAGGCGTTTTCGATATTGCTTTCTTGCGCCATGTTCCGAATATGGTGTTGATGATGCCTAAAGATGAAAACGAAGGCCAGCATATGGTCAATACAGCCTTAAACTATAATGATGGTCCGATTGCTATGCGTTTCCCTCGTGGGAATGGTTGGGGAGTTGTGATGGATACCGAATTAAAGCAGATTCCAATCGGTTCGTGGGAAGTTCTTAAAGAAGGAACGGATGCTGCCATCTTAACGTTCGGAACAACGATTCCCATGGCTCTTGAAGCGGCAGAATTGCTGGAGAAAGAGGATTATTCAGTTAAGGTGATCAATGCCCGGTTCATTAAGCCTTTGGATGAGAACATGCTAAGCAGTCTCCTTGGTGAAAAAATGCCAATCTTGACAATAGAAGAAGCGGTTCTTCAAGGTGGTTTTGGTAGCTCTGTACTTGAATATGCTCATGATCAAGGATTTTATGGGGCAATTATAGATCGAATGGGAATACCTGATTATTTCATTGAACATGGAAGTGTCGATGAGCTTCTTGAAGAAATCGGTTTAACGACTGAGACAGCCATCAAAAAGATTAAAATGATAACACCCAAAAAAGAAAAAAGGGCCTGACAATATGAAAGTGATGAAAGAAAGAGTAGATGTATTACTTGTAGAACAAGGCTTGGCCGATACACGTGAAAAAGCGAAGCGTATGGTTATGGCTGGCCTTGTCTACGCGAATGAAGAAAGGTACGAAAAACCGGGGGAAAAAGTGCCGGTCGATCTCGAATTTACGATCAAAGGAAAAGTCATGCCTTACGTTTCAAGAGGCGGTCTTAAACTTGAGAAGGCATTAAGGGAATTCGATTTGCAAGTGAATGGAAAAATACTGCTTGATATAGGATCATCAACTGGTGGGTTCACGGATTGTGCTTTGCAAAATGGCGCCATAATGTCTTATGCGCTTGATGTCGGCTATAATCAGCTTGCCTGGAAGCTTAGACAGGATGAGCGGGTAAAAGTAATGGAACGGACCAATTTCCGTTATGTTACACCCGCCGATCTCGATGGGGAGATGCCAAACTTTGCAAGCATTGATGTTTCTTTCATCTCGCTTACGTTAATTTTACCGGTGCTAAAGACCTTGCTCGTCCCGAATAGTGATGTCGTTGCCTTGGTTAAACCGCAATTCGAAGCTGGGAAGGATCAAGTGGGTAAAAAGGGGATTGTTCGTGATCCCAAAATCCATAAACAAGTGTTGGATAAGATCATTTCTTTTTCTTTAAAGGAAGGCTATGATATTAAGGATGCCTCCTTCTCACCGATTACCGGCGGTGATGGAAATATTGAATTCTTACTTCATTTACACTGGCAAGGGTCGAAGGAAGAAGGAGCAATATTGCTTTCGAAAACGGTTGATGACATCGTTGGAGATGCCCATGCCCAATTTAAAAAAGAATAGCTAGAACTTTGTATGGGCTCCTTTGGCTGAATGGTTGGCTAAAGGAGCTTTTTAACTATACATTGTGCGTCATGAACTTGGATCATTTATCGGTGGATACATAAAATAGGTAAGTACAAATAATAGACTTGTATTCATTTTTAGAGAAAAAGTTGTACAATTGCATAAAAATCCGATAACATTAATATTAGCCATTTTCTATAGCGGCCTATTTGCACGTACTGATGACCGAAGCAATCCCATAGTGGGACAGCCTGCTTAAGTAAGAAATGAAAGTGATACCATTACCATTAAATGAGCAACAGTTGAGAAGAGGTGCTTCTACTTATGAATAAAGGACAACGACATATAAAAATAAGGGACATTATAACGAATAATGATATTGAAACCCAGGATGAGTTAGTTGAAGAATTGAAATTAGCTGGATACAATGTAACTCAAGCTACTGTTTCTAGGGATATTAAAGAGCTTCACCTTGTAAAAGTTCCTTTAACGGATGGAAGGTATAAATACAGTCTGCCGGCCGACCAACGTTTCAATCCACTTCAAAAATTAAAGAGAATCCTTGTCGATGCATTTGTACGCATTGACTCAGCCAACAATTTACTGGTTATGAAGATGCTCCCAGGTAATGCCCAGGCAATCTGTGCATTGATTGATAATCTAAATTGGCAAGAAATACTCGGGACGATCGGCGGCGACGATACTTGTTTAATTATCTGCCGTTCTGAGGAAGATGCAAAGATCATTTCCGGCAAATTCTTGGACATGCTCTAAAAATGTTGTGAGGTGACCTAGTTTGTTAACAGAACTATCGATTAGGAATTTTGCGATCATAGACAGCCTGTCCGTTTCATTTGAGAAAGGCTTGACGGTCTTGACAGGAGAAACAGGGGCAGGGAAGTCAATCATAATAGATGCCGTTCATCTTTTGGTTGGGGGACGTGGTTCTGCAGAGTTCATTCGGCATGGTGAGTCGAAGGCTGAAATAGAAGGATTATTCCAAATTGAAGATGTAAAACACCCGGTCTTTGCCAAAGCGGAAGAGTTTGGCATCGATATGAATGATGGGATGGCGATACTTCGAAGGGATATCTCACTGAGCGGCAAAAGCGTTTGCAGGGTAAACGGAAAGCTTGTAACGATTTCCACATTACGTGAGATAGGACGGACGTTGATAGATATCCATGGTCAGCATGAACATCAGGAATTAATGGACGAACGACTCCATCTTCCACTGCTCGATCAATTCGGCGGTGAAAAAATCGCATCTGCACTCACTGAATACCAAAAGCTATATAAACGTTATGAAACCGCTTCTAAACAATTGAATGGTTTGAGCCAAAATGAACAGCAAATGGTCCACCGCCTTGATTTGATCCAATTTCAATTCGATGAAATCCAAAAAGCTGATTTGAAATTACGCGAAGATGAAGAATTGATGGAAGAGCGGAAGAAAATTAATAATTTCGAAAAAATCCATGAAGCGCTGCAAACCAGTTATAATGCTTTAAATGGTGAGCAGCATGCAATTGATTGGCTTTCCGTAGCCATGAATAACTTGGAGGAAGCGGCAGGGCTTGATGAAGGTTTAAAGAACAGCTCTGAAACCGTTTCAAATAGCTACTTCCTGCTTGAGGAGGCCGTGTCTAACATCCGTGACCAATTAGACTCTTTGGATTATGATACAGAGCGAGTGGAATTCATTGAAAGTCGCCTTAATGAAATAAATCAATTAAAGCGTAAATACGGGCGGACCATCGAGGAAATCCTGGAGTATGGGGCCGCTATTGAAGAAGAAGTCGAAAAGCTGCAAAATAGGGAAACCCATATAGCGAAGCTTGAAAAGGAAATGAAATCCATCAAGGCAGATTTAATTGTCGAAGCAAAGAATCTGTCTGAACTTCGCCAGAAATTCGCTCAGCAGCTAACCAAAAAGATTCATCAGGAATTAAAAGATTTATACATGGAAAAGACAATTTTCGAACCACATTTCCTTCAAACGGCCTATACTTTCGATGAATTGTCAGATAGGGGCATCAATCAGTCAGGGCTGGATTCAATGGAATTTTATATTTCCACCAATCCAGGTGAACCATTAAAACCTCTTTCTAAAATCGCATCTGGTGGTGAACTGTCGAGGATCATGCTGGCATTGAAAAGCATATTCTCCAAGCACCAAGGTATAACGTCCATTATCTTTGATGAAGTGGACACAGGTGTGAGCGGACGGGTTGCGCAATCCATTGCCGAAAAGATCTATAAAGTGGCAACCGGATCACAAGTACTGTGCATATCCCATTTGCCACAGGTGGCAGCTATGGCGGATACACACCTTTTCATAGCGAAAAATGTAAGGGCCGGACGCACGAATACTTCGGTAAAGCCGTTAATTGAAACTGAAAAAATAAAAGAAATTGGCAGGATGATTTCAGGAGTAGAGATAACGGATTTGACGAAACAACATGCCAATGAATTAATCCAGCTTGCCAAAAGGCTGAAAATTACATCTTGATGGGCCGGTAAGAAGATTAATTAAACTAATCATAAGCATTCATTGTAAAGCTATCCAAAAACGGATAGCTTTTATTTTTTGCACCTGTTATAAATGACTGTCATGAGGGCTAAATTAAAGGTGTAGCCATTAAGTTTCAGAGAGCGAGGAGAGTGAATGGATTGAAATTTATATGGATAAACAGGATCATCGGTGGAATTCTCCTTGTTTCGCTATTAACATTAGGGTTATACCAGCCATCTCGTGAATATTTTTTAATTCCAAATCATCTTGTACTATTTGAAGGAAGTCAATATAGTATTTCCAAATCATTGCCTGTTTCTGCAAAAACTTCGGGATCCAGTGATGGAATTTCGCTTCATGATGAACAAGCTTCGATTACGCTTGGTGCTGAGAAACCAGGTACGAATGAAGTGTTACTCGATGTAGCAGGCCTGCCTGCCAAAAAGGTCGACATCAGGGTGTTAAAAGACTTTAAAGTCATGCCTGGTGGCCAATCCATTGGAGTAAAGCTTAATACTCTTGGGGTGCTCGTAGTAGGTCATCATCTTATTGATACTGCGCAGGGGAAAAAATCACCGGGAGAAAAAGCGAAAATTGAAATCGGTGATATTATTACAGAAATCAATGGTCAGACGATAAAGAAGATGGGGGATGTAACCCCTTTTGTTCAGCAGGCAGGCGAAAAGGGTGAGGCGTTGAATCTTGTCATTAACCGTGATAATGAAGTGCTCCACAGTACCCTATTACCTCTAAAAGATAAGAATGAAGGAACTTACAAATTGGGTTTGTATATCCGTGATTCGGCAGCTGGTATCGGAACGATGACGTTTTATCACCCGGATTCAAAAAAATATGGGGCGTTGGGACATGTCATATCCGATATGGATACAAAAAAGCCGATTGTTGTTAAGGACGGACAGATTGTTCAATCGACGGTCACATCCATCGAAAAAGGAAGCAATGGTGATCCCGGAGAAAAATTGGCACGCTTTTCTTCTAATAAAGAAAAAATAGGAAATATCAATCGCAATAGTCCCTTTGGTATTTTTGGGAAATTAAATCAAGATTTTAAAAATGGAATTAACGACAAGCCACTCCCCATCACCCTTTCCCATGAGGTAAAGGAAGGACCAGCAAAAATCCTTACAGTGGTGGATGGTTCTGAAGTGGAGGAATTCGATGTCGAAATCGTCAGTTCCATACCACAGAAGTTTCCTGCAATTAAAGGAATGGTCTTAAAAGTGACGGATAAAGAATTGCTCCAAAAAACAGGTGGGATCGTTCAAGGTATGAGCGGCAGTCCTATCATACAAAATGGGAAATTAATCGGTGCAGTCACCCATGTATTCGTTAATGATCCTACAAGTGGGTATGGAGTCCATATCGAATGGATGTTAAACGAAGCCGGTATAAATATATACGACAAAAATAATTATGAAAAGGCAAGCTAAGAATCCGGGTATCCTTTTGGATGCCCCTTTTTAATGGAAAGTTATGGTTAGCATAGGTTTTGGGTAGGAATTAAATTTGATTTCTTCAAAAAATAGAGGTTTTTTTGTAACGATGTGATAAAATGATAACGATATGAAGATTTTTCGACAATCGCTTTATTCGAATAGCAAACGAAGTCGAAAACAAGAGATATCCGGAGAATAATATTGAATTCCTTATATTTTTTCAAAAATAAAAGGAATTTAGTTTCCATTGTCGAAAAGTTCAATTACAATAGAATTTAGTCATATAGAAAAAAAGACCAATTGTAGTTGAGGAGGAAATCAAGCGTGAAAAAAATTAAGGTGTGCGTTGTAGATGATAATAGAGAACTTGTTGGCCTTCTGGAAGAATACATTTCTGCACAGGAAGACATGGAAGTAATTGGGGTGGCACATAACGGTCAAGATTGCTTGGGGATGCTTGAAAGCGTTGATCCGGATATATTGATCCTCGATATTATCATGCCTCATTTAGATGGGTTAGGTGTACTTGAAAAACTTCGTGAAGTAAAACGGGGTGCTATGCCTAATGTGATTATGCTTACTGCCTTTGGTCAAGAAGATGTAACGAAAAAAGCTGTTGATTTGGGTGCGTCTTACTTTATCCTGAAACCATTCGATATGGAAAATCTGGCCAATCACATACGTCAGGTAAGCAGTAAAGGGCAGGCGGTTTTAAAAAATCATAGTCAATTTAGCTATCGTCCCCAAAATGAATCCAAGCCGAAGAACCTCGATGCCAGCATCACGAGCATCATTCACGAGATTGGAGTGCCTGCACATATTAAGGGCTATTTGTATTTAAGGGAAGCGATATCAATGGTATATAATGATATTGAACTATTGGGTTCTATCACCAAAGTTTTATATCCGGATATCGCAAAAAAATACAATACTACAGCCAGCCGTGTTGAACGTGCTATCCGGCATGCGATTGAAGTGGCCTGGAGCCGTGGAAATATAGAATCCATATCATCTCTTTTCGGATATACCGTAAGCATGACTAAGGCAAAGCCTACAAATTCGGAGTTCATTGCCATGGTTGCCGATAAGCTGCGCCTCGAACATAAAGCTTCTTGACAGGGGTAGGGAAAAACCGGTTATAAGGATTCAGGGTAACAATTGACCATATAAAGGCTAGAGCCGCTAAATATAAATAGGAACTCTCCGTCTGGAGGTAAAGGACAGGAAGAAGTTGCTTCTTGATTTTTTCTAATCGGCAACTTCAAATTTTTTATGCCGGTTAAAAAAAATTAAACGCCTTTTATTTATTGGATTTTGAAGGAAATCCCATAAATAAAAGGCGTTTTTGTTTTGTGAAAAAGCGGTACAAATCATTTTAGACGAAGTAGGTGTTATATAGCTCCCTTTTCCTTAACTTTTAGATATATATATAATTATGGGTATATATGACCACTGCGAAAAGAGGGGAGTTAATGGTTTATGAAAAAAATGAGCATTTTGTAATGGAGGCGGATAAAGATATGGTTTTTATCACCGTTTGTCAAAAAGGCTTTTCCATTCTTCAGTTGAATCCTATCCTATTGGATTTTTCGCAAATCATGCTTGAGAACGTCAAAGACTTGAAGGATGCACTGACAGAGGCAAGCGGGGAAAGAATTCAATTGGGAAGACGGACGATTACGGAGTTGGACATAGCGGCTGATAAAATGTCCGCAAGTGTAAAACTCAATTGTTCAGAAAACTACCTGAAAGAGAACCATTCAGTAATTATGGGGAATATTTTAGAGAGTCTTCAAAGTGAAGGAATTTCCGAAGGGATTTTAATGCATGTATTGCAAAATGAGCTGAGCATCAAAGAGCCAACAATTATCGCGAAAGGAACATTCTATCCAGAAAATAATCACCTGCATTTTGATTGAAGGATTGATTTAAATAAAAATAATTTGCTGTTTCTGTTCATAAAATTGGGATATAACAATTATTGAGAGAGGCGGTGTTTCATCATGACCTTAATCTTTGCGCATCGAGGCTCTGCAGGAACACATCCGGAAAATACGATGTCGGCGTTCAAAGAAGCTGCCCGTGTCGGGGCGGACGGAATTGAAACGGATGTCCAGCTCTCGAAAGATGGAGAAGTGGTCATCATTCACGATGAAAAGCTCGATCGGACCATGAATGCCTCGGGGTATGTAAAAGACCGGACCTTGATGGAGTTGAAAACACTTAATGCTTCTGCAACCCATAAGGGTAAATTGAGTAAAGAAAAGATTCCGACGCTTGAAGAACTATTTATTTGGCTTTACGATAATCAGCTTTTTTGCAATATTGAATTAAAAAATATGCTTTTTCTGTATCCAGGCTTAGAAGAGAAAGTCATCCGGCTCATCCGTACATACGAAATGGAGGAAAGGGTAATCCTTTCTTCATTCAATCATTACAGTTTGGTCAATTGCCATCAATTGGCACCTGAATTGGAAACCGCACCGCTTTATAGGGATTGTCTATACATGCCGTGGATATATGCAAAGGCAATAGGCGGAAGTGCAATCCACCCAAATATCAGGGCTGCCCCTGATGCATTAATTCAAGCATCGGAGAGTATGGGTGTTCCTGTACGGCCATATACCATTAATAAAGAAGCAGAGATGAAGCGGTTATTCAAACTGGGGTGCAGCGGCATCATTACCGATTTTCCCGAGGCAGCCGTACGGATCAGAGAAGGATTGAAATCAAGATAAAGAAAGAAGGTGCCATATGATACATGGCACCTTCTATTTACGTTTAAAATTTAGTGAACCTGCTTTGGACCTTATTTTGTTTTCGATCTCGATGAAGGACGAAGCCGGCGATAAAGGCTATTCCGCCAATCGTAATGAGCAGTCCTATTAAAAATTGCAGCCAAAGGAATGGATAGGGAGGCTGTAAAATACCGAACACCATGTCCCTCATTATTTTTATGCCATAGGCAGCAAAGGCACCAGGTATAAAAAGAATCAAAAAAGCGATTAAACGTTTCATGCGGTCAAATCCCTTCCGAAAATTCCGTCTTTAAAAAATGATAAAGGATATAAATTATTTGTCAAGTTTCGGGAATCTAGATAATGACTGGGAGTTGGCGGCTGTTTTTAAAGGGTACCGATATGGTAAAATGGTTGGGAGTATGAAAAAAATTGCAGGGAATGATCTATTAAAAGGGTTAATTATATCTTAAGGGGGATGGCTCATGCAAAAGGTCATGATAGTAGGGGGAGGAGTGGGAGGGACAACCGTGTTGAAACTCCTATCGGAAAGTGAAGTATTCTCCATTGTTTGTATGGCTGATACGAATGAATCCGCTGAAGGGATGCTTGCTGCAAAGGAACGAAGGATTCCTACAGTGACTGATTGGAGCATGGGATTGGAGCGGGATTTGGACATCATTTTTGATACGACCGGAGACCCATCTGTCTATAAAAAGATAAAAAGGGACATGGGCGAACAAACGATTCTCATTCCTGGAAGTGTCGCCCTCATTATGACTAAGTTATTTGAAGAGAAAAATCGATTAATAAGTAAATTGGAAAATACCTCGGCAAAAATGGACTTGATCCTTAATACGACCAGTGAAGGAATGGTGGTGATTGATCATGAAGGATTCATCATCATGTTCAATGATAGTGCGGAACGTGCATCTGACACAAAGCGCGAAGATGTGATAGGCAGACATATCAAAGATTTCATCCCTTCAACTGGATTGCTGCGAGTGATGCAAACGAACCAAAAAGAAGTGAATCAGGAAATCACCCTTAGCAATGGGATGGAACTCATAACGACAAGGATACCTCTTGTGAATGCCGATAAGGAAATCATAGGGGCTTTTTCCGTGTTTAGGAATAAAACGGAAGCTGTACAATTGGCAGAGCAGATCACTGATTTAAAAGAGATACAGACGATGCTCCAGGCGATCATTCAATCCAGTGATGAAGCCATATCTGTTGTGGATGATCAAGGCAGGGGGCTTTTGATCAATCCGGCATATACAAGAATCACCGGCTTAACAAAGACCCAAGTGATCGGTAAGCCGGCTTCCATCGATATTTACGAAGGTGAAAGTATGCATATGAAAGTGCTTCAAACAAAAAAGCCTGTTCGGGGTGTCAATATGCGTGTCGGCCCAAAACATAAGGAAGTGATCGTGAATGTTGCTCCAATCATTGTGGATGGGTGCCTGAAAGGGAGCGTTGGCGTCATTCATGATGTATCGGAAATTCAAGCCTTGACCCACGAATTGAATCGGGCAAGACAGATTATCCGGACGTTGCAGGCTAAATATTCCTTTGATGATATAATTGGGGCTTCCGAAGAGATGAAGCTTCCCATTGAACAGGCGAAATTATCGGCAAGAACACCTGCTACTGTCTTATTAAGAGGGGAATCAGGGACGGGCAAAGAGTTATTTGCACATGCCATACATAATGCGAGCGATAGGAAATTCAATAAATTCGTACGGGTAAATTGTGCGGCCATCTCGGAATCATTACTTGAAAGTGAACTGTTCGGTTATGATGAAGGAGCCTTTACCGGGGCAAGCAGGGGGGGAAAGGTCGGTTTTTTTGAAGAGGCAAATCAAGGGAGTATCTTTTTGGACGAAATTGGTGAATTGCCGGCCAACATCCAAGCTAAATTACTTCGGGTATTACAAGAAAAGGAAATCATCAGAGTGGGGGGGACGAAGCCGATCCCCATCAATGTCCGGGTGATAGCCGCTACGAATATCAATCTTGAACAGGCCATCGCAAACGGATCATTCAGGGAAGACTTGTATTTCAGGCTGAACCGCATGCCTATTTTCATTGCACCATTAAGAAAGAGAAAAGAAGATTTGAGAGAATTGGCGGAGCATTTGATTAATAAAATCAATCAGGAGTATGGACGGAGCATAGAGGGAATTACAGCAGCAGCTATACATAAAATGCAAATTTACAACTGGCCGGGTAATGTCAGGGAACTGGAAAATATCTTAGGACGGGCAATCATTTTCATGAAATTGAACGAGACGGTCATTGATATACATCATATTCCGGATTTTATCGAAGAGATTCCATTAAAGCAGGAGAAATTATTAATGAAGCCTTCTGGCTACGTATCGGGGAAACCGCTCTCGGAGATAATAGACCAGTATGAAGCCGAAATCATTCAGCAAGCGTTCCATACCCACAAGGGAAATAAAACACTTACGGCAAAAGCGCTGGGGATTTCAGTTAGAAATCTATATTACAAAATGGAAAAACTAAAATTGTGAAAATTTTTGCACGCAAATATTTGCGTACTATGAAAAAAACTGCGTGGAATTTTCTGATTTATTTTAATTTAAGCGAGACTCCACTTCTAACATGAAATTTTTTTGAATTTGTTATAGTCTATAGTTGCCCAACATATTAACCAGCATCTCCTTTATTTGGATAAAAAGGCTCTCATTATGTATTTTATTGGCATGTTATTTGCATATTTAAAAGTACATGGATCTTTAAAGGGAACCATTCCCCATGGGGAAAATATCATGCTAGTAGCGGATTTTATTTAAAATGAACGTAGTAACAAGTAAGAATGAGGAGTAATACAGTGTCCTCATATCTGACATGTATTAAAACATCTAGGGAGGATTCCTTTATGGAAATTTTTAAATATCTTGAGAAGTATGATTACGAGCAATTGTTATTCTGTCAGGATAAACAATCTGGTTTGAAAGCGATTATTGCCATTCATGATACGACATTAGGGCCTGCGCTTGGAGGCACTAGGATGTGGACGTATGCAACTGAAGAAGATGCCATTGAAGATGCCTTAAGGCTTTCAAGAGGAATGACATATAAGAACGCAGCTGCCGGCTTGAATTTAGGCGGGGGAAAAACCGTCATCATCGGCGATCCCCGTAAGGATAAAAATGAAGAAATGTTCCGTGCATTCGGAAGGTATATCCAAGGACTGAATGGGCGTTATATAACAGCGGAAGATGTAGGTACAACGGTTGAGGATATGGATCTCATTCATGAGGAGACGGATTTTGTCACTGGAATTTCCCCTGCATTCGGTTCTTCGGGAAATCCTTCCCCTGTAACTGCCTATGGGGTATATCGCGGTATGAAAGCTGCTGCAAAAGAAGCATTCGGAACTGATTCCTTAGAAGGCAAGGTGGTTGCAGTCCAAGGCGTCGGGAATGTTTCTTATAACTTATGCCGTCACCTTCATGAGGAAGGCGCCCAGCTGATCGTTACGGATATCAATAAAGAAAGTGTGGCCCGCGCGGTTGAATCCTTTGGGGCGACTGCAGTTAATCCTGATGAAATTTATGGAGTAGACTGTGATATCTATGCACCTTGTGCGTTAGGGGCTGTCATAAATGATCATACAATCAATCAAATCAAGGCGAAGGTCATTGCAGGTGCGGCCAATAATCAATTGAAGGAACCTGTTCATGGCGATCAAATTCATGAAAAAGGTATTATATATGCACCTGATTATGTTATTAATGCAGGTGGAGTCATAAACGTGGCCGATGAGCTTTTAGGATATAATCGGGAAAGAGCCCTTAAGAAAGTGGAAACGGTTTATGATACAATTGAAAGAGTCATCGAGATTGCAAAACGCGATCAAATCCCAACATATAAAGCAGCGGATAGGATGGCAGAGGAGCGAATTGCTCGCATGAGGAATTCAAGGAGCCAATTCTTGCAAAATGAAAAACATATCTTGAATGGAAGAAAATGATTGTAGTTTTACAAGCTAAAGATTCCTGTGTTTTTTTAAATAAACACAGGAATTTTCAACATGGATAACGTAATAAACATATGCCAAGTAAAAATGGTGACAAATAGTATGTATTTGTGAGGAGGAGTGGTTTTGGCTGAAGAATTTGACCTCGTTATCCTCGGAGGAGGAACAGGCGGGTATGTAGCGGCAATAAGGGCTGCTCAATTAGGATTGAAAACGGCTGTCGTGGAGAAAGGAAAGCTCGGCGGAACGTGTCTACATAAAGGTTGTATCCCTTCGAAAGCACTTTTAAGGAGTGCGGAAGTTTATCAGACTGCAGTGAAAAGTGAGGAATTCGGTATTGTTACCGGGGATGTAAAGGTAGACTTCCTTAAGGTGCAGGAAAGAAAGAATAAAGTGGTCGATCAACTCTATAAAGGTGTTCAGCACTTGATGAAACAAGGAAAGATAACGGTTTATGAAGGGTTAGGGCGTATACTTGGTCCTTCTATATTTTCACCGATGCCTGGGACAATTTCCGTGGAAATGAATAATGGCAGTGAAAATGAAATGCTCATTCCTCAGAATGTCATCATTGCTACCGGTTCGCGTCCGAAGACACTGCCCGGTTTAGCGATTGATGGGGAATTGGTGCTTACATCGGACGAAGCTCTAAAGCTTGAGAGCCTGCCAAAATCAATGATTATTGTAGGCGGCGGTGTTATCGGCATTGAATGGGCTTCGATGCTCAATGATTTTGGTGTGGAAGTGACAGTACTGGAATATGCAGATAGAATCATCCCGACTGAGGACCATGATATTTCCAGTGAAATGCTTCGTCTCCTAACGAAAAAAGGCGTCAAATTCGTTACAGGTGCGAAGGTATTGCCTGAAACCCTGAAAACGGATGTTTCAGTTTCCATATCTGCAGAAGTCAAAGGTTCGGTAGAGGGATTCACAGCTGAAAAAATGCTGGTTTCCGTAGGCAGATCAGCAAATGTTGAAGGGATCGGCATTGAAAATACGGAAATTATGAAAGAAAAAGGCTTTATTGAAACCAATGACTTCTTCCAAACGAAGGAATCACATATCTATGCAATCGGTGATTGTATTGGCGGTCTCCAATTGGCTCACGTTGCCTCCCATGAAGGCATTACGGCCGTTGAACATATCGCAGGCCAAAAACCGGAACGGCTGGATTATTCGCTCATTTCAAAATGCGTGTATTCAAGCCCTGAAGCTGCAAGTGTCGGTTTGACGGAAGAACAGGCAAACAAGGAGGGCTATGACCTTAAAATTGGGAAATTCCCATTCCGTGCAGTTGGTAAGGCCCTTGTATTCGGGGAAGCGGATGGCTTTGTCAAAATCATCGCCGATAAGAGAACGGATGATATACTGGGCGTTCATATGATCGGACCACATGTTACGGATATGATTTCAGAAGCCGGACTTGCAAAAGTGCTTGATGCGACACCTTGGGAAATAGGCAAGACAATTCATCCGCACCCAAGTCTTTCAGAAGCAATCGGAGAGGCGGCCCTTGCTGTCGATGGACGTGCCATTCATTCATAAAGAATAAGGTCAGGAGGTTTTATGATGGTAGAAAAACGTCATGAACAATTAGGCTTAAATGAGGAAACGGTTTTAGATATGTACCGGACAATGCTTTTGTCCCGCAGAATTGATGAGCGCATGTGGCTTTTAAACCGATCCGGGAAAATTCCCTTCGTGATTTCCTGCCAGGGGCAAGAAGCTGCACAGGTTGGGGCTGCGTTTGCGCTTGATCGGCAAAAGGATTATGTACTGCCTTATTATCGGGATGTCGGTGTGGTACTTACCTTCGGAATGACCGCAAAAGACTTGATGCTTTCAGGTTTCGCGAAAGAGGAAGATCCCAATTCCGGCGGGCGCCAAATGCCTGGTCATTTTGGTCAAAAGAAAAATAGGATCGTCACTGGTTCATCGCCTGTAACGACACAGGTCCCGCATGCTGTTGGAATTGCCCTTGCAGGGAAGATGGAAGGTAAGGATTTGGTGACATTCGTAACGTTTGGGGAAGGTTCATCCAATCAGGGCGATTTTCATGAAGGGGCCAACTTTGCAGGTGTGCACAAGCTACCGGTCATTTTCATGTGTGAAAATAATAAATATGCGATTTCAGTTCCTATTGAGAAACAGCTATCGTGTGAAAATGTTTCCGACAGGGCGATTGGCTATGGGATGCCTGGAATAACGGTGGATGGCAATGATCCATTGGAAGTGTATGCAGCGGTGAAAGAAGCGGCTGACCGTGCACGAAGGGGAGAAGGCCCTACACTTGTAGAAACCGTTTCATACAGGCTTACACCTCATTCAAGTGATGATGATGACCGTAGCTACCGGACTGCGGACGAAGTGGCCGAGGCCAAAACGAAGGATTCGATAATGACATTTGGAGCGTATTTAAAAGAAGTGGGAATCATGGATGATGACCTTGAGAAACAAATGAATGATGAAGTCATGAAGATAGTAAACGAAGCAACCGATTATGCTGAAAATGCTCCATATCCGAAGGCTGAAAGTGCTATGAATCATGTGTATGCACAAAAGTAAGGGGGTAATAGAATGCCAGTGATTTCTTATATAGATGCCGTGACAATGGCAATGAGGGAAGAGATGGAACGTGATTCCCGTGTGTTCGTATTGGGAGAGGATGTAGGAAAAAAAGGTGGGGTCTTTAAAGCCACTAATGGTTTATACGACCAATTCGGTGAAGCCAGGGTCATCGATACCCCGCTCGCTGAATCTGCAATTGCAGGAGTGGGAATTGGAGCCGCCATGTATGGGCTTCGGCCGATAGCTGAGATGCAATTTGCTGATTTCATCATGCCTGCCATTAACCAAATAGTTTCAGAGGCAGCCAAAATTAGATACCGTTCTAATAATGACTGGAGCTGTCCTATGGTTATCCGTGCTCCGTATGGAGGAGGGATTCATGGAGCCCTTTATCATTCACAATCGGTTGAAGCAATCTTTGCCAATCAGCCGGGCTTGAAAATTGTGATGCCTTCCACTCCGTATGATGTAAAGGGGTTGCTTAAAGCTGCCATTCGCGATGAAGACCCAGTACTTTTCTTTGAACATAAACGCGCTTACCGCTTGATCAAGGGTGAGGTACCGACTGAAGATTATGTACTTCCCATCGGTAAGGCGGAAGTGAAAAGGGAAGGGGAAGACATTACTGTCATCTCCTATGGCCTTTGTGTGCATTTTGCCCTTCAGGCAGCAGAAAAATTAGCTGCAGATGGAATTTCTGCACATGTTCTTGACTTGCGTACGGTCTACCCTTTGGATAAGGATGCTATCATAGAAGCAGCTTCTAAAACGGGGAAAGTATTACTGGTTACGGAAGATAATAAAGAAGGAAGCATCATGAGTGAGGTCGCAGCCATCATTGCCGAGCATTGCCTTTTTGATTTGGATGCCCCTGTAAAACGATTGGCCGGACCTGATGTACCTGCCATGCCATATGCGCCTACGATGGAAAAACAATTTATGGTGAATCCTGATAAAGTGGAAAAAGCAATGAGGGAATTGGCCGAGTATTAATGACTGTTAAGAAGGAGGAACGAATTATGGCTATGGAATTAATGAAGATGCCTCAACTAGGCGAAAGTGTCACAGAGGGAACCATCAGTAAATGGCTTGTGAAGCCTGGGGATCATGTCACGAAATACGACCCGCTAGCTGAAGTGATGACGGATAAAGTAAATGCTGAGGTTCCTTCTTCCTTCACCGGCATCATCAAGGAATTGAAAGCGGATGAGAATCAAACATTGGCAGTCGGGGAAGTCATTTGCTCGATTGAAGTTGAAGCGGCAAAGACGGATAACGGAAATGCTGGGCAAGTTTCTCATAGTGAGGAAAATGCTGATGCACCTGTTACAAGAGATGTGCAGCAAGCGTCGGCCGAACCATCAAGGAAATCTCGCTATTCGCCAGCTGTGTTAAAACTTTCCCAGGAGCATGGAATAGATCTTTCAAAAGTTAAAGGAACGGGGAATGAGGGACGGATCACCCGTAAAGATTTACTGAAACTTGTTGAATCAGGGAATCTTCCTAAGGCGGAGGAGCCTTCCGCAATAACCGATTCAGCTCCTGTAGAGATCGCCCCTCAAGTTAATCGTCAAACCAGTCCAGTAACAAACGTGCCGACTGTGGCTGGGGACAAGGAAATACCTGTTACCGGCATCCGTAAGGCAATTGCGTCCAATATGTTGAAAAGTAAGCACGAAATTCCGCATGCTTGGACGATGGTGGAAGTTGATGCAAGTAATATGGTGAAGTTGCGTGATAATCTTAAATCCGAGTTTAAACAAAAAGAAGGCTATAATTTAACGTACTTTGCCTTTTTCGTAAAAGCGGTTGCTCAAGCCCTTACGGAATTTCCAGAGCTCAATTCGATGTGGGCAGGCGAAAAAATCATACAAAAGAAAGAAATCAATATATCAATAGCCGTTGCAACCGAAGATGCCTTATTTGTACCGGTCATTAAAAATGCCGATGAAAAATCAATCAAAGGTATAGCAAGGGAGATACAGGAACTTGCATCCAAAGTAAAGGCGGGTAAGTTAAAAGCAGAGGATATGCAAGGTGGTACGTTCACTGTTAATAACACTGGCTCATTCGGTTCTGTCCAGTCCATGGGAATCATCAATTATCCACAGGCGGCCATTTTACAAGTTGAAACGATTGTAAAACGCCCAGTGGTCATAAATGATATGATTGCAGTACGAGATATGGTGAATCTCTGTTTATCACTTGATCATCGTGTTTTGGACGGACTGGTATGCGGACGATTCCTTGCAAGGGTTAAAGAAATCATCGAAAAGATTTCCAAAGATAACACTTCCATATACTAAAATGAAGAAAAGGAAGGCCGGAAGGTTATTCCTTCAGACTGTAGGCAAACTTGATGAAAATCGAGTTTGCCTACAGTTTTTTTGATTGGTACAATTTGAACGTTAGTTGGAACTCCAGGCACTCGATTTCCCGGGCGGGTCCGCCCTTGGCGCCTGTGGGGTCCCTCCTTGGACAAGCTATTCCCGCTGGAGTCTCACACACCCGTACCAATCACCTTTTTTTAAAAAAATTTGATAGAAACCATAACTATGGGATGATGGTGGTTCCTGATCATCATTTAGTCCAGCAGTTATTGATTCCCCCTTGCTTTTTGATTTGGTGAAAGATGCGTATGCCGAAGTCGATCGCCAAAGTTTAGACTCTGTCATTTCTCTTTTCCGTAGAAAAACATCGACAAAAATTTTATTTTTGCTATTATTTTATTAAGAGCTGTTCTAATACAGATCAGAGACTGTACTTGATTTAAAAAAAGGCGAAATAGGCTAGTGGTTTCCTTAATAACAGATTTGCTAATTTCTATTGTCTTAAATTTCAAGAAAATTATGGTAGAATGTTAGTATAATCCAGATTAAATTGACGGGAGGGTGGTTTTCTTATCCAAAACTGACTGAGCGTTCGTTCTCCCAAAGAAAGGACAGGGCGTATGAGGCGGCAGAAGATAAGAAAGCGATTACAGATGGAACTGAAAGATGTAAAAAACATAACCTTTCCAAAGCCTTCTTTTGAAGAGTGGAAAGAAGCTGCGGAAGCAAGTTTAAAAGGGAAAAGTGTAGAAAAATTAAAAACGAATACATATGAGGGCATCACTTTACATCCGCTCTATACAGAAAAGGCGGATTCAACGGAAAAAGTAGCTGAATTACCAGGATTTTTCCCTTTCACCCGAGGAACGTCCCCAACGGGATATCACGAAAAACCTTGGCTTGTCGTTCAACCTGTAAGCGGTATCACGGCTGAAGAAGCAAATGAAAAGATGAAGGCTTCATTCAAGCGCGGTCAAAATGTCGTGGCATACCCTGCACGATTGCTTGCCGAGGGCGCAAGGGCAGAAAAATTGTTTAAGGATATCCCATTAAAAGAAATCCCGATTTTCATTGACCTTAAGGGGAAACAAAAAGGATTATTCCCTCAATTCAAAGCTGTTGCCGAAGCACAAAATACCCAATTGACAGGCGTTATTGCTGAAGATCCCATTGCAGAATGGCTCATTTGCGGTCAGCTGCCAGAAGATACGGATAACTATTTTGCAGACTGGCTGAAGACGATCCAAGACTATCAGAATGTAGGCAGGGATTTAAAAACAGTTTTGATTAATACGGCAGTCTACCATAATGGAGGAGCTAATGCCGTACAAGAAATAGCTTACGGATTATCGGCTGCTGTCCAATATCTATTGGAAGGTCAAAAACAAGGGCTTTCTATTGCTTCGGTTTCCGAAAAAATAGTATTCTCTTTTGCTTTGGATTCAAATTACTTCATGTCCATCGCTAAACTGCGGGCTGCCAGAAGGCTTTGGGCAGGACTTGCAGAAGCTTTCGATACGGCATCGGACCATTTTAAAATGGCGATACATGCCGTTACTTCCGAGTTGACAGAAACGCTTTATGATCAGCATGTCAATATTCTTAGAACCACAAATCAAGCTTTCGCTGCAGCTATTGGAGGCATTCAATATCTTCAAATTCATCCATTCACACACGCAACTGGTGAAACCGATGATTTTTCAGAAAGAATTGCCCGTAACACTCACTTGATTTTAAAAGAAGAAACAAATATCACAACAGTGGCCGATCCTGCTGGCGGTTCATGGTATGTTGAGCAATTAACGGATGAATTGGCTGAAAAGGTTTGGGCGAAATTCCTTGAAATCGATGCAGTTGGAGGGATTCTTGAGCTAATTAAACAAGGCACGCTTCAGAAAGAAATAGCTGAAGTTTACCAAGGCAGAGTCCAAAATGCGGCCTTCAGAAAAGAAAGCATCATCGGAACCAATGTCTATCCGAATCCCGCTGACAAGATTAAAACCCCGACACGGAATAACCATGTGTCATATATGAAAGTGGAGAAGCCGGTTGGCATTACCCCGCTTGACTTGGATCGGGTATCCATTCAGTTCGAACAGATAAGGCTACGCAGTGAAAAGTATAAAGAATTATGTGGAACGGCTCCAACTATTGGTTTGATTAATTTGAAAAATCTCAAATCCTATAAACCTCGTGCAGATTTCGTAAAAAGTCTTGCTGCAGCAGGTGGTATTGAAACAATCGGCAGTAAGGGGTGTCAAACCGTTGAGGAAGCAGTCGATTATGTAGCTGCGACCAAGCTCCCTATCTATTGTGTTTGCGGCAGTGATGCGGACTACTCGGAATTAGCGCCATTAACCATTAAAGAAATTAAAAAGCAATTCCCTGAAATCACTATTTATAGTGCCGGTAAGCAACAAGAAGAATTGGAGATTACACTAAGTGAAGCCGGAGTCAAAGATTTTATCCATGTTAAAACGAATGCAATAGCCATTTTATCGGAATTATTGCAGAAGCTAGGGGTGAACTGAAATGAAAAAACCGAATTTTTCTGCTATAAATCCTGCTAAGTCTGAGATTAAAGGTACAGTGGAAGCATGGAAAAAGGAAGCCGAAAAAGCAGTTGGGAAAAACATTGAGGATCTTCTGTTTGAAACAAATGAACAAATAAAAATCAAACCGCTTTATGTTGAGGAAGATAATCGCGATTTGGAGCATATGGAAAGTGTGCCAGGCATCGCTCCTTTTACAAGAGGGCCGTATCCTTCGATGTATGTCAATCGTCCTTGGACGGTACGTCAGTATGCAGGTTTTTCGACTGCCGAGGAATCCAATGCGTTTTACAGGCGTAATCTGGCGATGGGGCAAAAAGGGCTCTCAGTTGCTTTTGATTTAGCGACACACCGCGGTTATGACTCCGATCATCCGCGCGTTGTCGGTGATGTGGGGAAGGCGGGGGTTGCCATTGATTCCATTCTTGACATGAAAATCCTGTTCGACGGCATTCCGCTTGATCAGATGTCCGTGTCAATGACGATGAACGGTGCTGTATTACCCATCCTTGCATTTTATATCGTGACAGCTGAAGAACAAGGCGTAACACAGGATAAGCTTTCAGGCACGATTCAAAATGACATCTTAAAGGAATACATGGTTCGGAATACGTATATCTACCCACCTGAAATGTCCATGAAAATCATAGCTGATATATTTGAGTATACATCCAAATATATGCCCAAGTTCAATTCCATTTCCATTTCCGGTTATCATCTGCAAGAAGCGGGGGCGCCGGCTGATATCGAACTTGCCTATACGTTGGCGGATGGGCTTGAGTATGCACGTACCGGAATGAAAGCAGGTATTGATATCGATAAATTTGCACCACGCCTGTCATTTTTCTGGGCTGTAGGAATGAACTATTTCATGGAAGTGGCGAAAATGAGGGCGGCTCGTTTCATTTGGTCAAAACTGATGAAACAATTCGAACCGAAAAATAATAAAGCGATGGCATTGAGGACTCATTCCCAAACCTCCGGCTGGAGCCTCTCCGAGCAGGATCCGTTTAACAATGTCGCAAGGACCCTTATTGAAGCGCATGCGGCTGCACTTGGGCATACACAGTCCCTGCATACGAACGCATTGGATGAGGCCATTGCCCTGCCAACTGATTTCTCGGCACGCATTGCACGTAACACACAGCTATATCTGCAGGAGGAAACCGGGATCACAAAAGTAATCGATCCATGGGCGGGTTCATACTATGTAGAATCGCTTACTAATGAATTAATCGAACGGGCTTGGGCTCACATAGAAGAAATCGAAGGTCTGGGAGGAATGGCGAAGGCAATTGAAACCGGACTTCCAAAAATGAGGATCGAGGAAGCCGCTGCAAAGCGTCAGGCTAAAATCGATTCTCAAGATGAAACGATCGTAGGCGTCAATAAGTATCGTTTGAAAAAAGAAGATCCTATTGAAATACTGGAGATTGATAATACAGTAGTTCGCGAAAGTCAGCTTAAGCGTTTAAGCGAATTAAAAGCGAAACGTGATCAGGCAAGGGTGGATGAAGCTCTTCAAGCGCTATCCATGGCTGCCAGAACTGGCGAAGGTAACCTTCTTGAACTGGCTGTGCAAGCTGCAAGAGTACGGGCTTCATTAGGTGAAATCTCCGATGCGATCGAAGAGGTGGCTGGACGTCACAAAGCAACGATCCGTTCTATCAGCGGCGTATATAGCTCGGCATACTCAAAAGAAGCGGAAATTGAGGAAGTCGTCCGCATGACGGAAGAGTTCCTTGAAAATGAAGGAAGAAGACCGCGTTTGTTAATGGCTAAAATGGGTCAGGACGGTCATGATCGTGGAGCTAAAGTAGTAGGAACGGGGTTTGCGGATTTAGGCTATGATGTCGATATCGGTCCATTATTCCAAACACCGAAAGAAACCGCCATCCAAGCCGTGGAAAATGATGTGCATGTTGTCGGAATGAGTTCCCTTGCTGCCGGCCATAAAACTTTGTTGCCGCAGCTTATGACGGAACTGAAGAACTTGGGCCGTGAGGACATTATAGTGATCGCAGGCGGCGTCATCCCTGCACAGGATTATGATTACCTAATGGAAAATGGGGCTACAGCCATTTTTGGACCTGGTACGGTCATTCCACAGGCAGCGAAGAAAGTGCTTCAGGAAATATACAATCGCCTCGGATATGAGGAAGTGGCCCAATAATGAGTGAAGACAAGAGGCCGGAATGGGTCGATCTTAACAATCAGGAAGGTTTTGCTTCTTCATTAAAGCCAGGTGTGGAATTAGCAGCCAGCCAAAACAAACCTTCAAAAAGCAAATTCGTCAAAAAACATAATGTAAACATACCGGTCCATGAACTTAAAGAGGGAATCATAAAAGGGGACAGGGCCAAGCTAGCTAAAGGGATTACATTGGTTGAAAGCAATGCATCCCACCACTTAGATCATGCACAGGAATTATTGCAGGCCATCCTTCCTCATACAGGGAGCTCGATTCGTATCGGGATTTCCGGAGTGCCCGGTGCCGGAAAAAGTACCTTTATCGAGACGTTCGGAACCTACTTATGTGACAGGGGCCATAAGGTTGCCGTTCTAGCCGTCGATCCAAGCTCTTCGATCAATGGCGGAAGTATACTAGGTGATAAGACAAGGATGGAGGAATTGGCAAGAAACCCCCATGCCTTCATAAGACCCTCACCATCCGAAGGCACTCTAGGCGGAGTTCACCGCAAAACGAGGGAAACGATGTTGCTTTGTGAAGCGGCAGGATTTGATGTGATACTGATAGAAACTGTCGGTGTCGGTCAGAGTGAAGCCATAGTTCGAAGTATGGTCGACTTCTTCATGCTCCTTGTCCTAACAGGTGCCGGAGATGAATTACAAGGGATGAAAAAAGGGATTCTGGAACTTGTGGACGGAATTGTGGTCAATAAAGCCGACGGAGAGAACATTCCGCTGGCGATTAGGACGAAGTCCGAATATAGCAGAATCTTGCACTTCCTTCAGCCAGCAACAAAGGGATGGGCAGGGAAGGCATATGCTTGTTCCGCCATAACCGGTAAAGGAATTCCTGAGCTTTGGGATGTATTGAATGAATTTTCCGATATGACCAAGGAAGCGGGTGTTTTTCAAGAACGGAGAAGAATGCAATCTAAGGAATGGCTTTATTCATTGATTGATCACCAGCTTAAAACGATGTTTTATAAAAATGAAACCGTCAAAGGTCTTCTCCCTATACTCGAGAATCAAGTGATGTCAGGGAATAAAACGGTCACTGCTGCTGTTAAGCAGGCCTTTGAATCTTTTACAGAAACATTTAAATCAAATTAAAAAAGAAATAGGATGGGGCAGCGTGGAATGTCTCCTAGCATGCCCCATCCTTTTGTAAGTCCTGTTGGTTTCACACGTGATTCTCGCTTCTATTTAAACATGTTCGGAACGGTTTATGCGGTTTAACAGGTAAATTTATTGAATCACGAAGTGGCAATTGTTATGATAGGATTGAAGAGAAAACTTGGAAGGAGCAAATGCCATGAATATGGATTTTAATTTTTTAATGAACGACGTAGTCAAACAGGCTCGCGATGAGATAAAGACTGCTGGATATACAGAATTGACTACTCCCGAGGAAGTAGAGGAAGTATTTGCACAAAAAGGAACGACACTTGTTATGGTAAACTCCGTTTGTGGCTGCGCTGGGGGAATTGCTAGACCTGCAGCTGCTCATGCAATCCATAATGATAAACGTCCAGATCAGCTTGTAACCGTTTTTGCTGGGCAAGATAAAGAGGCGACGGAGAAAGCCCGTGATTATTTCGAAGGGTATCCGCCGTCATCCCCATCATTTGCATTGCTGAAGGATGGAAAAATCATCACCATGATAGAGCGTCATGAAATTGAAGGGCACCACCCGATGTCTGTAGTAGAAAAATTACAAGACTACTTCGATCAATATTGCGAAGAAGTGTAAGCCCATAGCCATAGCTAAAAAAAACCGCCCTTTCGGCGGTTTTTTTTATTCATGATTTTGCATAAGTCAGGGGCATTTAGGAAAGAAGATAGATAAGGATGCCGATATATTCCCTTTGGAGCTCAAAGCGCGGAACTTAGAAATGAAATTATAGCAATATTCTGAAAAATAAATCTATTATTTACGTTATTGAATAATTATAAGAGTGTGTTAAAATACACATTAGTGTATGAATATTAGTTATTCAAATTTTAACTAAACCAAATTCAATAACAAGAGAATTGAAAATATCATTTTGGAGGAATAATAATGAAGTTGAAAAAGCAGTTAGCATTGTTGCTTACTTCTGTTTTATTAGTAGGTATTTTAGCAGCATGCGGAACATCCGGGAAAGAAGATAAGGACACAGCTGGTACAGAAGACAAAAAGGTCCTGGTAATGGGAACATCTGCGGATTATCCGCCATTTGAATATGTTGAAACATCTAAAAGTGATGAAATCAAAGGATTTGACATCGATATCGCTAAAGCAATCGGAAAAAAATTAGGTTATGAGGTTCAAGTGAAGGACATTGACTTTAATAGTCTTGTGCCTGCTCTGGAAAATAAATCGGTCGATTTCGTTATCTCTGGAATGACTCCAACAGAAAAACGTGAGCAATCAGTCGATTTCAGTGATATTTACTATACAGCTAAAAACATGATCATCACGACAAAGGACAGTAAAATCAAAACTGTTGAAGATTTAAAAGGGAAAACCGTAGGCGTACAGCTTGCATCCATTCAGGAGACATTGGCAAATGACTTGAATAAATCCCAAGATATCGGGATGAAAGTTGAAAAACGGAATCGTATTCCTGAGGTTGTTCAAGAAATGTCAACAGGACGTTTTGATGCCGTGATCATGGAAGATACTGTGGCAAAAGGCTACTTGAAAGATAATAAAGAATTGGTGGGCCATTTGATTGCATCTGGTGAACAAGATGCCGGTTCGGCAATCGCTTTCCAAAAAGGAAGCAAGTTAACTGAAGAATTCAATGCCGAGTTGAAAAAAATGATGGAAAATGGTGAAATGGAAAAATTAATATTAAAATGGTTCGGTGGCAGTGAAACTGAATAATACAGAGAGATGAAAAGCGTTCAGAAGAGATTAGTATGCCTTCTGAACGTTTTTCCGCGCTTTATTGTTATTAAAATGAAGCAGGAGGAAGGACCTAAGATAAAGGCCTTCATAAGAGAGGATGAATGGAGTGAATCTGGAATTTGAAAGGATTATACCTTCCCTTCCATATATCCTGGAGGGGATACCGACTACATTAAAGGTTGTAGCGGTAGCGGCAGTAATCGGATTTGTTTTGGGAATATTATTATCTATACTTAAAATCAGCAGAATCAAGCCCTTAAATTGGATTGCTGACTTTTATACATCCATTTTTCGCGGTACCCCTTTGGTGCTGCAATTAATGCTGATATATTTTGGTTCACCACAAATATTAGGGATTCAAATCGAAGCGTTCCAAGCAGCATTTTTAGCATTCGGGCTAAATTCAGCGGCATACATCTCTGAAATTATCAGGGGAGGCATTTTAGCTGTCGATAAAGGCCAACGAGAGGCTTCGCTTGCACTTGGGGTTCCCTATTCAGGGATGATGCTTAATATTATCCTTCCGCAGGCCATCAAGAATATCCTGCCGTCCCTTGTTAACGAATTGATTTCCTTAACGAAGGAATCAGCCGTTGTCACAATTATTGGATTAGGGGATATCATGCGCCGTGCTTATATTGTCGGCGGTGAGACATATAAATTCTTCGAGCCGATATTATTTGCCGGCCTCATTTATTATGTGATGGTCATGGTTCTCACCATCTTAGGCAAAGTGATTGAAAGGAGAATGAGACGCAGTGATTAAAATTGATGGACTCAAAAAAAATTATGGTAAGCTCGAGGTATTAAAAGGAATCAGCACCGAGATAGGGCAGGGTGAAGTGTTAGCGATCATCGGTCCTTCCGGTTCGGGAAAATCAACTTTCTTACGCTGCATCAATATGCTTGAAATTCCAACTGATGGTCAAATCAGGTTTAAAGATCAAATCATCACTGAAAAAAAGACCAATATCATGAAAGTGCGTGAAAATGTCGGAATGGTATTTCAGCATTTTCATTTATTTCCACATAAAACCGTACTGGAGAATCTGACATATGCACCTATGAAGGTGAAAAAACTATCAAAGGCCGAGGCTGTAAAACAAGCTCGTGAGCTCTTGAATAAAGTCGGTTTGTCCGATAAAGAATCGGCTTATCCGAATCGTCTGTCAGGCGGGCAAAAACAAAGGGTCGCGATTGCACGGGCATTGGCAATGAACCCGGAAGTAATCCTTTTCGATGAGCCGACTTCAGCGCTTGATCCCGAGATGGTAAAAGAAGTGCTCGAGGTTATGAAGTCACTGGCACATACGGGGATGACCATGCTGATCGTAACGCATGAAATGGGATTTGCCAGAGAAGTGGCCGATCGTGTACTATTCCTGGACGGGGGTCTGCTCGTTGAGGAAAGTGCTCCGGAAGAATTCTTTTCCAATCCGAAAAGCCAGCGTGCAAAAGACTTCTTGGAAAAAGTTTTATAAGCTATAGAAAATAGTATATAATTGTGAAAAAAGGTAACGTTTAGGTTACCTTTTTTATTTTTTTCCTATAACGTATTTTTGCGTGAATGTATTTAGAAAAATTGGAAATTTAACTCGCAAAGGACTGTGAAAATATCTGATTTCCTGATAGTATTATAATAGATAGAGAAAGAGCCAGGTGATACATAACAATGTTTAAAATCGGATACAGGACGATTAAAACTGCTTTGGGGGCTACCCTGGCAATTATTATTGCACAAATGCTTAATCTCGAGTATTTCTCTGCTGCGGGAATAATTGCGATCTTATGCATTCAAGTTACAAAAAAGAAGTCGGTGTATGCCTCCTGGCACCGGTTTTTAGCTTGTTTGATCGCAATGGCCTATGCAACCCTATTCTTTCATTTCATCGCATTCCATCCGCTGATAATAGGTTTGATCCTCTTGATTTTCATTCCAACGACTGTTGCCTTGAAGATTAATGAGGGGATTGTGACGAGCAGCGTCATCATCATGCATCTATACGGGGCGGGTGACATCACTTTTTCCCTGCTGATCAATGAAACGATATTAATCGCAGTTGGAGTTGGAGTGGCGCTTGTCATGAATCTGTACATGCCCAGTGTCGATGACAAACTGCTGGCCTACCAGGAAAGCATCGAAACGAACTTTAGTGCGATCTTGATGGGAATTGTCCGCTATTTAAGGGATAATGATCACACATGGGATGGTAAGGAAATCACTGAAACAGCCAATCTTCTTAATCAAGCCAAAAGCCTTGCCTTCAGGGACGTGGAAAATCATTTTTTAAGGGAAGAAGACCTGTATTACCATTATTTCAAAATGCGTGAAAAGCAATTTGAAATAATTGAACGAATTCTGCCCCTGGTCACGAATATTCCACTGGTCGTCAAGCAAAGCGGGATAGTGGCTGATTTTATAGAAGATTTAGCAGAAAACGTCCACCCACAAAATACGGCCATCCTTTATCTGAAGAAACTTGAAGAAATGGAGATTCATTTTAGGGGAATGGCACTGCCGCAGACACGGGAAGAGTTCGAATCCAGGGCCGCATTACTGCAGCTCATGAAGGAAATGGAGCGTTATTTATTGTTGAAGCATTCCTTCAAGGGACTACCCAAGCTGAACAGCAACCGAATGAAAAAGAGGCACTTGGCTTAAACTAAGCAAAAAAGTGAAGGAATTGATACAAATGAAATGGATCCTTTCTTTGTTGCTTATGCTACCTTTGTGGCCGTTGCAGGTACAAGCCCAACCTCAATCGGTTATGCCTGGCGATCCGTTTATCATCATCAATAAAGCTAACAATAAATTGGCGTTTATTGATGATAATGAGGTCAAGGAGATTCTGCCGGTCGGTACGGGAAAGAGTCAGGAACTTACACCCGAAGGGATTTTCACGGTCAAAGTAAAAGCAGTCAATCCATATTACCGGAAAAAAAATATTCCTGGCGGCGATCCCAGGAACCCTCTGGGGTCGCGGTGGATTGGATTCGATGCACGAAATACCGATGGGAGGATTTACGGCATTCATGGTACGAATCAGCCATCATCAATTGGTAAATACATTTCAAATGGCTGTGTACGGATGCTTAAATCCGATGTAGAGCGTTTGTACGAAAAAGTCCCCATCGGCACTAAAGTGTTAATCACCATATCGAACGAGGATTTCAAAACGTTGGCAAAGAAAAATGGAGCGATAAAATAAAGAGAGGGAAGCTTTGCTCCCCTCCCAATTACTACGGTTCTATTACAAAAGAAATGCGATACCTGATAATAAGCTCGTTAATAACATTGAGATAAGCATTAAATACACGACGATTTTTCTAATTTTCTTGTTTCCCATATGCTCTCTCCCTTAAAACAGTTTAATTGATTTTATTTTAACTTGAACATTTAGTAGAA
The DNA here is from genome assembly GCF_006680105.1 of Bacillus sp. B4EP4a. NCBI lineage: Bacteria > Bacillati > Bacillota > Bacilli > Caryophanales > Bacillaceae > Bacillus > Bacillus sp. B4EP4a. Next base: position 91,168 of record NZ_VHIK01000028.1, read on the forward strand.
ACAAGTAAAAGTATAATGTTCATATTATTCCGAATCTTAAAAGGCTTTAATGCAAGATTAGTAGTATTTTAATGGAGTCATCCAATAATACATAGCATGGGGGTTTTTATGATGATTAAAAATATCGACCATATAGGTATTGCCGTCAAGTCACTGGAGGAAGCCTTGCCACTTTACACGGAAACGTTGAAATTGAAACTTGAAGGAATCGAGACAGTTGGGAGCCAAGGAGTGAAAGTGGCCTTCATCCTGGCAGGCAATACCCGTTTGGAATTGTTGGAAGCGTTGTCACCGGCAAGCCCAATCGCCAAATTCATCGAAAAACGCGGTGAAGGGATTCATCATGTGGCACTTGGCGTCGATGACATCGAAGAGAGAATAAAAGAAATCAAAGAATCTGGATTGCGCATGATTGATGATTCATCAAGAAAGGGAGCGCACAATGCGGATGTTGCTTTCGTTCATCCCAAGTCTACCGCGGGTGTATTATATGAGCTTTGTGAACAAGCATTATCAAAGGAGGAGCAGGAATGACAGACATATACGATACGATCAATGACCTATATGACAGACGCCGCAAAGTGGAAATGGGCGGCGGTGAAGAAAGAATCGATAAGCAGCATGAAAAGGGCAAACTTACTGCAAGGGAAAGAATTGAACTTTTAGTTGATCCGGGTACTTTCATAGAGCTTAATCCTTTTATCAAACACCGTAATACCAATTTTGGCATGGAAAAGGAAGAAGGGCCAGGAGAAGGGGTTGTCACCGGTTACGGAAAGGTCAACGGCCGTGACATTTATCTGTTTTCACAGGATTTTACTGTTTTTGGCGGCGCACTCGGTGAAATGCATGCTCTGAAAATTGCCAATGTTATGGATTTGGCAGCGGAAAATGGAGCCCCTTTCATAGGTTTGAACGATTCTGGTGGCGCACGTATTCAAGAAGGTGTGGTTTCGCTTGACGGATATGGCCAAATTTTTTACCGGAATTCCATTTATTCAGGGGTCATTCCGCAGATTTCGGTTATTATGGGACCTTGTGCAGGTGGAGCCGTATATTCCCCGGCCATAACCGACTTTGTCTTCATGGTTGAAAAAACGAGCCAAATGTTCATAACAGGTCCTAAAGTCATTGAAACGGTTACAGGGGAAAAGATTTCATCTGAAGGATTGGGTGGAGCGACAGTACATAATACCATAAGCGGTAATGCCCATTTCAAGGGAGCATCTGAGGAGCAAGTATTGGCGGACGTTAGACGTCTCCTGAGTTATCTTCCACAAAATAATGAAGAGAAGCCGCCTGTTTTGGAAGCCGACGATGAAGATGACTACCGTCCGGACTTAACGGATGTAGTCCCTTATGAAGGGATCCGTCCATATGATGTTCGGAAAGTATTGGAGCAAGTTGTCGATGAGGGTTCCTTTATGGAAGTTCAAGAGGGTTTTGCGAAAAACATAGTGGTCGGCTTGGCGCGTATCAAAGGGAAATCAGTGGGGCTTGTATGTAACCAGCCAAAGGTATTGGCTGGGGGACTTGATATTGATTCATCAGATAAGGCTGCCCGTTTTATTCGTTTCTGTGACTCATTCAACATTCCGCTAATTACGTTTGAAGACGTTTCAGGGTTTTTCCCTGGCGTTAAACAAGAACATGGCGGGATCATTCGCCACGGTGCAAAGCTGCTATATGCTTATTCGGAAGCAACAGTACCAAAATTGACGATCATTCTGCGTAAAGCATACGGAGGAGCTTACGTGGCTCTTAATAGTAAATCCATCGGTGCGGATCTTACGTTTGCATGGCCGAATGCTGAAATCGCGGTAATGGGTTCTGCTGGAGCGGCAAATATCATTTTTGCCCGTGAAATTCAAAATAGCCAAGATCCGGAAGCGACACGTGCAGCTAAAATTGAAGAATACCGTGAGAAGTTCGCCAATCCATATGTTGCCGCAAGTCTTGGAATGGTGGATGATGTTATTGATCCCCGTGAAACCAGGATTAAAATCATTCAATCACTTGATATGCTGCGCAACAAAAAAGAAACCCGACCATGGAAAAAACACGGAAATATCCCGTTGTGATCCAACATTGCAAGGAGCCCAAACTATCTGTTTTGGGCTCTTTTCCATACTGGGGAAGATATCATTTTTAAAGAAACCATTTATAAGTCAACATTCACCTTTTTAAAACGACCTATTGGCAGGGAAATGACCAGCATGCCATTCTGGGGTCTTCCTTTTCACATTATTTGCCGGGGCGCCGCTTTTAGAAGTATAATTAAAGAGGAAAACTTTTTTGGAGGTTTTATTTTATGATAAATGAAGAACGTTTAGTTAGTGAATTTATGGAGTTGGTGCAGATTGATTCCGAAACGAAAAATGAAGCAGCCATCGCCAAAGTGCTGAAAGAAAAATTGGGGGCACTGGGTGTAGAGGTTTTTGAAGATGATACAACAGCAGTTACCGGTCATGGTGCAGGGAATTTAATATGTACTTTAAAAGGAAATAAAGAAGGCGTAGATACCATTTATTTCACCTCCCATATGGATACGGTTGTACCTGGGAACGGAATCAAGCCTTCCATCAAAGATGGATACATAGTGTCAGACGGAACGACCATTTTAGGTGCGGATGACAAAGCTGGATTAGCGGTCATGTTAGAAACGCTTAAAGTGTTGAAAGAACAGAATATCGAACATGGTACAATCGAATTCATCATTACAGTCGGTGAAGAATCTGGCTTGGTAGGGGCAAAGGCATTGGATCGCTCCCTTGTAACGGCTAAATTCGGTTTTGCACTTGATAGTGATGGAAAAGTGGGCAATGTGGTTGTTGCTGCACCTACTCAGGCGAAAGTATCTGCAACCATTTTAGGGAAGACTGCTCACGCTGGTGTCTCTCCTGAGAAAGGCGTTTCGGCCATTACGATCGCTGCCAAAGCAATCTCTAGAATGCCATTAGGCAGAATCGACGAGGAAACGACAGCTAATATCGGACGTTTCCAGGGGGGACAGCAAACCAATATTGTTTGTGACCATGTTGAAATCCTTGCAGAAGCAAGATCCTTGATTCCTGAAAAAATGGAAATACAGGTAGCGAAAATGAAAGAGGCATTCGAGACTGCAGCCATTGAAATGGGCGGACGTGCTGAAGTTGAAGTTAACGTCATGTATCCTGGTTTTAAATATGGTGCTGGTGATCATGTAGTCGAAATCGCAAGAAAGGCAGCAGAGAAAATCGGCCGTCCTTGCGAGCTGGTTAAAAGCGGCGGAGGAAGCGATGCGAATGTCATTGCTGGCTTTGGCATCCCTACTGTCAATCTCGCAGTGGGCTATGAAGATATCCATACTACGAATGAAAGAATCCCAGTTGAGGAATTAACCAAGCTAGCTGAAATGGTTGTCACTATCATCAAAGAAGTATCAGGGGAATAATCACCCGAAATATGACAGGGAGATGGAGGGGAGTTTCCTGAGTAAATCGAAAATGGCTGACGTATTTCTTGCAGAATGACGATGAATATGCCTTGCCGATTGAATTCATGTTTCCATCGAAAGGCCTGATGCCTTGCTTGCCGGGATATCCTGCAACTAGGTAAATCAGCTCCCGGCTATGATGGTCAAAGGTGGATTGCAATAAAGACGGATATCCTCTCCATCAAACTATTGTCCAGGAACACGTGAAATCTTGATTTTATCGAATATATTCAAGGTGTTGCCGTTTGATTACGATCATTTATCAGCAAAAACTCGTATATATTTGCCAAGGTGTTAACAGTATTGAAGGAATATATTTACAGTCATCAATGACATGATGGCTGTTTTTCTTGGAGTGGAAGCATCTTTCAACGTGGTTACCAAAGATAAATAGGGGTACCTTAATAGAAGTGGTTTTTTATTGGGCCTATTATCCGGTATTTTTTAATTTTACAAGGATGTGACGGTCAAACATGAAGGACATGTATCCCAAAAATGGCAGGGTCATTCTCCATGTAGACATGAATAGTTTCTATGCTTCAGTAGAAATGTCATATGATGTTTCATTAAAAGGCAAACCGCTTGCCATTGCAGGCAATGTTGAAGAAAGAAGGGGCATAATCGTCACCTGCAGCTATGAGGCGAGGAAGTTCGGGGTTAAAACGACCATGCCGATTTGGCAGGCGAAAAAACTATGTCCTCAATTAATCATTCAGAAACCGAATTTCGAGCGTTATCGAAAGGCATCACTGGCTATTTTTGATGTTTTAAGGCAATATACAGAGATGGTTGAACCGGTTTCGATAGATGAGGGGTATCTGGATATTAGTGAATGCGCCGAATTGGGTTCGCCTTTAGATATAGCCAATAGCATTCAGGAAAGAATTTTTAATACGATGGATCTCCCTTGCAGCATCGGGATTGCCCCTAATAAATTTTTGGCCAAAACTGCTTCTGATATGAAAAAGCCAATGGGAATCACCGTGTTAAGGAAACGGGACATTTCGGAAAAGCTCTGGCCTTTACAAGTGGACCAAATGCATGGCATCGGGGATAAGACCTCGGAAAAGCTTCAAACTATCGGGATAATGACGATCAGGGACCTTGCACACGCCAATGATAGTCAACTTAAACAGCTTCTAGGGATCAATGGCATCCGTTTGAAAGATAGGGCTAATGGAATCGACCCAAGGGCAGTGGATCCCGAAGCGATTTTTGAGCATAAGAGCATTGGAAACTCGACAACTCTTCCGCATGACTCCTCCAATCAAAAAGAACTGATAGGTGTATTGGATAAGCTTTCCGGAAAGGTAGCCGTCCGTTTGAGAAATAAACGCCTGCTTGGTCAAAAAATAGGTGTGACGATCCGTTACAAAGACCGCCGCACAATAACGAGAAGCAGAACGGTCCCTAATCCTGTTTTTGAAAAAAAGGATATTTTGGATGGAGCTATCGATCTCTTTATGAAAAATTGGAATGGGGAAGGAATCAGGCTTCTTGGTGTCACGGCCTATGATGTCATCGAAAAAGAGTCGGCCTTCAAGCAACTGGATATTTTCTCCTTTCAAGAGGATGCAGAAAAAGAACCTCTGTATGAAGCGATGGAACACTTGCAAAATAAGTACGGAGAAAATATTATTAAAAAGGGATTACCCTTGAAAAACCGTTCAATTGGAACAGACACTAGCTTCAGCAAAGATTTCTTTGGGCAATCCAGGAGGAATGATCCTTCTTTTGACAAAGAATAGCGTACAAGCTGTGTAAAGATATAGAGAAGGGAAAGATGAAGCATGACAAAACAACAGATTGGCGTTATCGGACTAGCCGTAATGGGCAAGAACCTTGCATTTAATATTGAAAGCAGGGGATATTCAATTTCCGTGTATAATCGCTCAGGATCAAAAACGGACGAAATGATGAAGGAAGCGGAAGGCAAAAACGTAACAGCCGCTTATACGCTTGAAGAATTCGTCAATTCTTTGGAAACGCCACGCAAAATTTTATTGATGGTTAAAGCCGGAGCGGCAACGGATGCAACGATCGAGCAATTAAAACCGTTACTTGAAAAAGGTGATATCGTTATTGATGGAGGGAATACCTTCTTCAAGGACACTCAGCGCCGCAATGAGGAATTAAGCAAGCTTGGCATCCATTTCATCGGTACAGGCGTGTCAGGAGGGGAAGAAGGAGCTCTAACAGGTCCATCCATCATGCCTGGTGGTCAAAAAGAAGCATATGAACTTGTTGCACCGATCTTGAAGGATATTTCAGCTAAGGTCGATGGTGATGCTTGCTGTACGTATATCGGACCGGATGGGGCAGGTCATTATGTTAAAATGGTACATAATGGTATTGAATACGGGGACATGCAATTGATTTCCGAATCTTATTTCCTTCTGAAAAATCTCCTTGGACTATCTGCTGAAGAATTCCATGAAGTCTTTACTGAATGGAATGAAGGGGAACTTGATAGCTATTTAATTGAAATTACTGCTGATATTTTCAAAAAATATGATGAAGAAACCGGCAAGCCGATGGTCGATGTCATTTTAGATAAAGCTGGCCAAAAAGGTACAGGGAAATGGACAAGTCAAAGTGCGCTTGATCTTGGTGTTCCGCTTCCAATCATTACGGAATCCGTGTTTGCACGGTTTATTTCAGCAATCAAGGACGAGCGTGTTGAAGCGAGTAAAATCCTTCGTGGTCCAAAAGCCGAATCATTTACAGGCGACAAAAAGGCTTTGATTGAAAATATCCGTAAAGCACTTTATATGAGCAAAATCTGTTCATATGCACAAGGATTTGCACAAATGAAAGCAGCATCAGAAGAAAATGACTGGAACTTGCAATATGGGGAAATCGCGATGATTTTCCGTGGCGGCTGTATCATTCGTGCACAATTCCTCCAAAAAATCAAGGAAGCGTACGATCGTGAAGCGAACTTGAACAATCTTCTTCTAGATCCATACTTCCAAGGGATCGTCGAAAGCTATCAAGGAGCTTTACGTGAGGTAGTGTCAACGGCTGTGATGAACGGAATTCCGGTTCCTTGCTTATCATCAGCACTTGCCTATTTCGACAGCTATCGCACAGAAACGCTGCCAGCTAACCTGATTCAAGCTCAACGTGACTATTTTGGAGCTCATACTTATCAACGCATTGATAAAGAAGGAACGTTCCATACCGAATGGATGGAAAAATAAAAAGTTCAAGCCGGCTTAAAAGGGGATTCCCCTTTATACCGGCTTTTTTTGGTTGTAATTTTCATCATGTTAAGGACCTCGAATGCACAGAAAAAAGGGCGCTTTATTGCGCCCTCTTTTTTTACTATCTCCGATGCTCTACAAGATCAATGACCCCTAATACAACATGTGCCAAACCGAAACCAAAAACCGTATTAGCTACCATTTTGTTTGAACCCCGGGTCTGCTTCATTGCATAACCCGCAGCTGTCACGGCTGTGCCCAACGCTGTTGGAATTAATCCTTCACGAATGTCCATAAGTTTAATCCCTCCGCACCGAAGTTAGTGGTGCCGTCCTCTGGCACCTTTTCTAGTGTAACCTTAGCAAGGATTTAGCATTCTTTTTCCATGAAGGTGAAAATGATAAAAATGAACTAGTTGTAAATAGTTCCAATTCATTTACCTTTTTTAGGAAAAATGTAGTATAATGTATGTCATTCATCCTTGCTTTTTAGGTTTAAACATCTGCGGAAAAAGGAATATAAACATTGAAAGAGTTGGACGGACCGTAGGATTCAGTAGGCAGAAAGAAGAGAGAAGGAGCGGAGACTTATGTTCATCATCTGGTGGGCTGTAGCCATTTTTTTATTTTTCATTGCCTTAGAATCTGGTGTTTCCTTTTGGCTTAATTCAGAAATAGAGGAAGAAATGTCTAAGCCCAAGGAAATGTTTGATATTATCCGGAATAAATTGCTGAGGAAGAGTGTTTCATGAATGAAGAAGGGATGCAGATTCAAATCTGCATCCCTTCTTCATTTCAATCTACATCATTTTGGTTATTCTTGATTTCCCACCAAATATGTCCATCTTCTGCCAGGAGTTCATCGGATGCCAGCGGACCTGTGGATCCCGCTTCATAGTTAGGGAAAGACTCGTCCTTAGTATTTTCCCATGCATTGGAAATGGTATCGACGAACTTCCATGATAGGGCAACCTCGTCCCAGTGCGTAAAGTTTGTAGCATCCCCGCGCATGCTGTCAAACAATAGCTTTTCATATGCCTCGGGAGAATTGATGTGTTCGATGCCTTTGTTGGAGACGGTCAGCTTCACTGGCTTTGTATTGGATGTCGTCCCGGATTTCTTAACATTTAAGTACAGTGTGATACCTTCGTCAGGCTGGATATGGATAACGAGAAGATTCGGGTTCAGCGTTTCTTCCGTTTTATAATACAGATTCATTGGGATATCTTTGAATTGAACGACGATATTCGTTGATTTGACATCCATCCTCTTACCGGTACGGATATAAAAAGGAACACCGGCCCAACGGAAGTTATCAATCATCAATTTACCCGCCACATAGGTCTCTGTGTTGGATTCGGGATCTACGTTATGTTCATTGCGGTAGGCCGGAAGTGTTTGACCGTCTATCGTTCCTTCACCATATTGGCCACGGACGAAGTATTGATTGACTTCGTCCACTTTCATTGGTCGAAGTGAGCGCAATGCCCGCACTTTTTCGCTTCGAATCTCTTCTGTCGTCAAAGCGATCGGGGGTTCCATGGCAAGCAAGGCCACCATTTGCAGTAGATGGTTTTGGACCATATCCCTTAGGGCACCGCTGGTTTCATAATATCGCCCACGTTCTTCAACGCCAAGTGTTTCGCTTGAAGTAACCTGGATATTGGATATATATCTGTTATTCCAAAGCGGCTCGAATAGGGCATTTGAAAAACGTATTACCTCAATATTTTGTACCATTTCTTTACCTAAATAATGATCGATACGGTAGATTTCGTCTTCAGCGAATGCAGTCCGAATCTGCTCATTCAATTTTTGTGCTGTTTCGAAACTGTGTCCAAATGGCTTTTCTATGACAAGGCGCTTATATCCATTCGTGTCGGTCAGGCCTTGAGCTTTAATCTGTTCGGCAATCGTTCCGAAAAACTCGGGTGCCATTGCCAAATAGAAGATCCGGTTTCCTTCTAATTGATATTGTCCGTCCAATTTTTCAGCAATGTCTTTTAACTGCAGGTATGATTCCGAACTGGAGACATCATGGGAGTGATAATGGAAATGGGAAATGAATTCGTCGACCTTTTCTTCCGCATGTCCGAACGTAAGTATGGAATCCTTGACACTTGTTTGGAACTCCTCGTTCGTCAAGGGCCTCCTTGCTACTCCAACGACGGCGAACTTATTGATTTTCTCTTTTTGAAATAGTCGATATATGGAAGGAAACAATTTCCTTTTCGCTAAATCTCCGGTAGCACCAAAAATCATGATCAATGCTGTTGGTTTATTATTTTCTGTCATGTTAAAACCTCAACTTTCCGTTAAATCTATCTATAAAGTTGGAATTCCCGTATGTGTACCAATTTCTAATTTTACGTTTAGCTTTCCCTCAAAGCAATCAATTTGCGCATTTTTTCTCATATTTCATTAAAAGTTTAATTTGGTTTCGGTTTTAATGAGTCATAAATGAAAGAGCACCTTGGTTATGCTATAGTTAAGTCATAAAGTATTTGCAACGGAGGTAGTATGAGTGGATTTCGTTTTATTGGGTACAGGCGCTGGCGTTCCGGCTAAAGCGCGTAATGTGACATCAATCGCCCTTCAATTATTGGAAGAACGAGGGACGGTTTGGTTATTCGATTGTGGGGAAGCAACACAGCATCAAATATTAAAAACGGCGGTCAAACCGCGAAAGGTTGAAAAGATCTTCATCACCCATTTACATGGTGACCACATCTTCGGACTGCCTGGATTTTTAAGCAGCAGATCTTTTCAGGGCGGAGTGGATAAATTGACCGTATATGGTCCACAAGGCATAGATGCATTTATTAAGACGAGCTTGCAGGTGAGTGGAACTCATTTAAAATATCCCTTGGAAATCATCGAAATAGAAGAAGGCGCAGTGTTTGAGGACGAAAAATTCACGGTGACGGCCATGTCGCTTGATCATGGCATTTACAGCATCGGTTACCGAATTGTGGAAAAAGACCGTCCGGGAAGCTTACTGGTCGACCGGCTGCGGTCTGAAGGTGTGAAGCCGGGGCCTCTTTTTAAAGCATTGAAAAATGGACAAACGGTCCGTCTCGATGATGGCCGTGTCTTAAATGGGAAGGACTATCTCAGTGCTCCGCAAAAAGGACGGATCATCACGATTCTTGGTGATACAAGAATGTGCAGCAATGCGCTCATTCTTGCTGAATCGGCGGATTACCTTGTTCATGAAGCTACATTTTCAGCGGAAGAGTCCGAAATGGCATCAGCCTATTATCATTCGACCACCGTTCAGGCTGCAGAAACGGCTTTGAAAGCGGGGGCTAAGCATCTAATCCTTACGCATATCAGCTCACGGTATACTCCGGAGGATGCCGAGAGGCTAAAAGAGGAAAGCAAAGCGATCTTTGCAAACACGATTATGGGTGAAGATTTAATGGCAATTAAAGTTCCTTTGTATTCAGAGGAATCGGGCAGCTGAAATCAAAGCCAATGTTTGGTATAATTAATCAATTGTTCATTGGATATTTAAAGGAGTGTAAATATGACTGACAAAAGTGACCTACATACTAAAGCAATGGATTTTCTCCTAAAAACAAGCCGTACTTTTTTCATTCCAATCAGCTATCTTCCAAAGGGTTTAAAAGAGGCTATTGGAGCTGCATACCTTTGCATGCGCGCCATCGATGAGATCGAGGACCACCCAGGTCTTCCTTCAGATATTAAGGTTTCCCTTTTACAGGCTCTTAGTGAGCTGCTTGATGCGGATTTCAGGGAAGAAGACCTTAAATCGTTATTTGAACCATATAAGGATGATCTTCCCGAGGTGACCCTGTTTCTTTCGGACTGGATTGAATTTTGTCCTCCCGGTGCAAAAGACAAAGTCTTGGAGTCGACAAAGGAAATGGCCGAAGGCATGGCAAAATGGGTTACGAAGGACTGGCAAATCCATAATGAAGAGGAACTCGATGATTACACATATTATGTTGCAGGTTTAGTGGGGGTCATGCTGTCTGATATGTGGAACTGGTACGATGGAACCGAAACGGACCGTGAACTTGCCATCGCATTTGGCCGTGGTCTTCAAACGGTCAATATCCTGCGTAACCGTGAGGAAGATGCAGAACGCGGTGTAAACTTTTATCCGGATGGCTGGGGTTTCGAAGAGATGCTTGCCCATACGGAACATAATCTTGCATTAGCCGATGCATACATTGGAGAGATTGAAACGAAAGAGATCATCCACTTCTGTAAAATACCCTTGGAATTGGCAAAAGCCACATTGAAAGCCCTAAAAGAAGGCAAAGAAAAAATCGATCGTACTACAGTTACCGAAATTGTCAGCCAGGTTGTCGAACACTGATTTTTCATAAAGCTGCTGTGAAAGTTACCATACCTTTCACAGCAGCTTTTTTCATGTTTTACATTCAGAACTCAAAAAATTCTAAAAAGTTAAAAAATATATTGGAATAATTGGGACTAAACGATTATAATTTAGGAAATAAAAGCGAAAAAGTTGACGTCGCTAGAAAAAACCTAATTTTAAATAAGAAAAAAGCGGGGGGAAAATATGAAAAAGAAATTATATTCAACTGCAGCTATGACATTGGTCGCAGGGTTATTATTGGCTGGGTGTGGAAATGACAAGGAAAAAGATGCGGCAAAGGATGACAGCAAACAGGATACCTTCAACATTGGGGTAACACAAATCGTTCAGCATGATTCGCTGGATCAGGCTTATGAAGGATTCCAGGCGGCATTGAAGGATAGTGACATCAATGCCAATTATGATCTTCAAATTGCACAGGGTGACCAAAATAACAGTCAAACGATCGCCAATAACTTTGTTGGGGATAAAGTGGATTTAATCTTTGCCAATTCTACTCCTAGTGCTCTTAGCGCTTTGAATGCGACAAAGGATATACCAATCGTTTTTACATCGGTTACCGATCCTGTAGCGGCGGAGCTCGTTACATCTTTGGATAAGCCAGGCGGAAATGTGACGGGTACGACGGATTCCCATCCTGAAGCCATTGCCAAATCAATGAAATTCCTAGCGGAAGAACTTGGCGCCAAGACAATTGGGACCGTTTATAATACAGGGGAGCAAAATTCCGTCGTCCAAATAAAAAACGTAAAAGCGGAAGCAAAAAAAGCGGGATTGAAAGTCGTGGAAGCATCCGTCTCCACTTCAGCCGAGGTTAAACAGGCAACGGAATCATTAATCGGAAAAGCCGATGCTTTCTATATCATTACTGATAATACCGTTGTCTCCGCACTGGAATCGGTCATTTCGGTGGCAAATGATAAAGATATTCCATTGTTTGTTGGTGAGCTTGATTCCGTGAATGCTGGTGGTTTTGCAGCATATGGCTTCAGTTACTATGATATTGGTTATGAAGCGGGGCAAAAAGCGGTTGAAATCTTGAAGGATGGCAAAAAGCCTGGAGATATCCCGGTTCAATATCCACAAAAACTGAAATTGGTCATCAATGAAAAGGCAGCAAAAGATATGGGTGTTGAAATAAAAGAAGAATGGAAAGCAGATGCTGAGTTTGTAAAATAAACTCTGCTTTTGTTCGGGGAAGGAAGAAAAAAAATGTTCTCAGCTTTATTCAACTCTTTTGAGTCGGGAATGATTTATGCGATCATGGCACTAGGTGTGTATTTAACATTCAGGATTCTCGACTTCCCGGATATGACAGTGGAAGGCAGTTTTGTGACAGGGGCCTCTGTGGCCGCCATTATGATCGTTAACGGTTTCTCGCCAGTCATGGCCACGTTTTGTGCCATGGTGGCAGGTTTCATCGCTGGGACAATAACGGGATTCCTGCATACGAAAGGAAAAATCAATCCACTTCTGGCAGGTATCTTAATGATGATTGCCCTCTATTCCATCAATTTAAGGATCATGGGTGCATCTAACATTCCGTTGCTTTCTCAAACGACCATTATCACGAATATCCAGGATGCCTGGGCTGGCACTGGTATGGACAATATGTTGAATGGTCTTTTATCGATCGTGGGCCTTGGTGATAGTTTGCCAAAAACGTGGGCCATACTAATTGTTATGTTGATCGTGGCTTTAATCATTCAAGCTGGAATGTCAGCTTTTTTAAAAACGGAAATCGGTCTTGCTTTACGTGCGACGGGTGATAATGAAGCAATGGTCAAGAGTTTTTCCGCCCATACAGGAAACATGAAGATCCTGGGCCTTGCGATCGGAAATGCACTTGTGGCGTTCTCGGGATCCTTGGTTGCCCAATATAACGGGTTTAGCGATATTGGCATGGGGATTGGAATCATCGTCATCGGATTGGCATCCGTTATAATTGGCGAAGCATTATTTGGCTCAAAAACGATTGCACGTGCGACCCTTGCGGTCATTGGAGGAGCAATCATTTACCGAATTGTCGTAACATTGGCACTGCGCGTAGAATTCCTTGATACGGGTGATGTTAAATTAATTACGGCACTTATTGTGGTAGGGGCACTTGTCATTCCGAAAATTACCGATAGACAAAAGGAAAAAAGCCGAAAGAAAAGGCGTCTCAAAGAAATACAGATGCGCCATGGTGGGACTTTATCGAAAGGGGGAGAAGGATATGCTTCAGTTAAATCAGATTTATAAGGTCTTTAATGAAGGGACACCAGATGAAAAGCTAGCCCTTGGGAATCTGGAACTGCAGATGACAAAAGGCGAATTTGTAACAGTCATCGGGAGTAATGGAGCAGGTAAATCGACGCTGATGAACATGATATCCGGCAAAATTCTCCCTGATGCCGGTGAAGTCATCATTGATGGTGAAAATGTATCGGCCATTGAAGAACATGCCCGTGCTAAAATGATTGGCCGCGTTTTTCAGGATCCCATGCTTGGTACGGCACCACATATGACGATTGAAGAAAATATGGCGATTGCCTATGGCAGAACCAATAGAAGAGGTTTGGGCTTTGGGGTGACAAAAAAACGGAAAGAACTTTTTAAAGAATGTTTGGGTACCCTTCATTTAGGCTTGGAAAATCGGATGACTGCAAAAGTGGGATTATTATCAGGAGGGGAGCGCCAAGCATTATCATTGTTGATGGCGACCTTCACCGATCCTAAAATCCTGCTTCTTGATGAACATACAGCCGCTCTCGATCCTTCCAGGGCAGAGCTTGTTACAAATCTGACGAAGGAAATCGTCGAAAAGAACAAGCTAACGACATTGATGGTGACTCACAATATGCAACAGGCAATCGATCTTGGAAATTCCTTGATCATGATGGATAAAGGACAAATCATTTTTGAAGCAAGAGGTGCCGAAAAGCAGAAGCTTACCGTTGAAAAACTGCTTAACGAATTCCAGCGCATCAAAGGCGAAAAAATGCTCAATGACCGTGCAGTGTTGATTTAAGATGAGAAAAGGCCCGACCCAGGTGAGATTAATCCTTGGGTCGAGCCTTTTTATTTTTGGGGTGATTAATTAGATCAGGTCCTATTACTGAAGAAATGCTCGGCATAAGAAAAATGGCTATCGTGGGGTGCTCATGATCCATCTTGAATGATAATCGATGTTAATCGCTGTCGGCTGTGCTCCATGATGAACTATCGTTCTTTCTGTTTCCAAAAATCATTTTTATGAATGGCTTTTTCTTCGTCTTTTTAGTGGCAGCAGCTTCTTCAGCCGCAAGGAAATAATCAAACGGCTGACCCATTGGTGTTTCTAACGCTTCGATACGGGCTTCGAGTTTCTTAACGAGTTTGTGCATTTCTTCCATTTCACTTCTGTGCTGTAAAAGCTGATAGGATACAACATCGTCCGCTTTTGTTTTCAGACCATTTTCAAGCCTGGTGACCCGTTCTAGCAGTTGATCATGTTCTTTATCCGGTTCGGAGTGTTTCTGGATGGTTGCTTTTCTAATCTTTTTCTCTGAGATGCTGACCTTTTGGAGAATGATGCCCTCGTTCAGCTGATCTTGGATTTTTCTCAATAATGCAATGTCTTCATCCGAAAACTGGTAGTGGCCAAGCTGATTCCGTTCTACTTCCATGTTCAATTGGGTGACCCAGCGTTGAATCGTACTATGGGAAACATTCAGTAACCGGGCAACTGCACTTGTATTCATCGAGATTCCCCCTTTTAGTTGTTGAATTCGATAAGTATGAGGGAATTCCTTTACAGATGACAAAACATGTATTCATTCGGCAAAGAAAGTGGAATTCCTACGTAATTTGCATAAGGAGCGTTGTTAGGAACTTTAAGAAGCATTTGTGATGGTGTGGCTGATGGTCAATCAAGCTATAAAGGGAAAAGTGATCCAGATGTCGAATTTACCCTTAAAACATGGAAAAAGGAGGACTAGTATGAACAGGATCAACATTATAACTTTAGGTGTCAGGGATATTACTGAATCATTAAGGTTTTACCGGGACGGGTTGGGGTTCCGTACATCGATTAAAGAGGACGAACCCGCAATCGTTTTTTTTAATAATGCCGGAACGAAACTTGCTTTGTATCCTTTACAGGAGCTGGCCAAAGACATCAATGAGAAGGAACCGCCTAAGAAAAAGGGTTTCCCGGGTCTTACGCTCGCTTATAATGCTAAATCAATTGAAGAAGTGGATGATTTGATCAACAAGGCTGAAAAGGCTGGGGGAACAATCGAGAAATCACCTCAGGATGTTGTTTGGGGAGGATACAGCGGATATTTTTCAGACCCCGATGGTTACTATTGGGAGGTTGCGTATTCAAAGGATTGGAGTTTCGATGAAAATGATATGTTGATTATAAAGTAACGCTCACTCCGGAAGGATTACCCTTTATAGGATGTCCGGATCATAAAAAGGGTTGTTGCCTGGCCGCTGCCGTAGGAGTGGCCAGGCAACAGCCGATCATCATGCGGCTTACTGCGAAACTACATATTTGGCTAGTTCTTTACTTATTTGATTGCCCATTCGCTTCGATTGCTCTGTCGCTTCTTGTACACAGGCAATGAATGCTTCTTCCACTTGATGTGCTTGAAGTGCTTTCAGACCTGCTTCAGTCGTTCCACCTGGTGAAGTTACTTCCTTTCTTAGTACGGCAGGCGTTTTAGGTGATTTCTGTAACATATCGGCCGCACCCATCAGTGTCTGTAGAATCAATTGCTTGGCGGTTTCGGAATCGAGACCTATTTTTTCTGCTGATTTTTCCAATGCCTCGACTAAGTAATAAATATAAGCCGGACCGCTGCCTGATAAGCCTGTTACCGCATCTAGCTGGGTTTCTTCGACCACTGCCACCGTACCTACCGTTTCAAAAAGGGTAATAGCCGTTTGTAATTGCGAGTCTTTCGTATGACCGTTAGCCGCAAGGGCCGTTGCTGATTTTCCTACAGCTGCCGATGTATTAGGCATGGCACGGACGATCGAGAACCGCTTGTTGGCGATTCCTTCCAAGCTTGTTGTATGAACCCCGGCAACAACGGAAATGAACAGCATTTCCTCACGAATGTATTCTTTTATTGATTGCATCGTTTCTAAAATATCTTTCGGTTTCACCGCCAGTACGACAAGGCTTGCATCCTGTACTAATTGCTGCAGCGATCTTGTGGCAGTTACACCATATTGGTTCTTTAAATAATCAAACCGTTCATCATTTGATTTATTTGTTACAAAAATATTTGCTGGTTCAATTACCTGTTGGGTCACCAGCCCCGAAATGATTGCTTCTGCCATCGATCCAGCTCCGATAAACGCGATTTTTTTCATATTTCCCGCTCCTTTTTCTTTTAAATTTTCGGCCTTTTTTTAAAAAACAAAAAGACCCCTCATCCAATAAAGGACGAAAGGTCTAGCTTCCGTGGTACCACCTTTGTTCAACTTTTCCATAACAAATAAATAGAAAAGCTGCACTTGAATCCTCTAACGCGGGAATTACGTCAGGTTTTCCTGAAGGCTCATAAGGTAGGTTCAATAATGAGGGGGCGATGAAGCCTTTCAGCACATTCCGAGCTTCACTCTCTTTACGCCATCATAAATTTACTTGGCCTTAATCAATGCCACGCCGTCTTTAATTACTTGTGATTATGAAGGATATATCAGTACTCTGTCAATGATAATATATGCAAGGACGATAAAAAGTAGACATGAATTATGTGAAAATAATGACAGTGATTTAAAATACATGTAAAATGGTAATTATACATGATAAGTGTACTAGGAATCTTGTTTAGCGTATAAAAAGATTTATATAAATATAATTTTCTAAGGTGGAAAAGATTATGGCGAATTGGAATGGAGATATTGCAAAACTTGCTTTGCCCACGCCGTTTGCAGTGGGTGATGTGAATGTTTATGTAGTTAAAGGTGATGCTTTAACGTTATTCGATACTGGAGTGAAAACAAAACGATCAAAGGAAGCCCTGACTAACGGGCTTGGGGATTTGGGTCTGAAACTGACTGATATCGAACAAATCATTTTAACCCATCATCATCCTGATCATGCTGGTGCACTCGATTTCTTTGAAAAGGAAATCCCGGTTTATGGACACAAAAACAATCAGCGCTGGCTGACTATCAGTGATGAATTCCTTGAAACCCATAATCGTTTTTTCCTTGATTATGCCACAAAGTTCGGGGTGGCAGAAGAGTTGAAAAATAAACTGATCCATAATCGCGACGAAATCAGTTTCCTTAGTGAACGGAAGCTTCAAGGATATTTGGCTGAGGGTGATGAGCTCCCTGGTCTTCCAGGCTGGAAAGTGATCGAGACTCCAGGGCATGCTCAAAGCCATTTATCTTTTTACCGGGAAAGTGACGGTGTCATGATCGCAGGCGATCACTTGCTTGCCAAGATCTCACCTAATCCATTAATGGAACCACCTTTACTTCCCGGAGGCATGAGGCCTCGTCCGTTACTGCAATATAATGCATCACTTCAGAAATTATTGGATTTTTCCATATCCACTGTTTACTCTGGACATGGATCTGAAGTGGAAGGAGATGCGGTTGCCGACTTGATTCAATATCGATTTGAGCGGCAGCATAACCGTGCCATGCAGGTGAAAAGCATGCTTCAAGATAGGCCTTTATCTGCCTTTGAAGTGTGTCAGCAGCTTTTTCCGAAAGTATACCTTCAGGAAGTGGGCCTGACACTTTCGGAAACGGTCGGACAGCTGGACTATTTAGAAGACTTGGGTGAAGTCGAAACAGAAATCCAATCAGGGGTCATTCTGTATTCAATCGCTTAATGTTCGCAAGGAGGCTCACTTTTTTGAATAAGTTGCAAGGCAAAGTTATTGTTATTACCGGTGCTTCCGGAGGGATTGGCAAGGAAGTTGCCATTCAAAGTGCAAAGCAGGGAGCCCGTCTCGTCCTCTTGGCCAGAAGCCTGGATAAATTACTGCAGCTAAAGAATGAACTGATCACCCAATATGGGATTGATGCATATGCCTATAAGCTTGATGTTGCAGATACTGATCAGGTGACAAATGTATTTAATGATATCCATGCGCAAATAGGAGAAGTGGATGTGTTGGTCAACAATGCTGGTTTCGGCACATTTAAAGAAGCACAGGATACGGAATTAAATGAAACGAAAGCAATGTTTGCTGTCAACGTCATTGGATTAATGGCCTGCACAAAGCTGGTTCTCCCGTATATGAAGCAGAGAAAAGCGGGGCATATCATCAACATAGCTTCACAGGCCGGTAAAATCGCCACTCCTAAATCAACATTGTACTCTTCGACCAAGTTCGCTGTTCTTGGTTATTCAAACGCACTTCGGCTCGAGCTGATGGATGATCATGTTTTTGTGACTACCGTCAATCCTGGCCCTATAGAAACGAATTTCTTTAACATTGCGGATGAATCAGGTACATACTTAAAGAATGTTGAAAAATTCATGCTTAAGCCTGGAGATGTCGCTGCCAAAATCGTAGCGGCGATGCTGACCAATAAGAGGGAAATCAATCTCCCTGGCTGGATGAATTTAGCTGGGAAATGGTATAACATGTTTCCAAAGATCACTGAAACATTAGGAAAAAAAGCATTTTTTAAAAAGTAGGCTAGACCTTCGATACCGGAAAAGGAGAAAGTTGGTCTAATGATAGGCAAAGGGGAATGTCGATGACATTCCCCTTTTTGAAATGACCGAAGTTTTCTATGTTAAATAATTTGGTAACTATTTCAGGGGGAATTCGTCTATTTCTATTAGGAGGGATTTGTATGAAGATGATAGTGAACCTTTATATCTCTATATTCGTTGCCCTTATTCTGGGTAGCTGCCAATCTCCTGATTGGAACATGGAGGAAGTCATTGATAAGGGGGAAGAAGGTTTCATTACGGATCTGGACGATAAAAGGATTTTGATTAAAGGGACGTATTATAAGGTGACCAATGATACATATATTCAAGATCAACATGGTAATGACCTCGAGTATTCCGACCTGGAAATCGGGATGAAAGTGAAGCCATGGCACCGGGGCGGGGTGAAGAAATCATTTCCTGGGAAAGCGGAAGCGGAACTGATTCTTGTTTTGACGGATGAAAAAAGCTTAGCCGAACAAAGGGCGGTCACTGCTGCCATCAATCATGTCAGCAAAGCGGAAAGTCAGCGATTCATGGTTCTCGAAGTCGTCCATTTACCATTAGAGCATGTTTATAATATCGAAATGATGAATCGTTCAAACTTAGACTCTTCATTCATCGTGACAGTAGAGGATTTAACGGATGAAATATTATATATAAAATAAAACAACCGGACTGAATCACTTTGGTTCTGTCCGGTTGTTTTATGGGGATTCGCTCACAAGAATAAGATCTTGTCCTGATTTTATAAAGTTTTCGCACCTAAATATTTTGGTTTCCAATAAGAATTATCCATATCCGTGATGGTTATTCCTTTAGAAGACGTAGCACTAATGAATTGACCATTTCCGATATAGATCCCAACATGGGATACTCCTGTTCTTCCAGAAGAAGTATCAAAGAATACAAGATCGCCCTTAGCTGGTGAAGATACTTTTAAACCTGTATTGGAATAGAGCAATGATGTTGTACGCGGTAAGGTAATTCCTTGTGATTTCTGGAATACATAATAGACGAAGCCCGAGCAGTCGAATCCAGTCGGTGTCGTCCCGCCCCATTTGTAAGGTTTGCCTATTAAGGTTTTTGCATAGCTTACCAGGCTTGTATTATTGACATTATAAACACCAAGCGCATTAAATGTGCCTCGGCCGGCAATCCCATCGGCAGTTAACCCTTTGGCTTTTTGGAATTTTTTTACTGCAGATACAGAATAGGTGCCGTAATATGTAGTCAGTGAACCTGTATATGTGAAATAACCTTTGGTTTTTAAAAGTTGTTGTAGTTGTTTGACATCGCTGTGTGTCATTCCGGGTCTGAGGGTTTGATCTCCAATATTTGCAAAGGCTTGCAGTGGGGTTAGCATCATGGCAGATGCAACAGCAGCTGAAGCGATCCATTTCTTCATAATTTTCATTTCCTCTCTATCTATCTCTCTATAATTCTTAACAATATTATCCTACAATACCATTATGACAATTAGACATAAATTTGGTTACAGTTTCATTACAAAAAATGAGTAGTAAGACTAAATTATAAGTGGACGAAAGCCTGTTGAAAAGGGTGGACGAATTTAAAAAAACTGAGCATAAGGATCCATTAAAAAATATTCAAGCTACTAATGATTCTCTTTTAAAAAAACAATTTGGATATGGAGTTTAAATTTGGTATTTTATCCATTTTCAGTATCGATTATATTTTTCAAGGAAATTACAATAAAAAGTAGAAATTTGTATGAAAACTTCCATTGAATAAGAACGTATATTCGGTTAAAGTTATGAATATAATAAAAGCGAACGTATATTCTTGTTAGGGTGAAGAAATGATGGATTATGGAACGATGCCGAAACAATCAATTATGTGTATCGATATGAAAAGTTTTTATGCAAGCTGTTCAGCAGTCATGCTTGGTCTGGACCCGCTTGATTGTTATCTGGCAGTGGTTGGTGATTTGAAGAGGACAGGGAGCATTGTGCTCGCGGCTTCTCCAAAAATGAAGAAGGAATTTGGCATCAAGACAGGGTCGCGGATGTTTGAGATCCCGAATGATCCGAGGATTGTCGTCGTTGAACCTAAAATGGCGACCTATTTAAGGGTTTCGACGGAAATCACCCGCTTGTTTAACCGTTATGTGCCCAAAGAAGCGATTCACGTATATAGTGTGGACGAAAGTTTTGTGAAAGTCGATGGTGCCGCTTCTTTATGGGGAGATGCCCGGATGATAGCTGAAAAGATAAAGGATGAAATCGAACGCGAATTACAGCTCCCTTGTGCAATTGGAATTGGACCGAACATGCTTATGGCAAAACTTTGCCTTGATTTGGATGCCAAACATAAAGGGATTGCCGAATGGAAGTATGAGGATGTGCCAAGCAAACTTTGGCCGATTTCCCCGCTTCGTGAAATGTGGGGGATCGGCAGGCGCGTTGAAAAAACCCTTCATGGAATGGGGATATTTACGGTTGGGCAGCTTGCCAATTATGATCTTGAATTACTTGAAGCGAAGTTTGGAATTATGGGCAATCAGCTTTACCACCATGCGTGGGGAATAGATTTATCCGATATGGGGGCAGCGATCATCGAAGGGCAGGTAAGCTTCGGCAAAAGTCAAATCCTGCTGCGGGATTATAAGGAGGAGCATGAGGTAAAGCAGGTCATGCTGGAAATTTGCGAAGAAGTTGGAAGAAGGGCACGCACCCATCGCAAGGCAGGGAGAACGGTGAGCCTAAGCATTGGTTACAGCAAGGATGAGTTTGGCGGAGGTTTCCATCGTTCGCGTTCGATTAGCGAACCTACCAACATTACGATGGAGTTATATAAAGTTTGCCTGGAGCTTTTTCATGAGAACTATAAGCAAAAAACGGTTCGGAGCATAGAGGTCAGACTCTCGAATATTGTGGATGATAACGAAATGCAGCTGACTTTATTCGATGCTTCGCGCTGGAAGAAGCGGGAATTGAGTTACACGGTTGATCGAATCCGCCATAAATATGGAGCCAAATCGTTATTGCGTGCGGTTTCGTATACGGAAGCGGGTACAGCCGTTTACCGAAGCAGGCTGCTTGGTGGGCATAAGGCGTAAGGGTGACTTTGAAGGGAGGGAAAAGAATGATTCGTGATCGCGGCCGTATCAAATGGACATCGATGATGTTACCGGAGCATGTGAAGATGCTGCGGGATTGGGTGGTGGAGGATGGCTATGAAACGAAGCGCATCCTGGATGAGCAGCAACTGGAAGAAATGAATGCGGTAATGGGGGAAGCGATGGAGGAAAGAAAGGATGTTACGATTGCTCATTATGAAGGAAACCGGTATCAGCTGTTAATCGGCAGGATCCATTATTATAATGAGCCCACCCAAAAGCTTCATATCGTTGATCGGTTTCAGCAGGTTCACTATATCAGGCTTTCCGATATAGCGGATGTAAGGATAATGGAATGATGAGCGGAAAGGCTGTTCCAGGGGACAGCCTTTCATTTTCGAAACGGCATCGTGATGAAAGGGATCACGGGGCGTAAGAGAATCGGCATTGTTAGCACGGTCTTCGTGTGGCTGATCTTGCAAAAGGAAGCAGGCAGTTTCTTTAACAGAAGCGTTTTTATCGTTTATAATGGGGAAAGGAAAGACATCGGGAGGCGTGCAATCATGTATATTGAATGGACGGAAACAGCGGCTGAGAAAATAGTCGATAAAGTACAGGGACAAGAAGGATATTTACAGTTGAAATATGATACTGATGGCTGTGGCTGCGTGGTAAGTGGTGTGACCGCGCTATGGTGGGTCAACGAACCTGAAGAAGGTACCGAAAAAGTGGAAACAAACGGGATTCCTCTATATGTGGAGAAATCAAAAATGATTTTTCTTGATGAAGTCATGAAAATAGACTTTGTTCCGGAAGCGAACAGCTTTCAATTAAAAAGTCCGAATCAAATCTTAAATCCGAGGATGAGCTTTTTTAATAAAATCTAAATGAAGCAAAGAGGGAATCTTGGGTTCCCTCTCTTTCTTCTCAGACAAGTTTTAGAAACTGATCGATTTGATCTTCATATTCTCTTGGATTTTCATTATAAGATTGAGCGTGGGCCCCTTTTTTAGCGATGTACAGCTGCTTTGGGCCTTCTTTTGCTGCATATAATTCCGCTGTCATGTAAGCGGGAATGAAACTGTCGTTTTCACTATGGATGAAGAGCACGGGGTTTCGGATATTTTCCATATAATCGATTGGTGATACTTCATTGGTCCAATACCCATCCCGGAGTTTGATGAACGTACGCCCAAGCGGAAACACGGTCCAAGAGGGAAGTGGGACTACATGTTTAAGCTGGTGTTTGATCTGATCCTCGAAATTTGAAAATGGACAGTCGGCAATGTAAAAATCAGCACCATCTTCAAGCATTCCGGCATATAAAAGCAGTGTTACAGCCCCCATGGATTCTCCATGAATGCCAATATGAAGGTTGGGACCTTTACGTCTTTTCAATTCATCGATTACGGCCTTCAGGTCGAATTTTTCATAATGCCCATAACTGCTCGTCTTGCCACCGGATTCCCCATGCCGGCGGTGGTCATAAATGATAGCATTGAAGCCCCGCTTAAGAAAAATGTTCATGTACTTAATCGAATTGACTTTGTTCTCCGTCACACCATGAGAAATGACCACCCACTTATTTGTATCATGCGGTTCCATAAACAAGCATTTCAAGGAATATCCGGATGGTGACGATACCCAAATTTCCGTTTTAGGCAGATTATCAAAATCCTCCGTGATCAGGCGTTTAGCCATGATTTCACGATTCTGGATAAAATCATCTTCCTTCTTTTTCATATACATGATCCGATTGGAAAAATAAATGCCGACGCCGATGATATACGATAGGATTCCAGCCAGTGTAAACCACCATTTCTTCATGAGAGGTCCTCCTCGGTTGATTTTCTTTATTTTACCATGAGGGAAATGGGAAAACACTGTTTGAAAACCATGACGAGGAAAACGGCAGTCGTGATATAATAATTTCATAAATGGCCAGGAGGTATTAAGGGTGAAAAAGAAACAGCAGCGAAATCAAAATCAAAGCAAAAACCAAGATAAAGATTCATCTTCATTGAAACTTGGTGATATGATCAATCAAGATATCATGTCCCAGCTTCGTCAAAAGCAAAAGGAACTTAATGAGGCTGAACAAGAAAAAAGGGCAGCGGAAGAAGAAAAAAAACGCGAAGAAAGAAAGCGTCGGGAGAAGAATAAATCATTTGAAGAACTATTGGGTGAAAGCAATCTGAACTGGAAGAACTATAAATGAAGAATAGGGAGCAGTTTAAGTTTTAAGAGGGCTGGCTCCCTTTTTCCGTTAAGGAAGACCATTCCTTGCTGATATTCCTTTATTTTATAAAGTATAACGATTATATTAAAGATAAGTTCGATATGCTTTCATATCGGATGGACTACAATTAGCTGGTGATAGGATGCAAAGTAAAATAGAAAAAGTACTGGAAGACCAATTATGTTTCCTGCTTTATGCAAGTTCAAGGGAAATGACGAAGAAATATAAACCGCTGCTTGATAAACTCGAAGTGACATATCCTCAATATCTTGTTCTTCTTCTATTATGGGAACAGGATACACTTACAGTAAAAAAACTAGGGGAGCTCCTTGCCCTCGACTCAGGAACGCTTACCCCCATGTTGAAACGAATGGAGCAGAATGGCTTGATTGTCCGTGAACGTTCGTCTGAAGATGAACGGTCTGTCATGATTAAGTTGACGGAAAAGGGACTTGGTTTACAGGAAGAGGCCTGTTTCATTCCAGATCGCATTTCGGCAATGTCGGGTGATGATAAGAAGGTGGTTGAGGATTTAAAAGCTTCGCTGCTCCAACTATTGAAAACATTACAGGAATTTTAGCAAAGAAAAGACGCTTGGTGACCCCAAGCGTCTTTTTGTCGACAAAAGGAGATTCGGAATGGTCTGTACCCCGGACCATGACTATAAAAGAAGACTTGGTTATTCTTCAGAATTTTTACCTTTCTATATGGAATGAAAACTCACTGGATTGAAGAAATTTGCGACATTCCTGCCGAATAACTGGCTAGCCGAGACACCAAAGGCGCT
>NZ_VHIK01000029.1:0-215516 GCF_006680105.1 Bacillus sp. B4EP4a
TTACGCCGTTTACTCGTGAATTCACGCTGTTTACTTGTAAATTTACGATTTACTCGTGAGTTTGCACCTTTCACTCGTAAAATCAAAAAAAAGACAGCTCCCCATGTGTCAGGGAGCTGTTTTTTGGTTTTATCCTCTTAGTTCTGCGCCAGCTTTTTCTTTAACGGCTTCAAGCACTTTTTCATGTGCTTTTGTAATGTCCTCGTCCGTTAGAGTACGTTCCGGGTCGAAGTATTTCAGTGAGTAGGCAATGGATTTCTTGCCTTCCTCCATTCTTTCACCTTCGTATAAGTCGAAGATGCTTACTTCTTTCAGCAGTTTGCCACCGGCTTCTTCAATAATATCCTGAATGTCCCCGGCTTTCGTAGCTTGATCCACAACTAGAGCGATATCGCGTGTGGTTGATGGATAGCGCGGAATGGTTTGGTACGCAATCGGCGCGACTTCGGCTTCGGCCAATGCTTTTAAGGAAAGTTCGAAAATGTATGTTTCTTTAATATCCAAGTCTTTTTGGACAGTTGGGTGCACTTGGCCGATAAAGCCAATCACTTCACCATTCAATAGTACTTCCGCTGTCCGTCCTGGATGCATGTCGTTGATTTCAGCTTGGCGATAATTGATTTGATCAGCTAATCCAAGTGTGTCGAATAATGCTTCGATCACGCCTTTGGCTACAAAGAAATCCACTGGTTTCTTTTCGCCTTGCCATAGATGTGACTCCCATAGGCCGGTGATTGCTCCAGCAATATGTTCTTTTTCTTCAGGCAGTTCTTGTTCATCACGCTTAAAGAATACCGAACCAATTTCATACAGTGCCAGTGAATCAATTTGGCGGGCATTGTTATATTTCACGACTTCCAGCAATTGAGGCACGATGCTTAAACGCAGCTGGCTTCTTTCTTCACTCATTGGCATTGCTAATCGAATGGATTCTCTTGCTTCCAATGCGAATTGGGACGCTTTTTCCTGGCTTGTCAGTGAATAGGTCACCGCTTGATAAAGGCCTGCGCCTTCAAGTGTACGGCGTGCCTTCCGCCGTTTAATTTGATAGTCAGTCAATTGGCCTGGGGTAGCAGCACCAATCGGCAGTGTAGCGGGAATGTTATCATATCCAAATAAACGTGCAGCCTCTTCGACTAAATCAGCTTCAATCGTAATATCACCACGGCGCGTCGGGACTGTGATTGTGAATGTTTCATTGTCAAGTTCAACGCCAAATTGCAGACGTTTGAAGATCGATTCCACAACCGATACAGTCATGCTTGTTCCAAGAAGTGTGTTGATTTTTTCAAGAGTGATGCTAATGACCGCAGGTTCCATTGTCAATTCATCAACTTCTGCTGCTCCTTGTAAGACTGTTCCGCCTGCATATTGTGCAATCAATTGTGCAGCACGTTCTCCAGCTTCACGTACACGGGCCGGGTCGACACCTTTTTCAAAGCGGGCACTAGCTTCACTGCGTAATCCATGGTCCTTTGAAGCTTTACGAACTACTGTACCTGCAAAATATGCACTTTCAATAATGATGTTCGTCGTATCATTTTTCACTTCGGAATCCGCTCCGCCCATCACACCAGCTATCGCTACTGGCTCGCTGCCATTTGTGATCACTAAATGGTCAGGTGTCAAAGTGCGTTCCGCTTCATCCAATGTTATGATTTTTTCAGCATCCTTCGCTCTGCGGATGACGATTTCCTTTGAACCAAAGCGGTCATAATCAAAGGCATGGAGCGGTTGGCCGTATTCAAGTAAAATGTAGTTCGTGATATCCACCACATTATTATGAGGTCGGATACCTGCAGACATCAACCTAGTCTGCATCCAAAGCGGTGAGGGTCCGATCTTGACATCCTTGATGATTTTAGCAATGTATATCGGGTTATCTTCTTTCGCTTCAACTTTGACACTGATATAATCAGTTGCTTTTTCAGCTGCCTCTTCTTTCTCGACAACCGGCCATTTCACTTCCCGTCCTAGAATGGCTGCCACTTCGTATGCAACACCAAGCATGCTCAATGCGTCGGAACGGTTTGGAGTCAGCCCAAGTTCCAGCACTTCATCACTTAGACCAAGTTCCTCCAATGCATCTTTCCCTACTTCCACATCATTAGGGAAGACGAAGATACCTGTAGCATAATCCTTGGAAACGAGCTTGGATTCGAAGCCCAATTCCTGAAGCGAGCAAATCATCCCGTGCGATTCCTCTCCACGAAGTTTCGCTTTCTTGATTTTGAAATTACCTGGAAGGACTGCGCCAACAGTAGCGACTGCGACCTTTTGGCCTTTATCGACATTCGGTGCTCCACAGATGATCTGAACGGGATTTTCGGCCCCGATATCAACTTGGCATTTATTCAATTTATCCGCATTTGGATGCTGTTCACGTTCAATGACATGCCCGATGACGACCCCTTTTAGCCCTTCACTTTTCTTTTCCACCCCTTCAACCTCAATGCCGCTTTTCGTGATTTTGTCAGCTAGCTCCGTCGCATTGATGCCTGAAAGGTCAACATAATCTTGTAACCATTTATATGACACAAACATGGTAGGTCCTCCTTTTTAAAATAAAAATTTATGCTTCGTGATGGTTGAATTGTTTTAAGAATCGAACATCATTCGTATAGAAATGACGGATATCATCCACACCGTACTTCAACATGGCAATCCGTTCCACGCCGATTCCAAATGCGAATCCAGAGTATTTCTTGGAATCGAAGCCAGCCATTTCAAGGACGTTCGGATGAACGATCCCGCCGCCAAGCACTTCGATCCAGCCTGTTTGTTTACATACGCTGCAGCCTTTACCACCACAGATTTTACAAGAAATATCCACTTCGACGGAAGGCTCCGTAAATGGGAAGAAACTTGGACGAAGACGGATTTCTCGGTCTTGCCCGAATACTTTTTTCGCAAATACGTCCAGCGTTCCTTTCAGGTCGCTCATGCTGATGTTCTCATCAATGACCAAGCCCTCAATTTGCTGGAATTGATGGGAGTGTGTAGCATCATCGTTATCACGGCGATATACTTTTCCTGGGCAAATGATTTTAACAGGACCTTGCCCTTTATGTTTTTCCATCGTTCTGGCTTGAACAGGTGAAGTGTGTGTACGCATCAGGATTTCATCCGTTATGTAGAAGGAATCCTGCATATCACGTGCCGGATGGCTTTTTGGCAAGTTAAGTGCCTCGAAGTTGTAGTAGTCGCTTTCGACTTCAGGACCTTCCGCAACGGTATAACCCATACCGATGAATAAGTCTTCGATTTCTTCCACGACACGTGTTAATGGGTGTAGATTCCCCTTGTTAACCGGACGTCCAGGAAGTGTGACGTCAATCGTTTCAGTTGCTAGCTTTGCATTGACTGCCGCAGTTTCAAGTGCTTTTTGTTTCTCCTCGATCTTTGTTGCGATCGCTTCCCTTACATCATTGGCCAGTGCCCCGATTTTCGGGCGTTCTTCGGCAGATAATTTACCCATGCCGCGTAATACCTCAGTGATTGGCCCTTTTTTCCCTAAATAAGCAACTCGGACTTCATTCAGTTCTTTTAATTCGGAAGCGGCGGCAACTTTTTGCAACGCATCTTCCTGCAGTTCTAGTAAACGTTCCTGCATCATGTCTTCCTCCTTTATTTTCCTTTTGTAAAAATGAACACAAAAAAACCCCAATCCCTAAAGGGACGAGGTTTATGTATCGCGGTACCACCCTTATTAGTGCACGAACAAAAAAACTTCTGCACTCACTTCATTAAAAATAACGGCTCTTCACCGGAACATTTTTCGGACATCATGTCTTCCCAATGCCAACTCGAAAGGTGAATTCCCTTAAGCAGTGCCATAAAAATGCTTTCAGTCAAGGCATTTTTTCCCTGGATATGGTTAACTTAAGCTACTACTCTTTGTCATCGTTGTTTTCATTATAAAATTCTGTTTTATTATATTATAATTCTTCGGCCGTTTCAAATCGATTTTCGTAAATAGTACATTAAAATCCCGGCAGCGATCCCCACATTCAATGATTCGCTTTTTCCGTAGATGGGAATATAAAGGTTTTTAGTCGTTTTCTCCAGTAATTCCTTCGATACTCCTTGGCCTTCATTACCGACCAACAGGGCAAACCGGGAAGACTTTTCCACTTCTTCAAATGGCGATGCGCCTTCTAATGCCGTGCCATATACCGGTGTGCCGCTTTCCTTCAGCTCATCGATGATTTCGAAAAGGTTTCCTTTAATGACAGGCATATGAAAGAGGCTCCCTTGCGTCGAACGGACCACTTTGGGATTATACAAGTCAGCACACCCTTCGCCAAGTATGACTGCATCGATTCCAGCTGCATCCGCTGTCCTGATCATCGTTCCAATATTCCCCGGATCTTGTACAGCATCGATCAACAAAAGTTTATCCGGATTGATGGACGCCATGCTCGTTGATTTCTGTTCACAAACAGCAGCAATTCCCTGCGGGGCTTCGGTATCACAAATCGCCTTCATAATATCATTTTTCACATAAATGAGTTCTGTGCCTTCCACCTTAAAATGTGCAGGCATTTCAGTTTCTTCATTGATGATCACTTCCAAGACGATTTCTTCTTTTAAGGCCTCTTCAACTAGGTGAAAACCCTCGACTAAATATTTACCTGTTTTATCTCGTTCTTTTTTCGTCAAAAGTTTTTTCCATTGCTTAACTTGCGGGTTTTTTACGGATTCAATATATTTCAAGGGTAAACGCTCCTTTAACTTCACACTGATTTTCCTATTATAACGCAATTCACATACATATTGCATGTGAGTTTGTGAAATGCTATTAATGTCAGTAATTATGTGTTAGAGGAGGAATTATTATGAATTTAAACTTACGTAATGCGATCATCCAAAATGTATCTGGAAATTCGCAAGATCAGTTGGAAGACACGATTGTCGATGCCATACAAAATGGCGAGGAAAAAATGCTACCTGGATTGGGAGTCTTATTCGAGGTCATCTGGCAAAATTCATCTGAGCAGGAAAAACAGGAAATGATCACTGCCCTCGAAGCAGGATTAAAAAAATAACAGCCTTCAAAGGCTGTTATTTTTTTGATTTCGCTTCGCAAGCCTTCAGTTCTTTGATGGAGACTTCTTCATCAAGCAGCAAGATGAATTTTTTTGCGCTCACTTCTTCAAGCATCGCTTTTGTCTCATCATAAGAGTAGCCGTATTTCGTGAAAAAGCTGCGTAAATCTCCAGATCCTTCATCTGTGAAGTAGTGGAAGATTCTTAAAAAAAGAGTGTCCTCCTTATCCTGATTGGCGATGATCAGTATATCCGTATGTTCATTTCCAAGCTGCACATTATTTTTTATATTAGCTGCTACTGTCATTTGGGTGCCAGATACGCCTTTAGCTTTTAAGTCCTGAATTGCAGCAAGTAGTTCCGGATTAGAGTCAAAAACACCATATACGTTTTTTTCCATGTTTCTCCCCCTCCTTGTTACTCTACTTAAAATAATACCTTTGTCATTATACCTTGCAGCTTTAACAATAAACAAGCAAATAGTCTATTGAGAATTCCTGACTAAAGAACAAGGGAACCCTTTGCCTAAAGGTTTTTTTAAAAAAACCGCCTGGTTCAGTTTGCAGATAAAAAGGGGTCGAAAAATATATCCTTCATCAAACAAACCAACTGAACCAAAGCAATATCTTCAACTCATCACCATGTATGATTTCTATCAAGGGAGACCCCGCGTAAAGCGAATGCCTGGAATGGAAATCAACGTCCCAATTTTACAAGCCATAAAGAAACTGCAGACAAACTCGATTTTCATCTAGTTTGTCTGCAGTCTGAACAGCCTTGTGCAGGCAGTTATTTTGCGTATTACAGATTGTCGGTATTGATTCGATTTTTGATGTTTTCATCCTGCAAGCCTTCCTCTTGCTGCCCGCTGGCATTCGGGCTCACGGTCCGATCCAGTGATCCTTGAGCATCAAGGGCTTTATCAGTATCAGCAGAAAACGGGTCTGCATGAGGGTCGCTTGCTAGTGTTCCTTCATAATTCCCTGGTTTTTTCTTCTTGAATTTTTCTGTGGAGTTCCCCCAGATTTCCCTTTCTTGAGCCCGCTTTGTATCCAGCTCTTCATTTCCAAAGATGTTCGCAGAATTCCCATGGAGTTCTTCGCTTCTTCCTGGCTGTGCCTCCACTTCCCCTGTTTGATAGGCATTTGCTGTTGTTTCAGGAAAAAGGTTCGGGTCCGGATTGTTCACCACCCCTGTTTTAAGCGGATTCTCTGCAGGTTCGTCCGTTTCCTCCATGCGATTGGAAGTTATGCTCTCCCGTGCTGTTACGGTTTCCGATTCATCTAACAGAATCAGGAATTTTCCAGCCTCCACTTCATTTATATAAGCGGTGGCTTCACTATCGGCAAGCCCTAACTCACCTAGTCGGTTCCTTATATCTTCAGAACCCTCATTCAGGAAAAAGTGTTTCATCTTATCAATGAAGGAATCCTCGTTAGAGTTAGTAACGACGTCGACATCCGGATCACGCTTTTGATTGACGAAATCCAATTCTTCTTTCTTATCAGCCATTACCGTTATTTCTCCTTCATGGACCCCCTTTTCCTTGAGGGATTGAATAGCCTGGATTATTTCTCTTTCCGTATTAAAAACACCATATAATGTTTTTCCCATGCATCTTCCTCCTCCAATTATTCCGATATTTCTTCTTATGTGTATTTATACCCTGATGGGTGCCAATTAAACAAAAAGGTTTGCCTTCCCTAGGCTCGTACCTTTAATCAGTCTTTTAGACCCAAAAGAAGCCTGCAGTTTTAAAAACTGCAGGCTTCTTTCTTCACCTTTAGAAGCGGTCGGTTCTACGTTCAGTTGCCTTTTTCTCATTTACGATCGATTCATCTGTACTATCAAGCTGGATATCTTCCTTTTTAAGAGTATCCTGAACTTGTTCCGTTTCTTGTACAGCATGTTTCTTGATGACAATTTCATCTGTGACGACCGGCTTTTTCGAAACTTCCAATTTTTCTTCAACTACGGGGATCCGTAATGTTTTCCCATCTTCAATGCTTCCGGTTTCCAGGTTCGCTTCACGTCCTGAAACTGATCTATGCTCGACTGTCACTTCTTCGTGTTCAACAGGGACATTAATCGTTTTATGCTGTTCATTGACTTCTTTGTTAATGACGACTTCTCCTGTCTGAACTCTTTCTTTGTCAATGTTCAGCTGTTCTTCCCGAAGTGTAAGCGTCCTTTCATCCTCTGGCAATTCACGGCCTTGTCCGTTGACTCCATAAACATCTTCATTATTTAATGCATCGGTTTTTTCAGTGCCATTATATAGTTGGTTGGTGGAATTTGTATCAAGCCGTGTAGCGGCAGTATCCATATTTCCGGTCGTGAATTTATCTCTTGCCGTTCCAAGATGGCCTTCACCTTCTTCTACCAGAACCAGGACTTTTCCATTTTCTACATCAAAGACATGTTCAGCCGCTTCACTATTCGAAAGGCCTGCATTCGCCAATCTTGTTGAAAGGTCTGCCGTATCATCCGGCATGAAGAAACGTGCCACCTTGTCCATAAATGATTCGTCGTTAGGAACATTCGTCATTGTATGAACATCCGTTTCACGTTGAGTGTTCGTGAAATCCAATGTTTCTTCCTTGTCTGCGACGACCGTTATATCGTCCCCTTCAAAGCCCTTTGCTTTAAGTGCATTAATTGCCTGGATCACTTCTGCATTTGATTCATATACTCCATATACTGTTTTATTCATTTTACATTCCTCCTTAGGTTTTGTTGTTTCGTTTAGTGGATGCTATGTATAAACTCTACCCGCTATGAACCTAAGTAAACGAGGAATGAATATTTCATTTATGTTATATCATTTACAAATTGTTCTCGGCACAGAACGCTTTTTCAATTGAAATCCAGACTTTTCAAGGGTTTCCCCATTTAAAAATGTAATGTTTAACTAAATAATGCTATTTCATTTTTTTTCTTCTATTATAATGCCACAGCCTTTATTAGCAGGTCCGCTATATGCACCGCTTTCGTACATTCCCCCAAGTTTTCCCTCTCGATCCCCAATTGCATTTGTAATAGACAGCCAGGGTTTGCCGTGACAACAATATCGGCCTGAGTCGATTTCGTGTGTTCCATTTTGGAGTCGAGGATATTCATGGACATCTCTGATTCAACAATATTATAAATCCCTGCGGAGCCACAGCACCGATCCGCATCCTTCATTTCCCTGAAGTCGATTCCTTCTATCGATTGAAGGAGAATTCGCGGAGCCAAGGAGGTGTTCATCACATTCCGTAAATGACAGGAATCCTGAAAAGTTACCGATTGAGCCGGCAGTTTTAACCGAACCTTTTCCTGGAAACGCAAATCAACAAGTATCTCGCTGATATCTTTCAACTTATTTTTAAATGTAACTGCACGGTCATGCCATTCCGGTTCAGCTTGGAGCAAATGGTCATAATCTATGAGAAAAGCTCCACAGCCGCCGGCATTCGTAATGATATAATCAACTTCCTCCGCTTCAAAAGCTTCTATATTACGCTTGGCCAGTTGCTTTGCACCTGCTTTTTCACCACTGTGCCCATGCAGCGCCCCGCAACATGCCTGGGATTTCGGAATCACGATTTCACATCCTGCCAGCTGAAGAAGTTTTAGTGTGGCCTTGTTCGTTTCCAAAAACATCGTATCCATCAAGCAGCCGGAAAAGAAAGCCACCTTTTTGAGCGGGGTTCCGATTGCAGGCAGCCCGGTTGGCCTATTTTTCATTTCTGATTTTTTCGGGACTTTCGGCAGCACCTTTTCCATGGTTGCCAAATTATTCGGAAGCATGTTGAGGACTCCCGTTTTTCGGGCCATGTATTGCAGACCTGATCTCTGATAGAAGCCAAGCAGGCTCGTCATGGCCTGCATTCGCTCCTGGTGCGGGAATAACCCACTAAAAACGGCCTTGCGGATCGTTTTTACAGGGTAACTATGCTTTTTATTCTGATGGATGATATCCCTTGCTTCTTCAAGAAGATGTCCATATTTCACACCTGAAGGACACACAGGTTCACAAGCCCTGCAGCCGAGGCAAAGACTCAATGAACGTTCTACATCCTCATCGGGCTCAATCACACCATCCGCCACCGCTTTCATAAGTGCAATCCGGCCCCTTGGCGAATGGGATTCCTTCAGCCCCGATTCCATATATGTCGGGCAGTGGGGTAAGCAAAAGCCGCAGCGCATACAATTCAACAATTCATCTTCATTCATTTTTTCAGCGAATTGCATGGCGATGGTTTCCCTTTCCTGAACTGTCGTCATGAAGAAATCACCACCCTTTTCCTGGTTTCCTTGGCAAATACTTTGCCGGGATTCATGATGTTATTGGGATCGAAAGCTTGTTTAATCGCTCTCATGGCATCAATCCCTTCTTTCTTCAGCTTCCATTCAAGATAAGGGGCCTTCATCGCCCCTACACCATGTTCACCGGTAATCGTCCCGCCAAGGTCGATAGCCGCGGCAAAAATGTCGGCAAAAGCGAGCTCCACTCTCTCCATTTCCTCATGATCACGAGCGTCGGTAATGCACGTTGGATGCAGGTTCCCATCCCCAGCATGGCCGAAAGTGCAAATGTCCACGTTATGCTTGACAGCGATCTCATTAATCGCCTTAACCATCTTGGCAATTTCCGACCGTGGAACGGTGGCATCCTCCAAAATGGTCGTCGGCTTGAGGCGTGCCAGTGCAGAGAGGGCTGTCCGTCTTGCGGTTTTCAAGGCGGCAGCGTCAGACTCCGTTTCGGCAATTTCCACTGAAACCGCCTTTTCCTGTAGACAAATATCGGCCATCCTTTTCATATCACGTTCCACCACTTCAGGCGGACCATCTTGTTCAATCAGCAGGACGGCTTCCACATTGGTGGGCAAACCGATTTTCGCGAAGTCCTCAACCACGATCAACGTCGGCCGATCCAGAAATTCCAATGTAACTGGAATGATTTTATTTGAAATGATCTTGGCCACTGACTGGGCTGCAGCATCCAGATCTTGATATAAGGCAAGCATCGTCTTTGTCGTTTCCGGCATTGGGATCAGCTTTAAGATCGCTTCCGTAACGATGCCCAAGGTCCCTTCTGACCCGACGAAAAGTTTCGTTAAATCATATCCGGCTACATCTTTGGCAAGCTTGCCCCCTGTTCGAATGATGTCCCCATTCGGAAGGACCACTTCTAGCCCGATGACATAATCACGGGTGACTCCGTACTTTAATCCTCGCAGTCCACCAGAGTTCTCATTAATGTTTCCGCCAATAGTGGAGATTTTCATCGAACTGGGATCCGGCGGATAAAACAATCCCTTTTCTTCAACTGCTGAAATCAAGTCCAATGTGATAAGCCCAGGCTGTACGGTCGCCGTCAAGTTCTCCTCATCTATTTCAAGTAATGAATTCATTCGATTGAATAAAAGGACAAGCCCCCCCTCTGTCGGGCAAGTGCCTCCGCTTAAATTCGTCCCAGACCCGCGTGGAACGATCGGAACACGGTATTCATTGCAAACTTTGACGATGGCTGCGATTTCAGCTGTGCAGCCCGGTTTAATGACAGCATCAGGCATCGCTTGAAACCCTGGCGTTGCATCATATGAATAGACTAGACATTCCACTTTCGAGTCATCGAAATTCTCCTGACCGACGATGGTAAGAAGTAGCTGCTTAACCTGTTTTGTTAACATGTACATCCTCCTCATATAAACATAGGAAATTCGAGATTTTTTATATGATGTAAGTATAAGAAAGAAAACACTCAATCATCTATGTATGAACATATAGAATTTAGAGCTTTCCATAGAATTAATTTGTATGTTTATCCAATATACTTAATGCTAGATACATAGTGACTAAATCGTCTAGCTTCCTGGGATTCAGGCGGGTCAAATCTTCTATGCGCTTGAGCCTGTAATGGAGGGTATTGATATGGATATGCAGGGCTCTAGCGGTCTCCTTTAAGGATAGATCACATGCAAAATACATGGAAAGGGTTTTAAGCAGCTCCTCATTAGGAAGCAACTCCTGAATCGTCCGGGATAAATATTCCTGTCTTGTTTCAGCGGTAACTTCATCAAGCAGGACCTCAAGCTTCAAGTCCTCGTCTAATATGATCCCCGATGAAGGAAGCGCGATTTTCAAAGAACGTTCCGCTTTAAAAAACGCTGACCTGAAAGCGGATCCCGATGCACGCGAACTAACTCCTGCACACACTTTATAACCCGAACTCTCTTCCAGCTTTTTTTGGAGTTTACTTAATTTCTTTAATTGCTGGATTTTTGTACCGATGAAATCGGCTATAGAAAGAATGACGAATTGGTTCCTCCCCCATCGGACTGCGATGTCATTGGGATGCTGCTGTCTTATGTATATCTGAAGCGTTCTCCACACATGAGGTTCAATGATTTCCTCAGTCTTAAATTCACCAAGGGTGATGATCCGGTCTGCATGAACATCTACCCCAAGCAACTTGGCCTTCTGAAGGAAAAGCTCATTGAACGTCTCCAGCTGATGCCATTCAAATACAAAGAATTCCATCAGACGTGATTGGGATTCTGCTTGTTCGATATGATAGCTTTCCTGAATGAACATCTCCGTCATCTTTTTTAAAAGTTCC
Source organism: Bacillus sp. B4EP4a (assembly GCF_006680105.1). Taxonomy (NCBI): domain Bacteria; kingdom Bacillati; phylum Bacillota; class Bacilli; order Caryophanales; family Bacillaceae; genus Bacillus; species Bacillus sp. B4EP4a. The sequence continues at coordinate 11,656 of NZ_VHIK01000029.1, forward strand.
GCATAGGGGGAAACATGTTTGGGGTCGCCTGTAATTCCAATGACACAAACTGCTTCCTGGTTGAAGAAAATAGGTAGATTTATACCTGCCTTCACTCCTTTCCAACTTCGTTCATCCTGTTTATTGATGATCAATTTCTCACGATTTTTGAAAGCGTGGATAGCTCCTTCATGATAAGCTCCAATACGGCTGTTATCGGTGCTGGCGATAATCGTGCCAGCATGATCAATAATGATGATTTCCTCATCAATCAGTTTCCGAACCTCATGAACCAATTTTCCTGCCACAGCTGTCAATTGCATGATATGTCCTCCTTTTTTGATTGGCCTCGAAAATATTTCGAGGCTCCCCTATGAAAAGGGAGCCTCATTCTACTTATGGAATCATCCAGGAAAGGACGCCATTTTGCAAGAAGGTAATCACACAAACAAGCAGCAATAAAAATAAACTATGTTTGAGCGTGAATCTCAATAATTCCGATTCCCTGCCCGCCAATCCAACGGCAGCACATGCAATCGCTATCGATTGGGGGGAAATCATCTTTCCGGTGACCCCTCCGGAAGAGTTCGCCCCAAGTGCCAAGACCGGCTCCATCCCCACTTTAAGTGCGGTCACTTTTTGCAGACTGCCAAATAAGAGGTTGGCTGATGTATCCGAGCCGGTAATGAACACACCCAGCCAGCCGAGAACCGGTGCGAAGAACGGAAATAAATCACCCGATTTTGCAAGGGTCATCCCTAATGTTGTCGACATGCCTGAAGAATTCGTTACATAGGCAAAAGCCACCACGGCAGAAATCATCAAGATTGGTTTTGCCAACTCTTTCATCGCTTCAACAAAGGTGCTATAAACGTCTTTTGCAGACATGTGTGCGATGAACTTCGTTACGATGGCAGCCAGTAAAATCGCAGTCCCGGCCGCTCCGAGCAGTTCTATTTTATAGAAAGCCGCAATCGGCAATCCATCGCTTCCGATTATCGCATTATGCAGACCTGGGACTTCGATTTGGAAGGTTAATAGTTTCCCGATTTCATTGATTCCGCCAAGCAACGCATTGTTGCCTTCATAATGCCCTGAGAGTGCCGGCTTTATTGGGTTCATCCCCCATATTGTTATGAAAAGCGTTAACAGAAGGAATGGTGACCAAGCATGGAATATCTGCCATTTCGTGTATTTTGTTTCCGCTTCTTCCGTATATAAAGGTTCGACGGCTGCTGCCGTTTCCTCGGATGCAAAGCGAAAGATCGTTTTAGGTTTCCAGAATTTAAGGAAAATTGCCAATGCAAATAGTGACACTAACGCGGAAAGGATGTCCGGTAATTCTGGCCCAAGAAAATTTGAACTTAAGTACTGTGTGATGGCAAAGGAAAATCCGGAAACCAATATTGCCGGCAAGACTTCAAGTGACCTTTTCCACCCAGTCATTATTAATATGAGATATAGCGGAATGAAAGCCGAAAGGAATGGCAATTGGCGGCCGACCATTTTTGAAATCTCCATGGCGGCTATGCCAGTTGGGCCTTCCATGGCGATGATCGGTATTCCAACCGCCCCGAATGCTACAGGAGCGGTATTCGCGATCAAACAAATCCCGGCTGCATATAGCGGGTTAAATCCAAGACCGACCAAAAGCGCGGCTGAAATGGCAACCGGTGCCCCAAATCCCGCGGCACCTTCTAAAAAGGCCCCGAAAGAAAATGCCACCAATAATGCCTGGAGGCGGCGGTCTTCCGTAAGCGAAAGCACCGAAGAACGAATGATATTGAATTGTCCGCTTTTAACAGTCATTTTGTACAAAAATACGGAAGTGATGATTATCCACCCGATTGGGAGCAGCCCATATACGGCTCCTTGTGAAGCGGACATCACTGCTTTTCCTGCAGGCATTCCATATATCAATACAGCCACTGCAAGAGCTACAAGCAACGTGGTTATACCTGCAATGTAACCTTTCATCCGTTTGATGGTAAGTGCCCAAAAAAAGTAAAGAATTGGAATGAGTGCGGCAAGAGATGATAAAACTAAATTATCGGTGATCGGCGTAAAGTTTTGTGTCCATGTCATTCATTTCGACTCCATTTTCTATAAATTTTTTAAAATCAACCGCTAATTGAAACCCCTTACATATCTGAAAATTCTAAGTCATCAGATGACTTGATGAGTACTCATTAAAATTAAATGATTAAAAATATAAAATCAAGATTTTTTTTATTTTTTGTTGATTTTTTAACCTTCTGGAAGTGTCAAAGATCATTTGTGTTATATAATATTAACCAGAGAAACTCATAGAAAATAGAGGTGCTACTACTTGGTATATAAAAAAATAAAGCCGAAAAAAATTTATGAAGAAGTCAGCGATGAACTTTATGAAATGATTCGGTCAGGCAGCCTGAAACCCGGTGAACAATTGGATTCCATTCAGCAGCTTGCGGAAAATTTCCAAGTCGGGCGCCCGGCCATCCGCGAAGCATTAAGTGCATTGAGTTCAATGGGTCTTATTGAAATAAAACAAGGTGAAGGAACATTCGTCAAAACCTTCGACCCCACCATCATGAACCATCCCTTGTCTGCCGCCCTTTTGATGGATCAAGCCAATATCAAGCATTTACTGGAAGTCCGGAAAATACTTGAGTCCGGTACGGCAGAAGTGGCAGCGAAGATGAGAACGAAAGAAAACCTTATCGAACTCAAGGAAAGTCTTTTTAATATGGAAAAGGTATCCGACGATGAAGAACTCAGTGATAAAGCAGATATCGCCTTCCATGTTGCAGTGGCAAATGCATCACAAAATGAACTGCTGATTACATTGATGAACCACGTTTCAGAATTAATGACGGAAAAGATGGGTGATATCCGCCGGATAGCGCTATATTCCGAAGAGATGACACTTAAGCAGCTTTACCAGCAGCATGTCCGGATTCATGATGCAATCGTGGCAAAGGATGAAGACGGAGCGCGCAGTGCCATGCTGTTTCACCTTCAAAGTGTCGAGGAATCACTGGACCGGGTCATCCAAAAAAATCAGCAAAATTAGAGTTGACCTTCCTTTAAATTTCAAAAATACCCTATACAAAAAAGGATTAAATTGATATATTATTTTGAAAACGATTACTTCATTTAAAAAATCTTGGAAATTGGTATATTCTCTTAACCATTTCCTTTTTCCATTTTCTAGTCATCAGATGACCTGTTAACCTATTTGAATAAGGAGGAGTTCAAATTGAAAGTTACTCTCTTTGCAACATGTTTAGTGGATTTGTTTCAATCCAATGTCGGCAAAGCGACAGTGGAGCTACTCGAGAGATTAGGCTGTGAGATCGATTTCCCGGAGTCCCAGATATGCTGCGGACAGCCCGCATATAATAGCGGGTATACGAAGGAATCGAAGGAAGCTATGAAAAAGATGATTAAAACGTTCGCGGATGCTGAATACATCGTAACCCCTTCCGGTTCCTGCGCAGCGATGTTCAAAGAATATCCGGTCCTTTTCAAAGGCGATGCCGAATGGGAAAAGAGGGCGGAATCATTAGCGGCTAAAACATATGAATTGACCCAATTCATCGTGGATGTCTTAAAAGTGACCGATGTCGGGGCGACCCTTAAGGGAAAGGCAACTTATCATACTTCATGCCATATGACACGGCTGCTTAAGGTGAAGGAAGCACCTGCCATTTTGTTAAGCCATGTCAGGGGGCTGGAAATGACACCACTTCCAGATGCCCAAAACTGCTGCGGGTTCGGGGGGACCTTTTCGGTTAAGATGGGGGACATTTCCGGGCAAATGGTCGAGGAGAAGGTCTGCAATATTGAAGCTACCGGCGCTGATTTTTTAATAGGCGGGGATGCAGGATGTTTGATGAATATCGGCGGACGGATCCAAAGGAAGGGGCAACCGGTGAGAGTGCTTCATATCGCGGAAGTCCTGAATAGTATTTAAAGAAAGCGAGGAGGGAAAAACTAATGGCTATGAAAACCAGCTCTGCCAAGTTTAAAGACCGGGTGGATGAAGGAATACATAATGATTTTATGCGATTGGCCGTATCGAGTGCCCAAGAACGATTACACGGAAGGCGTCTGACTGCCGTTGATGAATTGGGAAGCTGGGAGGATTGGCGGTCCCTTGGGGAAGAAATCCGGCAGCATGTGCTTAGTAACCTTGATTTCTATTTGCACCAGCTTGCAGAAAACGTTTCGAAAAGGGGCGGTCATGTCTTCTTCGCTGAAACCGCTGAAGAAGCAAGCGGCTACATTAAGGATGTCATTGTAAAAAAGAATGCCAAAAAGGTCGTGAAATCCAAATCGATGGTCACGGAAGAGATCAATTTGAATGCGACTCTTGAAGCAGTTGGCCTCGATGTCGTTGAAACGGACCTTGGTGAATATATTCTACAAGTGGATGATCATGATCCCCCTTCCCATATCGTCGCACCTGCTCTCCATAAAAATAAGGAGCAGATTAGGGATGTTTTTAAAGAAAAGCTTGCATATACGCAAACCGAAAAACCGGAAGAGCTTACCGCCCATGTGCGGGGCATTCTGCGTAAAGATTTCTTAAGCGCCGATGTGGGCATTACTGGCTGTAATTTTGCTATTGCGGAAACGGGCTCGATCGGTTTGGTGACGAATGAAGGAAATGCCGATTTGGTCACTGCCCTCCCAAAAACGCAAATCACCGTGATGGGAATGGAACGGCTTGTACCTACATTCGATGAATTCGAAGTCCTTGTCAGCTTATTGACAAGAAGCGCTGTCGGCCAAAGGTTGACCAGTTACATCACCGCACTTACCGGACCGCGTGATGAAGGAGATGTAGACGGCCCCGAGGAATTTCACCTTGTGATCGTAGATAATGGACGCTCCTCCATTTTAGGAACTGAGTTTCAATCCGTTCTTCAATGCATTCGATGTGCTGCCTGTATAAATGTTTGCCCGGTTTATCGCCAGGTTGGCGGTCATTCATATGGTTCAATATATCCAGGACCAATCGGTGCTGTGCTTTCCCCCTTACTCGGGGGGTATGATGATTTCAAGGAGCTGCCATATGCCTCCACTCTTTGTGCAGCCTGTACAGATGCCTGTCCGGTTAAGATTCCTCTCCATGACTTACTGAGGAAGCATCGTGAAGTCATCGTTGAAAAGGAAAAAATGGCCCCATTCTCAGAAAAGATGGCCATGAAAGCCTTCGGAATCGGTGCGGCCTCGCCTATGCTTTATAAGTTCGGCTCCAAAATGGCCCCATCCGCGATGTCTCCTTTTAAAACGGGGGATATCATCTCGAAAGGACCGGGACCACTAAAAACTTGGACAGAAAGCCGCGAGTTCCCTGCTCCAGGGAAAGAGAGCTTTCGGGACTGGTTCAAAAATCGGGAAAAAGGAGGGAAACCATCATGAATGGAACCATCCATAATGAAGGGACATTTTTAAACAATATAGCCAAAAACCTGGGAAGGGCTCCTATTACGGAAGGCATCTCCGTTCCGGAATGGAAGCACGCCCCCCAAAAAGAAGTTTTGAAACATGCGACACCAAATGATCTTGTTGCGGAATTGGAGGAGCAATGTAAACGGGTGCATACTCAGTTTCACGTTACCGACTCCAAGCAAGTGATGCATTGTTTAAAACAGGTGATCGAGGAACTTGGAAACGGACCCTTGATCATTCCTAAGGACGATCGATTTTCCGACTATGGATTGGAGGGTATCTTAAAGGAAAAAGATGTCCATATATGGGATCACCAAGCCGGGAAAGAAAATATCGAAAAAGCAGAAAGTGCTAACATCGGAATCACATTCAGTGAGATGACACTAGCAGAATCAGCGACCGTCGTCTTGTTCAGCGATAAGGACCATGGCCGTTCCATCAGCTTCCTTCCTTCCTGTCATGTTTCCATCATTCCAAAAAGCACCATCGTTCCGCGAATGACACAGGCTGCAGCGGCCATCCGTTCAAAAGTTACCCGGGGCGAAGTCGTTCCTTCCTGCATCAACTTCATAACAGGGCCGAGCAATTCTGCTGATATCGAAATGGACCTTGTCGTCGGCGTCCATGGTCCCATCAAAGCAGTCTATATAATCGTCGAAGATAAGTAGAAATAAGGAAAAAAAATGGAGATGACCTGATTAGGTCTCTCCATTTTTAACTTTCTATATTACTCGTAAATGATCCGATCAACCGCTTCACGATCGAGACGTTTGATCACTTCGACAATGAGCTTAACTGCATTCTCATAATCATCCCGGTGGAGCATTGCTGCGTGTGAATGAATGTAGCGTGTGGCAATCGTGATTGCCAGTGCGGGAACACCATTTGCAGTTAAATGGATGGAGCCGGCATCCGTCCCGCCGCCTGGAATCGATTCATATTGATAAGGAATATTCATTTCATCAGCCGTGTCGGTGACGAAATCGCGTAATCCCTTATGTGCCACCATCGATGAATCATAGATGACGATTTGCGGGCCTTCCCCCATCTTACTCATCGCTTCTTTTTCGGAAACCCCCGGTGTATCACCAGCAATGCCAACATCGACGGCAAAACCGATATCCGGCTGAATTTTGAATGTGGATGTTTTGGAGCCACGCAGGCCGACCTCTTCTTGCACAGCGCCAATTCCATAAACTACATTAGGATGGTCGCTGTCTTTCAGCTGTTTAAGCACATCAATGGCGATTGCACAGCCAATTCGATTGTCCCAGGCTTTGGCAAGCAGCATCTTTTCATTATTCATGACCGTGAATTCAAAATATGGCACAACCATATCCCCTGGCTTGACGCCCCATTCCTTAACCTCTTCTTTGCTGGATGCACCGATATCAATAAACATATCCTTAATATCAACCGGCTTCTTCCGCGCCTCCGCTGACAGGATGTGCGGCGGCTTGGAACCGATAATGCCAGTTAGATCACCTTTACTTGTAACGATCGTCACGCGCTGGGCCAGCATTACTTGTGACCACCAACCCCCTACCGGCTGAAAACGTAAAAATCCTTTATCATCAATTTGGGTGATCATGAAACCGACCTCGTCCATATGCCCGGTAACGATGATTTTCGGTCCGTTTTCATCACCCGTTTTCTTGGCAATCAAACTTCCCAGGCCATCTGTCGATATTTCATCCGCAAATGGTGTTATGTATTCGGTCATCACTTTTCTTACTTCACTTTCATTTCCTGCGATGCCTTTAGCATCCGTTAAGTCAGCAAGCATCCTTAACGTTTCATCCAATTGAGCCATACTTATACCTCCCTATAACTTACATTACAAGAATAATTATACAGAAAATCGATTGCATAAACAATCAGTAGCCTTGCTTTTGCCTTTCGTAATTCACTTCATTTTTGCTTACATATGCTTTTTCCACATCCACTGCTGAAAATCCAAGCAACTCCCCTAAATGTAAATACGCAGCAAAAACCTTTTGGAAAGATGCCTCTGTCAACTGTGTACGAAATTCACTGATGTAGCCGTAAATAGCAGTAAATTGAACCGTCAAATCCTCCTGATTCACCTTGAGGGCGGATGGAACTTCCGGTACAAATCCCCGTTCGATTCCAAGTGACAAAATGAAATGAATGCCATCCACGTATTCAGCCAATATCGTTTCTTTATCAGAGGGGCCTTTAAGACTCCAGAATTTAAAACATCTTGTTTCATTGGCAAGCTCTCCAAGCTCCACTAAAAGAGCAAGTATCTTCCGTTCCACTAAATCTTCAGCACCCAAATCATGCTTTGATTGTATATGCTCGTCCAAAGCTGCCTGCATTTCCATTAATTTACCTATGTTCATTTTCATCACTTCTTTCTATCGTCTTCCCCTAAATTATATCAAATAAATGAAACTTATTAAAAACCCATACGTAAATGAAGGGAATCACTCTGTTTAAGGAGGTAGAACCATGGTATTGATCATGCGGTTCATTCTTTTGACTCTCATTATTTTCTTAATATATACAGTCATCAAATACCTATTTAATCCGAAAAGAAAATTAGAACTTGCACATGAACAGAAAAAGTTCTTTCTGCTCGACGATACAGCCAATATACGAAAGAATTTTTTATTGACGTACAACGGGGTGATGTTTGAAGGGGAAAAGTATTTAGGGACGACGGAACGCTCCTTCGAGGTCATCTCCATCTTCATATGGCCTAAAAAAATGGCCGGCCTGAAAGGCTTGAAGCGAAATGACTTCTTAAAAATCGAGGCAGCCATTAAAAAACATTATCCGGATGCCGTTATTGATTGGAAGAGCCCGGTTAAGGAGTTTTTACAAAAATGAAAAAAATTAAACGTAATGAAGAGCCTTGAGAAAAATGGACTCAAGGCTCTATATTAATCATCTGAACGAAAAAATTCCTTCCAAGGGACGACCGTCTGCTTCTCTCTCAATAAATATATCAATAAGGTTAAGGATAATAAAATGATGACGATCATCGTTGGACTGAAATCTGCAATATAGTGGCCAAAAACCGTGTATACGAATGCTACAGGGAGATTGGTCATGAAGGATAGATAAAAATAATTTTTCAGCCCTTTATTAGATTCCAATAAGCAAAGCGACAGTAAGTAAAAGTGTATGAATGGTATTAGCCTCAGTACTGCAATTTGCCGGCTATTTAGCTTTCGATTTCCAAACAGCTTATTCTTTAGCCGCAGCAGCCTATCCTTGGTTTTCGGAAATTTGCCTATCACGAAATAAAAGGCCATACTGGACAACGTCAAACCGATTACCGAATAGATGGTTCCAAAGGCAGCCCCGAATAAGACTCCGCCAGACATGCAAACCACAATGACGGGAATGAATAAAAATTGCCTTAATAAATGAAAAGTGATAAAAATCAACGGTGCAAACACGCTTCCAGATTGAACGTAGCTCATCACAAGTGTCAGTTTATCATTCATGCTCTCCCTCCAGCTACTCTTTGCTGCTTCTACAAGCATATACATCATACGGGCTACATATTACAATTGAATGAATATCTTGATCAATAAGGCTATCTGAAGAATCATCAATAGGGGCAGGCCCCACTTAAAAGCGGCATGCTTCGTCTTATGGCGGAATTGTTTCATCCCCAAAAAGGACCCAGTCCCCCCGCCTATGACCGCCCAAAACCAAAGTGTCCTTTCGCTGATCCGGAACTGCCCATTACGCGCTTTCCTTTTGTCGATTCCCATTAAGGCAAATCCGATGATGTTCGTGATGATCATATAAGCAGCAATGAACCATACTCCTTGCATTCCCATTCCCTCCTTTAAAATATGTAAAAAGCCACCCTCTTGAAAAGAGAGTGGCTGTATCAGTCAGACTTATTTGTCTAATTGTTGTTTAGCAGCAGTTGCTAATTGAGCAAAAGCTTGTTCGTCAGCAACAGCAAGATCAGCAAGCATTTTGCGGTTCACTTCGATACCAGCAAGCTTTAGACCATGCATTAAACGGCTGTAAGAAAGACCGTTGATGCGTGCTGCAGCGTTGATACGAGTGATCCAAAGTTTGCGGAAATCACGTTTCTTTTGACGACGGTCACGGAAAGCATAGTTTCCTGACTTCATTACTTGTTGGTTAGCTACTTTGAAAAGAATATGTTTCGCGCCATAGTAACCTTTAGCTAATTTTATTACCTTTTTACGACGTTTGCGAGTAACAGTACCGCCTTTTACACGTGGCATGTTATTTCCCTCCTATTTAACTCGATAAATCGAACTTATTTAATGTTGTCTAGCATATGACGAATACGTTTGAAGTCACCTTTGCTTACAAGGCTAGCTTTGCGAAGCTTACGCTTTTGCTTAGTAGATTTGTTAGCAAATAAATGGCTTGTGTAAGCGTTAGAACGCTTAAGTTTGCCGGATCCAGTCTTTTTGAAACGTTTAGCAGATCCGCGGTGAGTTTTCATTTTAGGCATAAGGTATTCCTCCTCATTACAAATTACTTTACAATTACTTTTCGTTTTTCGGTGCTAAGATAATGAACATGCTGCGCCCGTCCATTTTTGGGTGTTGCTCGATTGTAGCCACTTCTTTACATGCTTCAGAAAAACGAACGAGTACACGTTGACCAATTTCCTTATGCGTAATGGCACGTCCTTTGAATCGGATAGAAGCTTTTACTTTATCGCCTTTTTCAAGGAATTTAATACCGTTGCGAAGCTTCGTATTGAAATCATGTTCTTCAATCGTCGGGCTCAAACGAACCTCTTTCAGACTGATGACTTTTTGATTTTTACGTGCTTCCTTGTCTTTCTTTTGCTGCTCGAAGCGGTGTTTTCCGTAGTCCATGATCCGGGCTACCGGAGGCTTTGCATTTGCAGCAACTAAAACTAGATCAAGATTTACACGAGCGGCAATTTCCAATGCTTCGAATTTCGTTTTAATTCCAAGTTGTTCTCCGTTTTGGTCAATAAGACGAACTTCACGGGCTCGGATGCCCTCGTTTACCATCGCGTCTTTACTAATAGTTAGCCACCTCCAAAGATATTGGCGAATACGAATATTTGAATAAATTCGGTCACGCTCACAACTCGCTTACAGGATATAATCATAATAAAAAAGTGTGGATGCATGCTGCACCCACACTGATAGACTCATTCAGAAAGATCCAAATAATCAAATCATGACCTGTTAACTGCATTGTTTGCGTCAACCAGGTGAGAAGCGGGTGCTTCTTCTTTTCATCAAACACGTATTCAATTCACTTTAGAAATATATCATAAACACTGATGACTTGTCAAATGCTAAATTTTATTCGTTTTTCACAACAAAATTAATATTATCAGACATTCAGTTATTTGACAATACGTTTTTTAAAGTAATTTGGACAAAAAATATTCATCATGATACTTTCCATCAAAAAACAGTGATTCCCGCTTTATTCCTTCCTTTTCAAAACCCATCTTTCGATATAAGGAAAGCGCAGTGGCGTTGTTTGCGATGACGGACAATTCCAGGCGCCGTATTTCGTTTGTCCGTGCATGCTCCTCCATTTTCTGAAATAGCTTCGTACCGATACCTTTTCCTCTGTCCTGTTCATTGATGCCGATGACGATTTTGGCTGAATGCCTCGTTCGGCCCATTTGATTGCCCAATAAGATTAAATAACCTTTCAACTCATGGCCGCTAGCAGCAACGAGGAAAACGGAAAGGGGATTTTTTTCGATTTGCTCCATTTGCTTTTCCATTTGTTTCCCCGTCGCTTTTCTTTCCCCAGGGTTGAACAGCATATACCCGGAATCTTCAACATGATTGAACAGAGCAGCTAGGTTACACGCGTCTTTCCTTGAAGCCTTTCTAATCTCCATTTATCCCCACTCCCCCTTTGGTTACAGTCCATGCTGACCGAAGCGATCAAATGCTAAGAGTTTTCTTTCGCCTTTTTCTTTTTCTCAATGGTGTCCCAGGAAAATAGGACTATCCAAAAAAGCAGGACCGGGACAATGGCATATTGTCGATAATCATCCAATAACAATAAGATGATGATGACAAGAAATGTCGGTCCGAATAGATAAGAAAATTTCTTTTTCATACTGACCCTCCTTTTCATTGCTGTACATATTTTCACATGATGTTTTCATTTTATCATGCCTTAATTAAGAAGAGGGACACAACTATATGTGCCCCTCTTTTTGCTTTTAACGGCTTACTTCCGCCTTAATCGCTGAAACGAAATCTTCAAAAGCGATCGTTTCGGATTTTTGTTCACCATATTTACGTACATTCACGCTGCCTTCTTTGACTTCATTGTCTCCAACAACCAGCATGTAAGGGATTTTTTGCATTTGCGCTTCACGGATTTTGTAACCGATTTTCTCGTCACGTGTATCCAGGTCGACACGAATGCCTTGCGCTTTAAGTTTTTCCTGTACTTCTTTCGCATAATCCAAGTGCACTTCAGGTGAGACCGGAATCACTTGCGCTTGGATAGGTGCAAGCCAAGTCGGGAATGCCCCCTTGTATTCTTCGATCAAGTAAGCGACAAAACGTTCCATTGTGGAAACGACGCCGCGGTGGATAACGACCGGACGGTGCTGTTTGCCGTCCTCACCGACGTAATTAAGATCAAAACGTTCAGGAAGCAAGAAATCAAGCTGAACAGTGGAAAGCGTTTCATCTTTCCCTAAGGCAGTACGCACCTGAACATCAAGCTTAGGACCGTAGAATGCCGCTTCACCTTCCGCTTCAAAGTAATCCAGGCCAAGTTCATCCATGGCGCCTTTTAACATGCTTTGTGCTTTTTCCCACATGTCATCATCATCGAAGTATTTTTCTGTATCCTGAGGATCGCGATAAGACAGTCGGAATGAATAATCCTTGATATCGAAATCTTTATATACTTCCAGAACCAGGTTCACAACGCGCTTGAACTCTTCTTTGATTTGGTCGGGACGGACGAAAATGTGCGCATCATTCAATGTCATTCCACGTACACGCTGGAGGCCTGAAAGGGCACCTGACATTTCATAGCGGTGCATCAAGCCTAGCTCGGCAATCCGAATTGGCAGTTCGCGGTAGCTATGGATACTGTTTTTATAGACCATCATGTGATGCGGACAGTTCATCGGACGCAGGACAAGCTGTTCGTTTTCCATCTCCATGACAGGGAACATGCCGTCCTGGTAATGATCCCAGTGTCCAGATGTTTTATAAAGGTCCACGCTTCCCATTACAGGTGTGTAGACATGGTCATAACCCAATCGTTCTTCCTTGTCCACGATATATCTTTCGATTGTCCGACGGATGGTCGCGCCTTTTGGCAACCACATCGGCAACCCTTGCCCCACTTTCTGTGAGCTCATGAACAAGTTCAATTCTTTACCGATTTTACGATGGTCACGTTCCTTGGCTTCTTCAAGGAAACGGAGGTGTTCGGCCAAATCTTCTTTTTTATAGAAAGCCGTACCGTAAATGCGTTGAAGCATTTTGTTTTTGCTATCGCCTCTCCAGTATGCTCCAGCGATGCTCAATAGCTTGAACTCTTTGATTTTCCCCGTTGATGGAACATGAATTCCACGACAAAGGTCAAAAAATTCCCCCTGCTCATAAAGCGTTACCTGCTGATCGGCAGGAATCGCATCGATCAACTCCAATTTATACTCGTCGCCGATTTCTTTAAAACGGGAAATTGCTTCATCACGACTCACTTCGATGCGGGAAATTTCCAAGTTTTCGTTGACGATTTTCTTCATTTCTTTTTCAATCAATGGAAGGTCTTCGGGAGTCAATGATTCCTCCAGATCCATATCATAGTAAAAGCCGCCCTCGATGACCGGACCTACGCCGAATTTAGCGTTTTTGTACAAACGTTTGATCGCTTGTGCCATCAAGTGTGCTGTACTGTGACGCAATACTTCAAGAGCATCCGCTGCGTCCTGTGTGACGATTTCGATTGTACCATCTTGTTCAATCGGACGTTTCAAATCATATAATTCACCATTGAATTTTCCGGCAATGGATTTTTTCCTTAAACCAGGACTGATGGATGCAGCGATGTCTTCAGTTGTTGTGCCTTTAGCAAACTCCTTAACCGCTCCGTCAGGAAAAGATATTTTCAGTAATTCTGACATTCAGTTTCACTCCTTCTTATTGTTCGAACAAATTACAGGTTTTTGATTCCATTACAACACAAAAAAGCCCGCCCCTGTATAAAACAGGGACGAGCTTAGTAATAAATATCATTAACCCGCGGTTCCACCCTCGTTCCAGCTTGCTTTTCACGGCAAAATGGCACTTGTAACTTGGTAACGGCAGCTTCCCGTCAGCTCATATTCGCAGAATGCCTGCTTTCCGAGCCGAAGTTTAAAGGTGGTAAGTGTTCCATGCGAATAGGAAGCTTACAGCCTGTTGGCTCCCCTCTCTGATAATCGGCGACTAGAATACCCTTGTCCTCATCATAACTTTTAGTTTTTTAATAGTATGTAGGAAATTATAATTTGTTATACGGTGAAAATCAAGGTTAATTTTCTTTTTTCCACGAAAGATCATTCAAATGCATCGAAAATGACGAAAGTGGCAAGATGGTCGCCCGTTCTTCGAAAATCCTTGAAATGGTCTGGATCAGCCCTTCTTCCTTGTCATCGGTATAGATGCACAAGTTTTCGGGTGCAATCGATAAAAGCGGGGCAAGTATCACCGTATCGAGAAAAAGTGAACTTTTGACAAGAAGCCTCCTGTCGATCATACTATTGATTTTTGGCCGGTCGAGTTTGCTGAATTTCTGATCATAGAAATGAAAACCATCCCGGTTGACCAGGTGCAGCTTTCTTAATTTCGACTCCTGCCCATGAAGGCAATCACGGAGAGTGGCAATGAAATTTTGATAGTCCTGTTCCAGCTTGTATTCATCAATAGCCTTAACGACATACTTTTCCAAAGTGTGCTGAAATGATTTTAAACGGAAGGTCGTAAAAGAATCGAATGAAAAAGATACCTTCCCAGCCAAGATGCTTTGAAGTCCTTCCTCAATCAATCGTTTCTCCGTACTGAATGCTCCATCTTGATTCCTGGCTCTTTCCACCTCGATGATCGATGATGCAATTTCAATGATGGCTTCAATTTCTTCCCGTTCCCTATAAAAAAATTTACCGACTATTATTTGCTCCAGAACAGGAAGCGTCTTTTCTTCCAATAAAAAAGAATGAAATGCATCACGAAGCAGAATTAGCCATTTATCACCTGAAGACTTCGTCATATCCACATGCATGCCTTGTTGCGGAAGAAATCGAATGTATGCTTGAAATTCTGCCCCCAGTGGATGGACAGAAACAAAATTCAGTAATTTCATTGCCTCTGAATCGTTTTGAAACGAAATTTGCACTACGACATCCCCCCTTCCCCCTTGCTTCTTTGTTCATGTATATGGGGATGGGGACGTGTTTAGAAGTAGGATGGGCCTTGTAAAAGAAAAAAGTGACCTCCATTAAGAGACCACTTTCCTTCATCTTCTCCGATTCAAGCCATCTAGCTTGACCGGCTCCGCTAAATATTGAATTCTTTCCATTATCCTGGCTGCCTTCACTTCTTCCTTCTCACCACGCTGTGAAAAGGTTAGGTGGTTTTCCAGGCCATTCAGGTCAAAATTCGAAGTGAAAAACGTCGGCAGGTTTTCCAGCATCCTAAATTGCAAAATCGGACCAAAAACCTCATCGCGTCCCCAGCTCGTCATGGACTCCGCTCCAATATCATCCAGCATGAGGACAGGTGCCGTTTTCACCATCTCAATTTTTTCATTGACCGTATTATCACCTATCGACCCCTTAAGTTCCCGCAAGTAGTCAGGGACATAGACAATAAGGGAGGAAATTTGCCTTTCTGCAAGTTCATTGGCAATCGCACCTAATAAGTACGTTTTCCCAACACCGAATTTCCCATATATATATAAGCCTTTTTGCATTTTACCTGGCTCATATTCCATAATGAACGACATCGCCTTACTTAAAACACCCAAGCGTTTGTTTTCATTATCCGTTTGAGTAAAGTCCTCAATGGTCGCCCTTAAAATATCCTTCGGTACATACAGGCTGCGGATCAACTTTTCCCGTTTCCGCTTTTCATCCTCTGCCAATTTCCGCGGGCAGATTTCATAATTCAGGTTCAGGGCCTTCCCTTGAACCACCAATTTGGGATAATACCCTTGCATCATATTGATGCAGCCATTCAAGCTTGGACATTTATCACATTTATTGCTTTGTGAAGTGAACTCATAAAGCTTCCCCAAGTTTTTATCAATCATTTCCTTCGTGACCGTCGAACTGTTGGCATTCAAAAATAACCGCACTTGTTCGTCTTCAAAAATCTCCTGTTTCAGCTTTTCATAACGCTGTTGAAATTGGTTTGTATTGGCCAATTTATTAAGGGATCTATTAATCTTTTCCATCGTTCATTTCACCTCCTGCTTTCCACTGCTTCCATTTCTCCTGTAGCTCGCGTTTCTGGGCATTCAATTCAGGCTGATCTGCATTCTGCTCCAGCTGTGCTTCTTCTTTTTTCTCAAGCCACTCCGGAACCACTTCTTCCCGTATCGCCTTTTTCCGGCTGCCCTTCGCAGCATTCCTGCTTCCTTGAGCCCAGTCCTGATATTTCCTATGTTCATTTTTAGCTAGTTCCATCGCCTCGACGACCGTAGAGACCTTCAACCGTGCCCAATGGCCTGCCAGCTTTTCCACATAGCCCTTCGTGAACTTCATATCCGTTTTGAGCATGACGTATTCAATCAAGACATTGACGACACCCGGATTCAGCTTTTGATTGATCATCACGCCCTCAACCACTTTTAAATCACCGCTTGATGGCTCTGCACCGCCAGACAATTGCATCAGTCGCTCCCTTGGGGAAATCGTCTCCAAATGACGGATTAACTCTTGTTCCTGTGTTTTCGGTTCTTCTTTTTGTGTCCGTTCACGAATCGGCTGCACCCGATTGACTAGGGAAGGCATATCTGCCTGCCGTTCGATCTGGTACCAGTCCCTTGCCGCCTTTCTGAGCACTTCCTCATCGATCTCATCATCCAATGAAACGGCATCCATTACTAGTTTTTGCATTTCCAGCGGATCAATGCCATATAAAAAAGCAAGTTTGGCAATCGTACTTTTTATTTTCGGAGTAAA
The DNA here is from genome assembly GCF_006680105.1 of Bacillus sp. B4EP4a. Lineage (NCBI taxonomy): Bacteria > Bacillati > Bacillota > Bacilli > Caryophanales > Bacillaceae > Bacillus > Bacillus sp. B4EP4a. The sequence continues at coordinate 28,250 of NZ_VHIK01000029.1, forward strand.
GGCCTTTTTCGGTACGATTGAGGATTTCATCCCGGCAAATAAAAGGTCAAAATCAAATAAGTCATCAAATCCCGATGGCTCGACGCCGTCCGTCCGATCGATGAATTGCTGTTCAGGCATCGGTTTCCATTCGTTCTTCGCTTCATCCGTTACATATAAAGAGTCCAAATGATCTGATGAGAATACTTCCGCAAAAGATTTAGTCACACCTTCATATTGATCGGTTAAGATATGATCATCACAAAAGAATCTTTTTAACCGGTTGAATTGCGCTTTGCCGATTTTTTTGTACAAGTAAATATTCAGCATTCCATCCGTGAAAAACTGCTGCGGCGAAAGCGGCGGGTTTAACTCATAGATGAATTCCTTCGTTTCATTTTTCGATTTCTTATATACATTCAACAGACCAATTCCTTCAAGTAAAAGGCGTGCTTCGTAAATATCACCTAACTTAAGGCCGATGGTATTCATTAATTGATAATGTGAGGAGGATTCCGACCATAGCCTGTTTTCCTCCAGCTCACTCCATAACGTCATATATAGGCTAATGCAGATAGGTCCAATAAGAGGTTGATATAGTCGGGTAAGTATTTTCCGATCATAATCATGAAGCAGCCCCGCAGATGAGACCAAATATGAATCCGCTGGGAGCAATTCTTGCCAATGCATTGACATCTCCATTCAAACCTTTCAAAAGATGTAGTGAAAAAAGAGCCAAAGTGAATCTTCAGCTCTACTTTCTTTCCTTATTTATTAAATCTTTCAATTCATCGATAAAGACATTGATATCTTTAAATTGCCGATAGACGGATGCGAACCTTACATAGGCAACCTCATCGACTTCCGCCAGCTTGTCCATTACCATTTCGCCGACATTGTCGCTTTTCACTTCCGATATGCCCTGGTTGCGCAGTTCTTTTTCTACATAACTGGTAATTTGCTCTAGTTCCTTCAAGGGAACCGGGCGTTTTTCGCAAGCCCTGATTAAGCCACGCAGGATTTTATCACGACTGAACTCTTCCCGTGTCCCGCCCTTTTTCACTACAATAAGCGGTGTTTCCTCCACCTTTTCAAATGTCGTGAATCGAAAACCACATGCCTCACATTCACGGCGTCGTCGAATCGATTTACTTTCATCGACTGGCCTGGAATCGAGCACTCTTGTTCCGTTATATTGACATGATGGGCATTTCATCATTATCAGCTCCGTATTTTATGTAGGACTCCCCTATCTAAATGTTCCCCAAGGATTTACTTCTCTATCTTAATCTTATATTAAAAGGAACGGCCAGTACAAGTAAAAAGTGTAACTTCCAGCAGCAGGCACATTCGTTCTGCCCTTGGAGCACCTTTATCAAGGTCTTTGTGCTACAAGGCAATCCTTAGCTATAAAGTGAGCAGGCTGCCGATTCATTGCATTAAAAAAGAGATGCACCCATGGCATCTCTGTGTATACGTGTTTTTTATAGGGCACTTATATTAGCTTTTTTCATTTGTACAGGACCTAATCCACGTGGTAATTCTATGTTTTCACGTGTTTGCGCATTCAAAGCTTCTGCAATATAATCTGCCGCAATATTCGGATCCAAGTTACCGCATGTATAGACATCGATGCTCGCATAGCCGTGTTCTGGAAAACTGTGAATCGTTAAGTGTGATTCAGAAATGATGACAACCCCGCTGACTCCTTGTGGAGCAAATTTGTGAAAGGCAACTTCCCGTACCTCTGCACCTGATTTCAAAGCAGCATCAACAAAAATCTTTTCAATTAAATCGATATTGTTCAGTTTTTCAAAGTCACAACCCCAAAGTTCAGAAATGACATGTCTACCCATTGTTTCCATAGTGTAAGCTGTTTCCATATTAAGCTTCCCCCTTACCATGATTTAAAAATAAGTTCTGATAACTACCACGGGGGAAAGTTAGTCCAAAGAGGTCCTAACCCTTTAAGTAGCCATCATGCAAACCGCTTTTGAAGAAGTTCACGATTCATAGTATATATGGTTTGAATTTTTTTTGCAACTCCAAATTGAAATTTTGGAAAGATAAACTTTATATGTAATAGGGATATAGCGAAGGTTCCAATGTGGGGGGAATTCTGTTTTCCGGGTTTATTCAGCGCCTTAAAGCAGCCAGGAATTGATGGATCACTGCATTAAAAATAGCCCGCTAAAAAATTTTAGCAGGCTCAGACTGTTGACAAACCCGATAATAATTGAGTTTGTCTACTGTTTTTTTAGGTTTTTTATATTTGGCCGTTGATTGAACGTAGGGCACTCGCTTTCCGCGGGCGGTCCGGGAGCCTCCTCGGCGCCATTGCGCCTGTGGGGTCTCCCTTGGACGCGCTTTTCCCGCAGGAGTCTCGTACCTTCCGTTCCAATCAACTTTGTTTTAACAGTAAGATAGAACACCTTTTACCTACAGTCTATTTAAGGAAGAAACCAAGGAGATTAAGGACAGTTCAACTGATACTGAGAGTAGCTACTATTTGAAGGATGAACGAACAAAACAAGTTTGCCTATTCGTTTCATGCGGCATCAAACCGCGATGGATTTGTGTTGGGGACGATCCCGGAAATACGCATGATATTCATATCTTAGAGCCTCTGGTTAAACAAGTGATTGAGAAAGTTGGAAAACCAAGAGCAGTTGCCGCAGATGCAAAAGAAAAGCATGGTATGCGTTGGGTCAACATTCTCTATAACTGCTTCAAATCCAATAAAAATCAAAAAGGTTTCGGAATGTGACCATTTTGAAACCTTTTTGACTACAAACTGAGCCCGCTAAAAAATTTTAGCAGGCTCGATTTTTTTTCATTATTTTACTGATAGTTCGACTTCGGAAGTTTTTTTCAACTCGGATCCCACCAATTTCACAAGATCCACTACCCGGTTGGAGTAACCCCACTCATTATCATACCATGCAAGGACTTTCACTTTCCTGTCCCCAATCATCATCGTCGTCAAACCATCGATGATTGCAGAGTGAGGATTCGTTTTGAAATCACTTGAAACTAAAGGTTCCATCGTGAATTCCATAATTCCTTTGAGTTCATTCTCTGAAGCATCGATGAAGGCTTGGTTCACTTCATCAATCGTGACATCACGGTTTAAATCCACAACAAGATCAACTAGAGATACGTTAGGTGTCGGTACGCGGATCGCCATTCCATGAAGCTTGCCTTTTAATTGCGGCAACACTAGTGAGATGGCTTTTGCAGCTCCTGTAGTCGTAGGAATCATGCTTTCCGCAGCGGCACGGGCACGCCTTAAGTCTTTGTGCGGGTTATCAATATTATTTTGATCATTTGTATAAGAATGGATCGTTGTCATTAAACCGTTGTTTATGCCGAATTTTTCATCAAGCACTTTTGCAACCGGTCCAAGACAGTTGGTTGTACAAGATGCATTGGATATGACGAAATGCTTGTCAATTTCCAGCACTTCCTGATTTACACCCATTACAATGGTAACGTCTTCATTTTTACCCGGCGCTGATAAAATAACTCTTTTTGCTCCTGCGTCTAAATGAAGAGCCGCTTTAGAACGATCATTGAATTTGCCCGTAGCTTCAATTACAATATCTATGTTCATCTCTTTCCAAGGCAATAGCTTTGGATCGCGGTTATTTATTAGTTTTACTCGGCGGCCATTCACTACTAGTGAATCATCTTCCGCTATAATGATACCGTCGAATTTTCCATGTATCGTATCATATTTTAGTAAGTGTGCTAAAGTTTCAGCTGGATAGCTTGCATTAATGGCAACAATGTCCAAACTCTCATCTAATATGGCCTTTCGGAAAACCATTCTTCCAATTCTCCCAAACCCGTTAATCGCTATTCTTGAATTCATTGTTCGGACCCTCCAGAAAATATTAATGTTATACTTATTACCCTTCACATGTAATTAGTATAACATAATTCGAAGGAATTGTGCTAATAAAAATGCGGATTGTACTTATTTTTTCAACACAAAAAGAAGAAACCGGGTGGTTTCTTCTTTTTATCATAATTATATGACATGCCATTCGCTAAGTATGGACTTCACTTGCCTCTTCGTTTCATTAATGTCCCCATTATTGTCGATGACGGCATCCGCTAAAGCCTTTTTATCGGCCAAGGGCATTTGCGAATTGATCCTGGCAAGTGCCTCCGTCTCCGAAAGACCATTCCTGTTCATTAATCGCTGCAATTGAACTTGCTCATCCACATAGATCAAAAGCGTCTTTTCCACCATGAATGTCAGCTTACTTTCGAATAGGAGCGGAATATCCATGAACACCGTTTCTTCCCCTGATGATAGTGCCTCTTCCGTTTTGAGGCGCATCCAATTCCTGACGGCAGGATGCACGATGCCATTCAATAACAATCTCTTTTCCTGATCATTAAATATGATCGACCCGAGCTTTACGCGATCTATATTCCCATCCGGCAATAAGATATCTTCACCAAATGCCTTCACAACTTGATGATAGGCCTCTTCTCCTGGCTCAACGACAGCACGGGAAGCCAGATCTGCATCGACAATCGTGAATCCGAGTTCCTGTAAATAAAGGCTGACGGTGCTTTTCCCACTGGCGATGCCTCCGGTGATTCCAATGATTTGTCCCATAAGCTCCCCCTTTTAACCATGTATCATAACTTGAATAAACCGATGATAATCAATAGTACACCTGGAAGAAAGGTCAAATGCTGGACAACTTTATTATTTGAAAGCAATTTCCCGCTTTGAATTCCGCTCCAAATGAAAATTGAACTCATAACAGCGATGCACCCTGCGAGGATAATCGGCGAAATGCCGATCATAGCCGCTCCAACTCCGGCCCCGAACGCATCCAGCGAAAGTGCAAACCCCAGAACAAGCGCTTCAACACCCGTAATCGTACCTGATTTATCAAAATCGGCATTCAATGGTTTTTGTAAAATATTAATGACTACCCCAAGTGATTTAATTTCAAAATTAAAGATGATTTTTTCATGATATCTATCTTCTTTCAAATCTTTTTCAGGCTTAAAATACTGGTATACCATCCAGGCACCAAGGAAAATGAGGATGATGCCACCCGTTTTTTCAGCCGCCCCGATCGATATGAGCTGACTGATGAATTGTCCGATGACCATCGCAATACCTAAACTCAATGCAGAACAAAATGAGATGACCGCTATTGACCTTAAGGGGATTTTCATCTTCCGCATACCGAATGTCAAACCTACGCCAAATCCGTCAATACTAACTGCAAAAGCGAGAAAAATAATTTGTAGCCACATCGGAATAATACTCCTTCCCTACTCGTTGCTACCCTAGTATATGGATGGAGCCCATCCGATGTGTTTGAAAAAACATTAACTATTTTAGCGGCTGGCATGACGGGCAAATATGTGTGCCGCGTCCTGCAACAACCAGTTTTTCAAGCGGCGTGCCGCATATTTTGCAATTCTCGCCTTTTCGGCCATAAACATTCAGTTCCAACTGAAACATGCCGATTTGCCCTTGGGAATTAATGTATGAACGAATCGTACTCCCGCCTTTTTCCACAGCTTCACCTAACGTCGCAATGATTTCTGCATGCAACGTTTTGATTTCCTGCAACGAGAGTGAAGAAGCGATTCTCTCCGGATGGATACCGGAACGGAATAACGACTCGTCTACATATATATTCCCAATCCCGACGACAACCGTTTGATCAAGGAGAACGGGCTTGATTTTCCTGTTGGTTCTTGCCAACTTCGCACTAAGCCCCTCGACAGTAAAATCTTCAGACAGCGGTTCAGGCCCTAAATGCAACAGTGGCAGCCGCTCAAGTTCTTCCCCTTTGGCAAATAGATGCATCGTTCCGAATTTCCGGACATCCCTGTACCTAAGTTCACTGCCATCCGTGAAAGTGAAGATCACATGGGTATGCTTATCATACGGCTCTTCTTTTGGATGCACGCCGTATTTCCCTTCCATTCTTAAATGCGAAACCAACGAATAATCATCCAAGGTGAAAATGAGGAACTTGCCCCGACGGCCTATTCCAGAAATTGTCTGTCCCCTTAAAGCATCCTGAAACTGTTCGACAGGCTCCGGCGCTTTTATGATCTTTGGCCAGAAGACTGACACTTCCTTGATCTCTTTTCCGAGCACGAGCTGCTCTAACGTTCTTCTGACTGTTTCCACTTCTGGAAGTTCTGGCATTGCAATCACCTATCTTTTATTATTTGGCATCAAACCATGTTGGCCCGAAAGCATAATCCACTTTAAGGGGCACGTTCAATTCAATGGCATTTTCCATTTCCTCCGGAACGATCACTTTAAGGATTTCGAGTTCCTCAGGAGGAGTTTCAAAAATCAATTCATCATGCACCTGAAGAAGCATTCTCGTTTTAAGACCTTCCCGTTTCAGGCGCTTATTCATGTTTATCATGGCTAGCTTGATGATATCCGCGGCACTGCCTTGAATCGGCGTGTTCATCGCTGTCCGTTCGGCAAAGCTCCTGATGTTGAAATTCCTGCTTGTTATCTCAGGTATATAGCGCCTTCTTTGCATCAGAGTCGTGCTATATCCTTTTTGACGGGCCTCATGTATGCTTTCTTCCATATATTCCTGAACACCAGGAAAGCTTCTTAAATACTTCTCGATGAACTCTCCGGCTTCTTTTCTCGTGATGCCAAGACTTTGCGATAGCCCGTAGTCACTTATACCATAAACGATTCCGAAGTTGACCGCTTTGGCATGGCGCCTCATGTTCGAAGTGACTTGCTCTGCCGGTACATGGAATACATCCATAGCTGTCCTTGTATGGATGTCCATCCCGGCCTGGAATGCTTCCACCAATCCGCTGTCATTGGCGATATGCGCCAGGACGCGTAACTCGATCTGGGAGTAGTCGGCAGCAAAAATGATCCAATCCTTTTCGGAAGGAATGAAGGCCTGCCTGATTTTCCTGCCTTCTTCCAGTCTGATCGGGATATTCTGCAGATTGGGATCTGTAGAACTTAACCGGCCGGTCTGGGTCAATGCTTGGTTGAACCGGGTGTGCACCTTGTCCGTTTTGCCATTGACCACTTTAAGCAACCCTTCAATATAAGTTGATTGCAACTTACCAAGCTGGCGATACAGCAATATCTCCTTAACGATATCATGCTTGCTCTCCAGTTTTTCCAGCACATCGGCTGAAGTCGAATAACCTGTTTTGGTTTTCTTCATGACAGGAAGCTCCAACTTTTCAAACAGGATGGCCCCGAGCTGTTTAGGTGAATTGATATTGAACGCCTCTCCAGCCAAATCAAAAATTCGGGCTTCGATGTTTCTTAAGCGAATGGCTAATTCCTGCCCCATGTTTTTCAATCGGCCTATATCCACCTTAATTCCCTGCCATTCCATATTGGCCAGGATGATCGACAGTGGCAGCTCCAGTTCCGTAAATAGGTGAAATTGCTCGAACTCTTGCAGCTTATCAATCATCGGTTCTTTCAGAGAAAGGATCGCCTTCGATTTTCTGGCGATATGCTCCCTCAATTCCGCTTCCTCAGGTATTTTGCGTTTTGCACCTTTTCCATAAAAAACATCATCTGTTTCAAGGCGGATCGCACCTTGTGTTTTCGTGATTTCTGCCACTTCGTCCACTGACTCTGCGGGATTCAGGATATAGGATGCCAAAAATACATCAAAATCGATGCCCTTTATTTCGACTCCTCGATGACGCAGTGCCACAACCGTACGCTTCGCATCGAATACCGTTTTCTTTTTTGTTTCATCCTCTGCCCAGGATTTAAATGCCCCGGAACTCAGAGCATCATCCCCATTGAAGTAAAAATTACCTTGTTCATTACTGATAGCGATCCCCATTATATCGGCACGATGATAATTATCTTCTAAAATCTCAACATATAAGGCACTTTCTTCCGCAAACATTGCTTCTGTCATTTCGGCAGTGTGCACCTCTATCTTCTCCTGTTCAAGCGGTGCACTTTCCGTTACATCCAATTTATCGAGCAAAGTCGAAAAGCCAAGCTCCTTATAGAATGAGATGACTCTATCCTGGTCCATGCCAGTGTACTCGGTCTCGTTTACGGAAACTTCAAGCGGCGCTTCCCTCGTTATCGTAGCTAACTCTTTGCTTAATAGGGCCAGGTCTCTATGTTCTTCTATTTTCTCTTTCAATTTTTGTCCGCTTACCTCATCAATCGACTGCAGAAGGTTTTCAACCGTTTCAAATTGATGCAATAATTTAAGGGCGGTCTTTTCACCAACACCCGGAATACCGGGAATATTGTCGGAAGCATCTCCCATCAACCCTTTTAAATCAATGATTTGCATAGGGGATAGACCGTATTTTTCATGTATATGCTTTGGAGTGTATTCCTCAATTTCAGTAATCCCCTTCTTCGTGATGGAAACCGTCGTACTAGGGGAGGATAATTGTGTTAAGTCCTTATCACCGGAAATGACCTTCACTTCAAAACCATCTTTTTCCGCTTGTAAAGACAGCGTACCGATAATATCATCGGCTTCGTAGTTCTCCAGTTCATACCTTTTTATTTGAAAACAATCAAGCAGTTCACGAATGAAAGGGAATTGCTCCGATAATTCTGGCGGCGTTTTTTGGCGCCCACCCTTATATTCTTTAAATGATGCATGCCTGAATGTCGTTTTACCCGCATCGAATGCCACAAGTATGTGCGTTGGCTTTTCTTCTTCAAGAATGCGGTTGAGCATCATGGTGAATCCGTACACGGAATTCGTATGGACCCCCTTATCATTATTCAAGAGCGGAAGCGCAAAAAACGCACGGTATGCAATGCTGTTTCCATCTATGAGTACTAACTTTTTATCCAAATCCGTCTTCCTCCAGTCATACAGGTTTATGTAGTTATAGCTTCTATATAAAAACGCAAAAAGCCGTTCATTTTCTTTCTCTATTCTACCATGAGTAGAAGCGGAAAGAAAAATGACGGCATCAAGGTTATTTAGTATTTCCCATTAACAAGCTGGCATAAGGGGAGTCCGAAGGCAGAACGATGACCGTTTGATCTCCAATCGTTTTTTTGTAGGATTCAAGAGTCCGGTATAGTTTATAGAATTCGGGGTCTTTGGAAAACGACTTATTATAGATTTTCGCTGCTTCCCCTTCTCCTTCAGCCCTGATCACTTCTGCATCAGCCTCTGCAGTAGAGAGCAATTCTTTCACTTTCCGATCAGTATCCGCAATGATACGGTTTTTCTTCGCATCACCTTTGGATAAGTATTCTTGCGCTTTCGATTCCCGCTCGGAAATCATCCTCTTGAAGACGGATGCTTCGTTTTCGGAGGGTAAGTCAGTCCGCTTTATCCGGACATCCGTCAAGCTGATTCCATAACTGTCCTTTTGCAGCAGTTCGTTGACTTTTTCGGTTATGCGGTCGTTTAAACTTCCCCTGGATGACTTCTCATCATTGATGATCTCATCATAATTCAGCTGGCCCAGCTCTGAACGAACTGCCGAATAGATGAACTCTTCCATTTTCGTTTCGGCATTCTCAAGTGTCCTTGCATTTGTAATCAATTTCTTCGGATCTTCTATTCTCCAAACTGCATAGTTATCAATCAGCATCCGCTTTTTATCTTTCGTATTGATTTCCGCTTCGGAAACATCAGAAGTCATCTGATACTTCGGCAAGGTCATGACACTCTGAATGAATGGCACCTTCGCCTTCAATCCCGGGGTCTTATCGATCCTTACCACCTCACCGAATTGGCGGACGACTTTGTATTCGCCCTCTTTGACGATATAGACATTGGTGAGGATGATTAGCAGCAACGCGATGAAAATAATCAGGAAAATCCCGATTCTCACATAGCCCCTCCAATGAAAATCCCCCTTTTTCAACTCAGAGAAATCTATTATTTTTCCGCTCATTGTTTAGTGCCCCCTTCCCCTGTCGCTTTTTCTTCCGATGCATTCCCTATTTTCGTTTCTTCTTCAGGTATAGCGGCTTCATCAGGTGCAGGAGTTTTTTTCGTTTCCTCCTTTTCAAGCGAGCGAAGCGGCAAGTACTTCATTGTGTTTCCATCATCATTCATAATATACATCTCTGCATTCGGCATTACTTCCTCAAGGGTTTCAATAATAAGGCGGTCCTTCGTAATCCCCTTATTGCCCTTATACTCACTGAGTAATTTTTCAAAAACCGCTACATCCCCGCGGGCAGCTTCCGTACGGGCAGCTTTATCCCCATTAGCCTGTGAAATGAGGGCATCTTTTTCCCCTTCCGCTTCATTCATACGCTTATTTTCATATTTATCCGCTTCGTTGATTTTCGTATTCGCCGTTTCCCGGGCATCTGTTACATTGGTAAATGCTTTCCGCACTTCCTCATTCGGCAACTCCACGTCCTGGAGTTTAACCGCAGATATGGAAATCCCGACATCATATTTCTCCATTAGCTGTGACAATAAATCGCGTACATCCGCTTCGATTTGCGCTTTACCGGATGTAAGGGCATCATCGATTTTCGTGCTGCCGATAATGCTCCGTAATGCAGCTGAAGTCGTATCGTATAATATTTTTTCTGGATCATCCGCATTGTATAGATATTTTGGAGGGTCGGTGATTTTCCACTGGACCACCAGGTCGGCCAGCACAATATTTTCATCACCCGTAATCATTTTGGTCTCACTCGGGTAATCCTTCACCTCTCCATCCTCTTCCTTATATCCAAATTTAAGACTGAATGTTTCTTTGGATAATTTCTCGACCGATTGAACGGGCCAAGGCAGTTTAAAGTGAAGTCCTGGTTCCGTTATCGTTTGCTCCACTTTACCAAACGTCATTATGACAGCTTGATCGGATTCATCAACCGTGTACCAGGTCGATATCGCAACTACACCTAAAATTAAAATAAGAAAGACAAGTCCTGTGATCGTATATATCCTTTTTAAGCTAACGATATGTATCACCCCTTCTTTGCAGTTATATCTTATTTACGCAAGGAAGGGCCTAAAGTTTCATAAAAATAAAATATTTTCCCAGGAAAATAGGATAGAGGAATGGTTCCCGGGGAATATAGCCAAAATTAAAAGACAGAGACTATGTCTCTGTCAATGTTTAACTCCTTGGATGAGGGGTTGTACAACCATTGTACCCCTGCATTATGAAGTCCATTTTAAGGAATTGTAAAGGATATGTAAATAAGAAATCCGCTACATTCCTTTTAAGCTTTTATTTAATGTGACTGTAAAAGTCGTCCCGGTTCCAGGTGTGCTTTCCACATTGATTTTACCTTTATGGACTTCTATTATATGCTTGACGATTGCCAGTCCAATGCCCGTTCCTCCTGAATCGCGGCTCCTCGCCTTATCGATCCGGTAAAACCGTTCAAAGATCCTCGGCAGTTCTTTTTCTTCGATGCCGATCCCACTGTCCTGAACTGCAATATCGACCGTCTGTTCATATTCAATGATATCAACGGTGACCCTGCCGCCATTTGGTGTATAGGTCAATGCGTTCGTAATCAAATTGATGAAAACCTGTTTGATCCTGTCAGATTCCCCTTCAATGAATACAGGTTCCGGTGATGTTTTAATTTCAAGGGATACTTCTTTTTCTTTCAGCTTGCCTATAAGCATCTCTTGTATTTCGCCAAGCACTTTCGTAATATCCACGACCCCTGCGTTTAAAACGAATTCCTGTTGCTCCATTTTGGATAAATTCAGAAGCTCCTGAATGAGTTCTTGCAGCCGATCACTTTCTTTCAGGATAATCGATAAAAAGTGCTTTAAGGTCTTTTCGTCTTTTAAGGCGCCATCCAACAAAGTTTCAGAAAAGCCTTTAATAGAAGTGATCGGGGTTCTCAATTCATGGGACACATTAGCCACGAAATCCTTCCGCATCTGCTCGAGCCTTTTCAATTCGGTGATATCATGGAAAATGAGGAGGATCCCCTTCCATTCATCATGATTCCCGATAATGGGAGCCCCGTAAATCTCAAAATGCTTACGTTCTATGGCAAGCGGTATCTTCACCTGTCGTTTAATCGTTTTTTCCGTTCGAAAGATTTCTTCAATGATGGCTATGACTTCCTGATCTTTAATGACCGAATAATATTCCTGAAACAAAAACGTAGCGGAATTCACACGGAAGCTTTTCTTGAATTCCCGGTTGATTAATGTGGTATACCCTTTACTGTCTATCAGCAAGACACCACTACCGATGTTTTCAACAAGTGTTTCCAAACGATCCTGATTCATTTCCCTCGCAATCTCTGTTTCCTGAAGATTCCTCGCCAATATGTTCAAGGAAGTTGTCAGCATTCCCGTTTCATCGGAATGCCGCCCGAATGTCCGGGTTCCATAATTCCCTTTTGCCAGTTCAATGGCCGCCATCGTCGCCTCCTCGATCGGACGCGTATAATATGAAGTGATTTTGCTTGCAAGCATGAGAATGATGATCAAGGCAACCCCTAAACAAATGATCAATATTTGCCACATTTGTTTATTCACTTGATTGATGGCCTCTATTTCATTGCTATGTACGACAAAGCCTTCAATCTCCCCATCCTTTTCAATCGTCTTCCAATAATAATGGAGGTCCGATTCGCCTTCGACCACTTCATACCCTTCCCCTTGCTTAAGCCCTTTTTCCAAAGTTATTTTACGAAGGACATTGGCATGGCCTTTAAATATTTCATTGGATGATGTCGAATCGTATAATATTTCCCCATTCGTGGAGAGAATGGTTAAATTCGAATCTAAAAGGGGTGTCAGTTTTGCCGTCTTCCCTTTTTCCAAAAAGGACTCAATCCCGCCATGCTCCTGAATATATGTAGAAATGAAAAATGTTTCGTTCTGTATACGGTCATTGAACGTTTTAATATAATAGCTTTTGAACAAGTGTCCTAATAAAAAGCCCACGGCCATCAGGACGACCATCACCAATGTGATGAGGGTATATAAGAGCTTTTTACGATAGGTCGTCATTCTTTTTTAGGCTCCTCAAGCTTATACCCCAAGCCTCTTATCGTTTTAATATATAAAGGTTTTTTTGTATCTTTTTCTATTTTTTCACGAAGATGGCTAATATGGACATCGACGATTCGGGAGTCTCCCGCGAAATCATAATTCCATACCGCACTGAGCAGTTGATCCCTGGTCAGCACTCTTCCTTTATTCTTCGCCAAGTATAAAAGTAATTCAAATTCCTTTGGAGTCAATTCTAATTGCTGTTCATCAAAGAATGCTTCGTATCGTTCCGGGAACACTTTCAATTCCCCTAATTTCAAGAGGCCATCTTCTTGATCCTGACTTGAATCACTACCGTTAGCTTGTAACTGGGATCTTCTTAAAATGGCTTTAATCCGGGCCACTACCTCCCTAGGACTGAATGGCTTGGTCAAATAATCATCCGCCCCTAGTTCAAGTCCCAGCACCTTGTCAAATTCATCGTCCTTAGCTGTCAGCATCAAGATCGGTATATTTATTTTTTGCTGGCGAAGCTGCTTACATACTTCAAGCCCGTCCATTTTAGGCAGCATCAAATCCAATACCACTAAATCGGGGCGTATATCCACGGCAGCCTCCAGCCCTTGTTCTCCATCCAAAGCTGTGATTACCGAATAGCCTGCTTGTTCTAAATTGTACTGAAGTAAGGTAACTATTGATTGTTCATCATCCACTACGAGAATTTTCTTTGACATTAGATCCTCCTGAATTATGTATTACCCAAAAGACCAATTTCTTGGTCTACTCATCCAATTCCATTATAAAGAATATTATATGAAATTTACACATAAAAAAAACGGAAAGTAAGTTATTCCTTATCTTCAGCAGGGAGTTTATTAGTTCCCAGGACTTTTGAAGCGAAAAAAAACTGCCCGGAATCGGAAAAAGACCATGGCCTTTTCTTCCTATATCCGAACAGTCTGATCATGATCACTTATTGAAGGACTTGCATTACTGCTTTAACTGATTCAACTGATTTTGAAAGTGCCGCTTTTTCGTCTTCAGTCAATTCAAGTTCGATGATTTGTTCAATACCGTTTGCACCCAGAACAGTCGGCACTCCAAGGTAGATACCTTCAAATCCGTATTCACCTTCAAGGTAAGCGATGGACGGAAGAACGCGACGTTGGTCTTTAAGGATCGCTTCAGCCATTTCCACTAGAGATGCTGCTGGTGCATAATAGGCGCTTCCGTTTCCAAGAAGGTTGACGATTTCTCCGCCGCCAGTGCGGGTACGAGCCACGATTGTTTCTAAACGATCTTGAGGGATCAATGTTTCCAAAGGAATTCCGCCTGCATAAGAGTAACGTACCAATGGAACCATATCATCTCCGTGTCCTCCAAGTACGAAACCAGTTACATCTTTAACCGATAAGTTTAATTCTTGAGCTACAAAAGTACGGAAACGAGCTGTATCAAGGACACCTGATTGTCCGATAACGCGTTCTTTAGGGAAACCTGATTCTTTGTAAACAGTGTAAGTCATTGCATCTACAGGGTTAGTCAAAACGATGATGGTTGTGTTAGGGGAATATTTAACGACTTCTTTAGTTACTGATTTCATAACTTTTTGGTTAGTTTGAACTAAGTCGTCACGGCTCATGCCGGGTTTACGGGCAATTCCGGCAGTGATGATCACTACGTCGGAATCAGCTGTTTCTGCATAGTCGGATGTACCGATGATGTTAGCATCGAAACCTAGGACAGGTCCTGCTTCCGCCATATCAAGGGCTTTACCTTTAGTAGGGTTTTCAGCTTGCGGTATATCAACTAAAACGATATCGCCAAGTTCTTTTTGAGCGGCTAGGAATGCTGCTGTAGCACCAGTGAATCCAGCTCCTACAACTGTGATTTTTTTACGTTTAGACATGTTATTTCCTCCTTAAAATATATGAATACTTTTGGAATACTTTTAACATCCTCATGAAAATATATATAAGCTTCCTGGAAAAGCAGCCCATTCAGGCACTTTTCCAGAAAGCATGTAATGAATTATTTAAGGTTTTTGATAAGCTCGTCTGCGAACTCAGAACATTTAACTTCCGTTGCACCTTCCATTAGGCGGGCAAAGTCGTATGTAACAACTTTAGAAGCAATTGTTTGTTCCACTGATTTAGTGATGCTGTCTGCAGCTTCGTTCCAGCCAAGGTGCTCAAGTAAAAGAACGCCTGAAAGAAGAACTGAAGATGGGTTAACTTTATCAAGACCAGCATATTTAGGAGCCGTTCCGTGAGTTGCTTCGAAGATGGCATGTCCAGTTTCGTAGTTGATGTTTGCTCCTGGAGCGATACCGATTCCGCCAACTTGTGCAGCTAATGCATCAGAAATGTAATCTCCGTTCAAGTTCATTGTTGCAACAACATCAAACTCTTTAGGACGAGTCAGGATTTGTTGTAAGAAGATATCGGCAATGGAATCTTTAACGATGATTTTGCCTTCAGCTTCAGCAGCTGATTGTGCTTTGTTAGCAGCTTCAGTGCCTTCAGCATCTTTAATTTTGTCATATTGGTTCCAAGTGAACACTTTATCGGCAAATTCTTGTTCTGCAACTTCATAACCCCAAGTTTTGAACGCGCCTTCCGTGAATTTCATGATGTTACCTTTATGAACAAGAGTTAATGATTTACGGCCTTCTTTGATCGCATAGTTAAGTGCAGAGCGAACAAGACGTTTCGTTCCTTCTTCAGAAATCGGTTTGATCCCGATACCAGAAGTTTCTGGGAAACGGATGTTTGTAACACCGAATTCATTTTGTAGGAAGTCGATTAATTTCTTCGCTTCGTCAGAACCTTTTGCATATTCGATACCAGCATAGATGTCTTCAGTGTTTTCACGGAAGATGACCATGTCAGTGTCTTCTGGACGTTTAACTGGTGAAGGTACACCATCAAAGTAACGTACTGGACGAAGACATACGAATAAGTCCAATACTTGACGCAATGCAACGTTCAATGAGCGGATACCGCCACCGATTGGAGTTGTAAGAGGTCCTTTAATAGCGATTAGATATTCGTTAATGACATCAAGAGTTTCTTGTGGAAGCCATTCGCCCGTTTGGTCAAATGCTTTTTGTCCAGCTAAAACTTCTTTCCATTCGATTTTCTTTTCGCCATTGTAAGCTTTTTCAACTGCTGCGTCTAAAACGCGGGATGCTGCAGCCCAGATATCAGGACCGATTCCGTCTCCCTCAATATAAGGAACGATTGGGTTGTTTGGTACGTTAAGAGCACCGTTAGTAACTGTGATTTTTTGGCTTTGTGTCATGTCTCTTACCTCCGATTCAAATTCAAAGGTTAGATGGCCTGCCATTAAATGAGGCAGAACCACTAACCTTTTTTACTCACATCTATTAATTTACTACAAATTCGATGAAATAAAAAATGATTTTTCGAAAAAACTTTTAATTAGCGTTTTTCAATCGGTACGTATTTTTGCATACCTGGTCCAACATACTCTGCACGCGGACGGATAAGGCGGTTGTTTGAATATTGCTCAAGGATATGAGCGATCCAGCCTGAAGCACGGCTTACAGCAAAGATTGGTGTAAATAGGTCATGTTCGATACCTAAACTGTGGTATACGGAAGCAGAATAGAAATCCACGTTCGGCGGAAGATTTTTTTGACCAGTCACGATTTCATGAATTTTGATGGACATATCATAATATTGCGGTTGTCCAGTAAGTTCAGTCAGTTTTTGTGACATTTCTTTAAGGTGTTTAGCACGAGGATCACCTTTACGGTATACACGGTGACCAAAGCCCATGATTTTTTCTTTATTGGCTAATTTTTCGTTGATATATGGCTCAACGTTTTCAACTGAACCAATATCTGTAAGCATTTTCATGACTTGTTCGTTAGCTCCGCCGTGAAGAGGGCCTTTTAAAGCGCCAATGGCAGAAGTTACGCCAGAATAGATATCAGATAATGTAGCCACACAAACGCGTGCAGTGAATGTAGAAGCGTTTAATTCATGGTCAGCATGAAGAACCAATGCTTTGTTGAATGCTTCTTCTTCGATTGCCGTTGGTTCGTTACCGCTTAACATATATAAGAAGTTAGCAGCAAAGCTTAAATCTGTACGTGGAGCAACAGCTTCTTTCCCTTGACGGATGCGAGCGAAAGTTGTTACCAATGTAGGGATTTTTGCTTGGATGCGGATTGCTTTACGATAGTTAGCATCTTCACTCATTACATCTGCTTCTTCATCATAAAGACCCAGAAGAGATACTGCAGTGCGAAGAGCTCCCATTGGATGTACTTTATCGATTGGGTATGTTTTGAAGTGATTAACCACTTCAGCTGGAATTTCAGCATTTTCAGCAAGCTGTTGAGTTAATTCTTTTAATTGGCTTTTGTTCGGAAGAGCTCCGTGCCATAAAAGATAGATTACTTCCTCGAATGTTGCGTTAGAAGCTAAATCATCGATGTCATAACCTACATACGTTAATGTGTCATCGATAATGGAGCTTACTGATGAAGTTGTTGCTACCACACCTTCAAGACCTTTTGTTGCTGTCATACTAAATCTCTCCTTTTCCTAAATATTCCCCTATGCCCTTGCTATTAGCGTATAAATATAGCGCTTCCAAGAAATTAGCTATTGTAAACAACCATCTATTTTTTAGCAGAAGACATACATCTTGTATTGGAAGCGTTCACAGAATATGACCCCAACAATAGTAAAATGTACGATAATCTTTTAAACGAAATTCTAAAAATAATGCTTGTAGCTATTCCTAGTGAGCGCTTGCTCAATAACTACATCTTTTTTTTAAGATTCCTCAAAAATATCAATGATATTCTGAATCCCAATTTTAATAAATCAGAGCAGTTACACCATTATTATAAACAATAAACACTTTTTTGGGAATGAAAAGCACTTAAAATGTGAAAAAATTATTATTTTATTAGAAAAATTAGCTACATATTCTCTTGCTTTTTTTTATGCGATTCAAAACGTTTTTTTTGAAAATTTGCCTCAAAGCAGAATAAACGAAACATTAAATAGAAAATTTATATCCCCAGAACTGACGGACTTTTCTCCCCTTTGCCACTCGCTTCATTTAAAAAAATTGAAGATTTGCATGCATAAATAAGCAATTCCCGCCCCGATTAACGGACCGACAGCCACACCTTTGAATAATGCGACTGCAAGAATCGTCCCAAAAACAAGAGCCGTGGTAATGTGCGGATCATGTGATAGGAGCGTAATCCCATTTTTCGCTATGAGCGCAACCGCTATTCCAGATGCAAGCGCAATCCAGGCATAGGGAGATTTTATTGCGTCTCCGAGTTCCTTGAAACCTATCGCCCCGTTTGCTATGGGTATGAGTACCGAAATCGTAATGATCGTAACGCCCAGGTTGATTCCTTTCGCTTCCAGGTATGGAAACACTTTAGCGTCAAGGCCAATCAGTTTCATGCTTAAAAGAAAACCCGCAGCCATGATCAGTGAGGTGTTTTTCCCAAACCAACCGATTGCAGCAAGCAGAATTAAAAATACTACAGGACCGTTGATCATTCTCCCTTCACCTTCTTCCTTCTGTTTTTGTTATTTTAACATAACAAACTCCCATGTTTCCTGAGAGAAAAATGATTTATGGAACGATGCATCGGCGGAAAAAAGTTAAGCCGAAAGATGAAAGAATCTTTCCTTTCTTTTCCATCATCGTTACAATTATAATACAAACTTTATGATTGAAGGAGGATAAGACTTGAATCCGGTATATATGTATCGTTTCATTCGCTCTTTACTGGTCATCGGAGGGATTATTTTAGGCGGAATCGCCTTGTTTTATTTATCTAAATATACATATCCATTCATCATTGCCATGATAATCGCTTTCTTGATGAATCCCCTGGTCACTTTTTTCGAAAGGAAAGGAAGGCTGCCACGGGGGTTGGCTGTATTCGTTTCCCTTTTACTCATTTTCCTTTTATTTGCGGGTCTTATCACCTTACTGGTCACAGAGATCATTTCAGGGACCAATTACCTGGCCGGAGTCATCCCGAAACATATTGAAACCATCGTGGATTATATAGAAACATACATCGCGTCCACCGTCATCCCTTTTTATAATCAAATAGCTGCCATGTTCAATAATTTGGATACCGAACAGCAGGACACAGTCCTCAAGAATATCCAAAATATCGGTGAATCGATCACTACCGGAGTAAGCGGCTTCATTCAAGCTTTCTTGAAGAACATCCCCACAATCATCGGATGGTTTCCAACTACAGCAACAGCACTCCTTTTTACCCTGCTGGGCACTTTCTTCATCAGCAAAGATTGGGATACCTTTAGCCGCATGACCGGAAAAG
Organism: Bacillus sp. B4EP4a; assembly: GCF_006680105.1. Taxonomy (NCBI): domain Bacteria; kingdom Bacillati; phylum Bacillota; class Bacilli; order Caryophanales; family Bacillaceae; genus Bacillus; species Bacillus sp. B4EP4a. The sequence goes on from NZ_VHIK01000029.1 coordinate 47,534, forward strand.
TGTTGCCTGATAAGATTTTTGCGGGTGCCAAGCGTTTATTCAGGGACTTAAAACGGGCTTTGTTCGGATTTATCCGTGCACAATTCACTCTTGTTTCATTGACGACTGTGACGATTTTAATCGGATTTCTCATTTTGGGGGTGAATTATTCAATTACCATTGCCCTGATATGCGGACTGGTCGATATCATCCCCTATTTAGGGACAGGTACGATTTTCATTCCTTGGATCATCTTTGAATTCATTGCCGGGAATACAAGTCTTGCAATCGGTTTGTCCGTTCTTTACATAATCGTCGTTGTCCAGCGTCAGTTAATAGAGCCAAAAGTACTTTCTTCCAGTATTGGTTTGGATCCGCTTGCCACTCTCATCGCTTTGTTCATCGGCTTCAAATTGATCGGTTTCCTAGGTCTGATTGCAGGACCTGTCGTACTTGTCATATTCAATACACTCCAGCGTGCCAATGTCTTCAAGGCCATATGGACTTTCATCATCGGGGATACGAAGAAAACGACTTAAGATATTCCATACACTATTAGCATTCACCCATTTCCATTTAAAAATCCGCCTTGAGTACAAGGCGGATCTTTGTTTTTAAGCTAAAATTATTTTGACGTCTCGAATTGTTCTGTTTCAGTAGAACCTGCAAGCGCTGTTGTGGATGATGTTCCACCAGAAACGACTTGTGCCACTTCATCAAAGTAACCAGTTCCCACTTCACGCTGATGACGTGTTGCTGTATAGCCGTCGGGCTCACTAGCGAACTCCGCTTGTTGAAGTTCTGAGTATGCAGCCATGCCGCGGTCTTTATAACCAAGAGCAAGGTTGAACATGCTATGATTCAATGAATGGAATCCTGCAAGTGTAACGAATTGGAATTTATAACCCAATTTACCCAATTCCACCTGATAATTTGCAATCTCTTCATCACTTAATTTCGCTTTCCAGTTAAATGATGGAGAACAATTGTAAGCTAGCAGTTTGCCCGGGAACTCTGCATGGATCGCTTCGGCAAAGCGGCGAGCATCCGCTAGATTAGGTTCAGAAGTCTCACACCAGATAAGGTCGGCATACGGCGCATAAGCAAGGCCTCTTGCAATTGCTTGGTCAAGACCTGCATTCGTGCGGTAGAATCCTTCTGGAGTCCTTTCACCAGTGATGAATGGTGCATCGACCGGATCGATATCATCGGTGATCAAATCTGCAGCATCAGCATCCGTACGGGCAATCAAGATAGTCGGTGTACCCATTACGTCGGCTGCCAATCGGGCGGAAACTAAATTCCGTACTGCCGTTTGGGTTGGAAGAAGGACTTTACCGCCCAGGTGACCGCATTTTTTCTCGGAAGAAAGCTGGTCTTCAAAATGAACGCCTGCCGCTCCAGCTTCGATCATGCCTTTCATTAATTCGAAGACGTTAAGGGAACCGCCAAATCCTGCTTCAGCATCCGCCACGATTGGAGCGAACCAATCGATATCATCTTTTCCTTCAGCAAAGCTGATTTGGTCTGCACGCTGAAGTGTCTGATTAATGCGTTTAACTACTTGCGGCACGGAGTTGGCTGGATATAAACTTTGGTCAGGGTACATTTGCCCTGCGATGTTAGCATCTGCCGCCACTTGCCAGCCGCTTAAGTAGATTGCTTTTAAACCAGCTTTCACCTGCTGCATGGCTTGGTTACCAGTCAATGCTCCTAATGCATTGATGAAATCCTCCGTATTCAATAGATCCCATAGTTTTTCAGAACCACGGCGTGCCAATGTTTGTTCAATATCGATGGAACCTCTTAGTTTAATAACTTCTTCGGCAGTATAAGGACGTTTAATACCAGTCCACCGTGAGTCATTTTCCCAGCTTTGTTGTAATTTTTGCGCTCTCTCATTCATCATCATTATTTCCTCCTAATTTATATTTTGAATATTAAGATAATTTTTCGTATGCGGCATTCGTTAAGAAATCTGCAAAGTCATCCGCTTCAATCAATTGTTCAAATAGTTTAGTAGACTCTTCAAACTTTTCTGATTTGAAAGTTCCTTCCCCTACTTCTGATTTAATGACCGCCAATTCTTCTTCTTTGATTTGATGGAATAATTCCTTGGTTATTTTCCTGCCATCTTCGAGAATGCCTTTTGGATGACGGATCCATTGCCAAACTTGAGCCCTTGAAATTTCAGCGGTTGCAGCATCTTCCATTAAGTTATTGATGGGTGCCGCACCTCTGCCGCTTAACCAGGAGGCGATATATTGGATGCCAACGTTAATATTCGTTCTTAATCCTGCCTCTGTGATCGTTCCCTCCGGTACAGCCAGCAACTCTTGAGCTGTTACATGGACATCTTCCCGTTTTCGGAAAATTTGATTCGGTTTTGGGACGAGCAGGTCAAAAACCTCTTTTGCCGTGCTTACCATACCTGGATGGGCAACCCATGTTCCATCATGACCGTCTCTTGCTTCGCGTTCTTTATCTGCCTTTACTTTTGCAAAAGCCTCATCGTTCTTAACCGGGTCATTTTTAACAGGAATTTGCGCCGCCATCCCGCCTATTGCAGGAGCATTACGAGTGTGACATGTTTTGATTGCCAGTAAGGAATACGCCCTCATGTTCGGGACGGTCATCGTGACCTGCTGCCGGTCTGGGAAGATGACATCATCCGAGTGACGGAATTTTTTCAGGAAACTAAAGATATAATCCCAGCGTCCACAGTTTAGGCCTGCCGAATGTTCTTTCAGCTCGTACAGAATTTCGTCCATTTCGAATGCAGCAAGAATCGTTTCTATCAAGACCGTTGCCTTGATGGTTCCTTGCGAAATTCTCAAATCGTTCTGTGCATATACGAATATGTCATTCCATAATCTTGCTTCGAGATGGCTTTCCATTTTTGGTAAGTAAAAGTATGGACCGCTTTGTTTTTCGACCAACGCCTTTGCGTTGTGGTAAAAGTACAGTCCAAAATCAAAAATGCTGGCTGATATAGGCTGTCCATCCAAAAGGACATGTTTTTCCTCCAAATGCCAGCCGCGTGGCCTTACCTTTAGGACAGCTGTTCTTTCATTTAGTTCATACACTTTGCCATTTGGATTTTTAAATGAAATGGTTCCGCGGATTGCATCCCGCAGATTCAATTGGCCATCAATGCAATTCTCCCAAGTGGGTGAATTGGCATCTTCAAAGTCCGCCATGAATACATTGGCACCTGAGTTCATGGCATTAATGATCATTTTGCGATCAACAGGTCCAGTGATTTCAACCCTGCGGTCCTGCAAATCATTCGGGAGGGGCGCAATCGTCCAATCACTTTCGCGAATATGCTTCGTTTCTTCAAGGAAATCAGGAAGCTTACCTTGATTCAGTTCTTCCTGAACGCTTTTCCGCCGTTCTAGAAGTTCTGCCCTTCTTTCATTGAAATGCCGTTCAATTCTTTCGATGAATTGAAGAGCTTCCGTTGTAAGTATTTGTTCATATCCTGGCTTAATGTTGCCTGTAATTTGTAAGCCTTTTGCTTCCGTAATCATGTTGCCTCTCCACATCCTTTCCAACTCTTTTATGTTATAATACAGTTGTTTTATTTCCTGTTTGTATTATATAACACGTTGTATAAATTTGTCACCAGTTTTTTCTAAAAAATCTAAAAAAAGATTTTCAAGCATGGAAAAGCCTGATTTACCAATGTTTTCAAAGGGTTAATCTTTAAAAATCCTGTTATTATACACTTTTTCATTCTCTTGGAATTCATCATTTAATTGTGAAACAGGCAAAACCCGATTAACATTAAAACTCCCATTTGTTAATCAAAAAAAGCACCCTATAAAAAACTTGGATGCTTTTGTTGACCTTTTTTCCAGTCCAAAAAAGGCTGCCTAAAAGCTTAAGCCTTTAGACAGCCTTATATTATTTATGCTGAATGATAGTAACTTTCCCTTTATTCACCCTGTTCATGATAAACCGGATAACAATCGGTTTGAGGAGATTCCGGGTTGGCGGAAACACTAGGATCAATCCCATGATATCCGAGATGAGCCCAGGGGACAGCAACAGTGCAGCTCCGATAAAGATACAGATTCCATCAATGATTTCATTTCCTGGCATCATTCCGTAACGAATCTGTTCCTGTGCCTTTTTCCACGTTTCCATCCCTTGCCGTTTAGCCAAATAAGCTCCGATCAAGCCTGTGGCTACAATCAGGAACAGCGTTGGCCAAAAACCAATCAGGTTGCCTGACAGCAAAAGGACAATAATTTCAACGACCGGCATCGCAATGATAAACATTAAAAAATATTTCATCTACATTCCTCCTGCACAGCCCATTTCTGGTGCGGTACATCCATCTTACCTCATCGGCACGGAATCAGCCAAAATTTCGTTTTACAAAACGTTGGCATGTCCATCGTAAATGACTCCGCGACCTGCATCGACTGTTATTCTTTGACCATCCTTGAAAACCTTGGTCGCGTCCTCCGCCCCAACGATGACCGGTATGCCCAATGTGACTCCTACAACAGCTGCATGGCTTGTCAAACCGCCTTCTTCCGTAATCAAGGCCGCACACTTTTCAATCGCCGGCATCATTTCGCGGTCCGAACCGATCGTAACCAATACAGAGCCTTCCGTCACTTTTTCCAAAGCTTCCTTGGCATTCTTAGCGATAACCACTTCACCTTTAGCTGATTTCCTGCCGATTCCTTGAGCCTTCAAAAGAACCTCTCCTAACACATGAATTTTCATCAAGTTAGTCGTACCTGTTTCACCTACAGGCACACCGGCTGTAATGACGACTAAATCCCCATGGGAAACTAAGCCGGAATGCAAGCTTTCATCTATTGCGGTTTGAAGCATTTCATCGGTAGTCGTTGCTTTTGGACCAATCTGCGGATAGACTCCCCAAACCAATGCAAGCCCTCTTGTAACATGATCATTGGATGTAACCGCAATGATCGGTGCTTTAGGGCGGTATTTGGAAATCATCCTGGCCGTATGACCGCTTTCCGTAGGGGTGATGATTGCCCCTGCATTAAGATTAAGCGCGGTGTGGGCAACGGATTGGCCAATAGCATCAGTGACATTATGACGGTTCACTTTGCTTCTGACTGATAATATATCCCGATAATCGAGGGCAGTTTCAGCACGTGAAGCAATGTTATGCATCGTTTGCACCGCTTCGACAGGATAGGTTCCAGCAGCTGTTTCACCAGAAAGCATGATTGCATCCGTTCCATCAAATATGGCATTGGCCACGTCACTTGCTTCTGCACGGGTCGGCCTTGGGTTACGCTGCATCGAATCGAGCATTTGTGTAGCCGTTATGACTGGTTTCCCAGCATTATTACATTTTTTGATCATTTGTTTTTGGACTAATGGCACTTCTTCTGCAGGAATTTCCACTCCCAAGTCTCCACGCGCTACCATCAAGCCATCTGAAACTTCCAAGATTTCATCAAGACGGTCTACACCCTCTTGATTTTCGATCTTAGGGATGATTTGAATATGTTCCGCTCCATTTTGCTGCAATAATTCACTTACTTCAAGCACATCGGAAGCCCTGCGTACAAATGAGGCAGCAATGAAGTCAATACCCTGTTCGATTCCAAAAAGGATATCCTGTTCATCTTTCTCCGTTATGCCAGGCAGGTTAACCGAAACTCCAGGTACATTCACGCCTTTTTTGTTTTTAAGTGTACCGCTATTCAAGATCTTGGTATGGATTTCTTTTCTTACCTTATCTATCTTCAACACTTCAAGCCCAATCAATCCATCATCCAAAAGGATTTTAGATCCTGGGTGGACATCATGCAAGAGCCCTTCATAGGTAATGGAGAATTTTTCAGGTGTTCCCAGGACTTCATTCATGGAAATAATGATTTCATTGCCGGCTACAAGCTCTATGGAATCATTCTCCATATTATTTGTCCGTATTTCAGGTCCTTTTGTATCCAACAGGATAGCAACCTGTTTACCCGCTTTTTCGCTCGCTTCTCTAATATTGCGTATTCTAGCGGCATGTTCTTCATGATTTCCATGAGAAAAGTTAAGCCGTGCTACATTCATCCCCGCCTCTATTAATTGAACCAGCTTTTCTATACTTTCACTTGCGGGGCCAATCGTACAAACAATCTTGGTTTTACGCATATTGTCATCCTCCTTTAAGGAAAACTGCCGCCTATCCACCTTTTGAAGACAGGGGCGCAGTGTTTTATGTTTTCTTTAAACATTCCTATCAATAATGATTAAATGGATAGCTCAGCAGATAATTCATACATTTTCTTATCAATTGTATGCGGTTTAGCAAGAGCTTCGATGATATCATAATCAACGAGTTGATTTTGTTCTATCCCGACAGCCCTGCCTCCTTTTCCTTCAAGAAGCAGTTCAACGGCTTTTGCTCCAAGCCGGCTTGCCAATACACGGTCATTTGCCGAAGGAGATCCTCCGCGCTGGACATGGCCCAGGACCGTTACACGGGTTTCAAACCCTGCCTTTTCCTCAATTTTCCTGGAGATATCAACGGCACTTCCAACACCTTCAGCTACAATGATGATACTATGCTTTTTCCCACGGTCATGTCCGCGGTTCAGCTTTCCAATCAGATCTTCTATATCATATTCATATTCAGGACAAAGAATCGTTTCAGCTCCGCCAGCCAATCCAGCCCAAAGCGCAATATCGCCGGCATCTCTTCCCATCACTTCAACCACATAAGTCCTTTCATGAGAAGTGGCCGTATCCCGAATTTTATCGATAGCATCGATGACTGTATTAAGGGCCGTATCAAAACCAATCGTGAAGTCCGTACCCGGTATGTCATTATCAATCGTTCCAGGAACTCCGATACAAGGGAAGCCCCTTTCCGTTAAAGCTTTCGCTCCGCGGTATGAACCATCGCCACCAATGATGACAATGCCCTCGATACCAAGTTTATTCAATTGTTCAATCGCTTTCAGCTGGCCTTCCTCCGTCTTAAATTCCGGACAGCGAGCCGTATGTAACATCGTGCCGCCTCGATGAATGATATCCCCGACCGACCCAAGTTCAAGCTTCTTTATATTTCCATTTATCAGTCCCTGATAGCCATGATAAATACCGAAGACCTCAATTTCATGAAAAATTGCTTTCCGGACAACCGCTCGGACTGCCGCATTCATGCCAGGAGAATCTCCTCCACTTGTCAATACACCTATTCTTTTCATAAATGTCACCTCTCTACAGCACTAATCAATTTTTAGCCTCGTTATATCATTGTACCCTTTTTCAAGCTTCAATAAGCAGTAAGATGCTCACTTGATGTTATAAGCCTAACCGATTCTCATCAGAAATTGAAGTAAAATGGCGCAAAAGTTTACATTCTACACACAAACCATATTCTTTACACGTTTCTGTAATGAATACATATGTGCCCATGAAAGGATGAAAAAACGTGTTGCCCAAGGCAGCACGTTTTCCCTTTTGTAAATGTGTTTATGAATGCTGTTCAACTTCCTTAGGCTCTCCCTCAGGCTGTTTTGCAAATTCATATTCACCGATTTTCTTGAATTTCATATAACGCTGGTTGATAAGATCATCACTATTCAATGGCAGAAGTTCATTGAATGAACGTTTCAGGATATCCTTGATGGCTTCTGCCTGTAAATTTGAATCCCGATGGGCGCCGCCCCTCACTTCAGGAATGATCTCATCGATGACTCCTAAGCGGTTTAAATCGGGAGCCGTGATTTTCATCGATTCCGCAGCCCTCTTAGCCTGAGAGGCATCCTTCCACAGCAAGGCTGCAGCCCCTTCAGGGGAAATTACCGAATATGTTGAGTTCTCAAGCATGAAAATTCGGTCCCCGACGCCAAGTGCCAATGCACCGCCGCTTCCGCCTTCACCGATGACAATACTGATGACCGGCACCTTCAGCCCCGCCATTTCGAAAAGGTTTTTCGCAATGGCTTCACTTTGCCCGCGCTCTTCAGCAGCTTTACCAGGGAAAGCTCCCTTCGTATCAATGAAACAAATAATCGGACGGTTGAATTTTTCCGCCTGTTTCATCAGACGTAAAGCTTTTCGATAGCCTTCAGGATGGGGCATGCCAAAGTTACGACGGATGTTTTCCTTCGTATCCTTACCTCGCTGATGACCGATGACAGTCACGGCAAGTCCATCAAATTCTGCGATCCCAGCGACAATCGCTTCATCATCCCCATAATAACGATCACCATGAAACTCGATGAAGTCATTGAATAATAGCGGAATGTAATCAAGCGTCGTCGGACGGGCTGGATGCCGGGCAATCTGAACGCGATCCCACGGTTTAAGATGGTTATAAATATCCACTTCCAGCTTCTCTAGACGCTTTTCCAATGTTTCGATTTCAGCTGTTAAGTCTACATCAGCGTCCTTCGAAATGGCCTTCAGCTCTTTAATCTTATTTCTAAGGTCCGTAATGGGACGCTCGAACTCTAATTCGTAAATCATAACCATTCACCGCCCGGGGCATGGATTTTAAGGATCGTCGTCAAGGTTTCCTTCATTTCCGTACGTTTGACGACCGCATCCAATTGGCCGTGCTTCATCAAGAATTCAGACGTTTGGAAATCTTCAGGAAGCTCTTCATGAATCGTCTGTTCAATGATTCTTCGTCCCGCAAAACCAATAAGGGCTCCAGGTTCGGCTAGATTAATATCGCCAAGTGACGCGAAACTTGCCGAAACCCCGCCTGTGGTAGGATGAGTCATCATTGATATGATCAGTCCGCCTTCATTGCTGAATATCTTGAGTGCCGCACTTGTCTTCGCCATCTGCATCAAGCTTAAAACACCCTCCTGCATCCGAGCGCCGCCTGAAGCCGTAAATATGATGAACGGAATCTTCAATTCACCTGCACGTTCAATAGCACGGGTAATTTTTTCCCCAACAACGGATCCCATGCTTCCCATCCGGAAATTCGAATCCATGATGGCAGTTGAAACTTGGTACCCATTGATGTTTCCCACTCCTGTGACAACCGCCTCATTAATCTTGGCTTTCTTTCTATCTTTTTCCAATTTTTCTAAGTAATCCGGAAATTCAAGCGGGTTAACTGAAATCATTTCTTTATCAAATTCATTAAAAGTGCCTGCGTCGAATAAAAATTCGATGCGCTCATGGGAAGACATCGGATGATGGTACCCGCAATGCAGACAGACTTTCTTGTTTTTCACCAATTCTTTTGTATACATGATTTTTTTACAGCCGGTGCACTTTGTCATGATTCCTTCCGGTACATCTTGTTTCTCACGATCTAAAGGAACCGTTGCATATTTCTTCTTAGACTTCGCAAATAGCTCTTTAAGCAAGCTTAATCCTCCCTTTACCACCAATTATCTATTTTATGATACTTGGTACAAACTATATCAGAAATGAAATTAGTATCGTGTAAAAAGGTGTCACTCGTCCTTCGACATATTTCTAATTCTAATAAGATAAGTTTCGATGGCTTTTTCTTCATCACGTTCGAGCAAATATGTAAGAAGTGCCAGATAATCTTCTTTTTTCACATTACCCTGTACCATCTCTGATGTTCTAGCATAGCTGTTGACAATGCGCCAAATTCTTTCCAGCAATCGATTGCGATTCAAAATGGCAATTCTTAAGAAGAAATCATCATCATGAAACTCATCCGCTTTGACCCAGACCATTAATCTTTTAATATCCTCAGCCGTAGCGAAAAAGGCGACTATCCGCAAACAGTCAATTTCAATCAGCCTTTTCGTCTCAGACAAATCTTCTTGTACTTTTTTATCTTGCAAAAAAAAGGTTCCCAGAAGCTCGACTAGCTTATGCTCCTGGAAATCCCTGATAAACGTCCCTTCACCACGCCTTGTTTCTATTAACCCTAATAGTTCTAAGGCGCGCAATGCTTCACGGACAGAGGAACGGCCAACATTAAAACGATCCGATAACTCCCGTTCTGATGGGATTTTATCTCCCGGCAGGAGGCTGTCCGCTTCAATCATGGTACGTAGGCTCTCAACGACATCGAGATAAATTTTGGATGAAGAAGTACGACCTGCCAAATTAATTATTCCTCACTTTTTCCAATGATCGCTAATTTCCTTGTTTTTTCTTTAATTTCCTCTGGATCTACATTAATTCTAGCTACTCCCGTTTCCATCGCTGCCTTGGCAACAGCAGCCGCGACTGCAGGTGCTACCCTCTCATCAAATGGAGCAGGGATGACGTAGTCTTCGTTTAACTCATGTTCCTGTATTAAACCGGCAATGGCTTGTACTGCAGCAACCTTCATTTTTTCATTGATATGAGTCGCACGTACATCTAGGGCACCACGGAAAATCCCAGGGAAAGCAAGGACGTTATTGACCTGATTCGGGAAATCCGAACGGCCTGTTCCAACAACTTTGGCTCCTGCCGCTTTTGCATCTTCCGGCATGATTTCCGGATCTGGATTAGCCATCGCGAAAATGATCGCATCCCGGTTCATCGAAGAAACCATTTCTTTTGTCAATGCTCCTGCAGCAGAAACACCTATAAATACATCAGCGTTTTGAATGACAGTTTCCAAAGGTCCTGAAACCTTATTTCGATTGGTCACTTTCGCCACTTGTTCTTTTGTATCATTCATACCTGTCGAACGGCCCTCATAAATGGCACCCTTCGTATCACACATGATAATGTCACGAACTCCATAGCTATAAAGCAATTTAATGATGGCAATGCCAGCAGCGCCTGCTCCATTCGCTACCACTTTAATTTCTGACATTGATTTATTCACTAGTCGTAACGCGTTCACAAGACCGGCAACAGTAACAATGGCTGTACCGTGCTGATCATCATGAAAAACAGGAATATTCATTTCTTTCTTGAGTCGTTCTTCAATTTCAAAACAATTTGGTGCGGCTATGTCCTCTAAGTTCACTCCGCCGAAAGTCGGTTCGAGTAATTTAACGGTCTCTACAATTTTGTCCACATCCGTCGTTTTTAAACAGATTGGGAAAGCGTCAACTCCAGCGAAACTTTTAAATAGAACGGCTTTACCTTCCATAACCGGCATGGCAGCTTCCGGACCGATGTTCCCAAGTCCCAATACAGCCGTTCCATCAGAAATAACAGCAACAGTATTCCCCTTCATTGTATAGTCATAAACGGTATCCGGCTTATCGTAAATATCTTTACACGGTTCTGCGACACCAGGAGAATAAGCCAGGCTTAAATCTACTGCATTCCTTACCGGTACTTTCGAAACTGTTTCTAATTTTCCTTGATTCAAGCGGTGCATATGTAAAGCTTCTTCTCTTAATGTCATAGTTTCACTCCTAAACCAAATTGGGTATCCCATATCTTATATGCTGAAATCTAGTGGTCAGACCACAGCGGCCTGTTTTCAATATAACATAACTATTAAAGTTGTAAAACAGTTATTCTTTCTTGTAAACCACATTCCCTTTTCCGACCAAGTCAAATAATGCCTGCATCAGTCTATCTGTAGGATTGACCCAATCCCAATAAGATAGCTGTACATAGCGGTTTTCCCTCTCGTAAAAAAGCATGACCTTCGTTTCACCGCTATGCTGCATTAAAATTTTTTTTATTTTTTGCAGTGTATCCTTCGTTTGCTTACCAGCCTCGATTTTCAGGAATATCGTTCCGTTTCTTTCCTCTTTCATCTGCTTCACTTTTTCAAGCGGGTATACGTTCCTGATCAAGAGCTGTGTTTTTCCATCCCGCTCTTCCAATGTTCCTTGCAACATAACGAGTTGTCCGTGATTCAAGTCGGCAGAGTGATTTTTATAAACATTTGGAAAAACGACCGCTTCAATATCCCCCTCTTCATCACTAACGCTCAAAAAAGCCATCACATCGCCCTTTTTTGTCCTTATGGTTTTAACCGACGTAATGTACGCGCCAAGCAAGACTTTTGATTCCTTTTTATTGGTAGCTTCATCTATGGTCAAACAGCCGAAGTGCTGAAAAAGTTCTCTATAGCTTGTCACCGGATGATTCGATAGATAAAGCCCCAATGCGCTTTTTTCCAATGAGAGTTTGTGCTCGATAGGGATAGGCTCGACACGGTTGTATTTCGGTTTGAGTGAAAACTCGCCATCGGAAAACATATCGAATAGGTCATCATCTGGATTAACCAATTCAGTATGATTGATCGCTACGTCCAAGCTCGCCAACAATGTTGCCCGGTCCTCACCGAATTCATCAAATGCACCTGAATGCACAAGCGCCTCCAACACTTTTCTATTTACGATTTTTCCCGAAACGCGCAAACAGAAATCGAATAAATCAGCGAACTTCTTCTGCCTCCTTGCAGCAAAGATTTCTTTTAGGACCGTACCGCCTATCCCTTTTATGGCTCCAAGGCTATAACGGATCCCTTCCTTTTCCGGTAAAAACGGGTAACCGCTCCGGTTAATCGAGGGACTCAGAACCATTATCCCTTTCTTTTTGGCTTCACGGATATATTGCGATATCTTTTCATCATTCCCGACGACCGATGTCAGGAGTGCTGCCATGAAATATTCCGGATGGTGGGTTTTCAAGTAACCCAGCTGATAAGCGATGAAACTATACGCCACTGCATGGCTTCGGTTGAATCCATAGTTAGCGAAGCGGACGATCAAGGAATAAATCTCATCTGCCGTTTTTTCGGAGTATCCTTGTTTCAATGAGCCGTTCACGAAATGCTGCCGCTCTTGATCCAGAACATCCTTCTTCTTCTTCGAAACGGCACGACGGAGCAGGTCAGCCTCCCCTAATGAAAACCCGGCTAAGCGGGAGGCGATTTGCATGATTTGTTCTTGATAAACGATGACCCCGTATGTAGGCTCGAGGATATCCTTCAAATCCTCGTGCAGGTAATCAATCGGAGCCAGTCCATGTTTTCGCTCGATGAACAGCGGTATATTTTCCATCGGACCTGGACGATATAGGGCATTGACCGCGACGATATCCTCGAATCGGTTCGGTTTCAGCTTAATCAAAACCTTTCGGATGCCATCCGATTCAAATTGAAACACTCCAGTTGTTTCGCCTCTCCCTAAAAGGGCTAGCGTCTCGGGGTCATCCATCGGGATATGGGACAAGTCGAGCTTTTTCCCCGTTCCCTTTTTTATGTTATTTAAAATATTATCGATGAGCGTTAAATTGCGGAGTCCAAGAAAATCCATTTTAAGAAGTCCCAGTTCTTCGAGAAGGTCCATTGGATATTGAGTCAGATGGATGCCTTCATGCCCCCCCTGAATCGGAATATGCTCGGTCAGTGCCTGATCGCTGATGACGACGCCGGCGGCATGTGTCGAGGCATGGCGAGGCAGCCCTTCAAGCAATAAAGCGGTTTGAAAAAGTTTTTGATTCAGGTCACTCTCATTAACGAATTCCCTGAGCCTTTTCGATTCCTTGAAGGCCTCGGGAAGCGTGATGCCCAGGCGGCCTGGAATCATTTTCGATACCGCTTCCTGTTCCTTTGAATTCAAGCCGAAAACACGGCCTGTGTCCCTTAACGCAGCTTTGGCAGCCAATGTTCCGAATGTAATGATTTGTGCTACATGAAGTTCCCCGTACTTCTTCGCGACATAGGCAATCACTTCTTCACGACGGTTATCCGGAAAGTCAATGTCGATATCCGGCATCGAGACACGTTCCGGATTCAGGAAACGCTCGAACAGCAAGGAATGTTCGATTGGATCGACATCCGTTATCGACAGCACATAAGCGACCATCGATCCGGCGGCCGACCCCCTTCCAGGACCAGTCAGGATTTGTTGATCCTTAGCGAATTTCATGAAATCCCAAACGATCAAAAAGTAATCGCTGAATTTCATCTTGGTGATGATATCCAATTCATATCGCAGGCGCTCTTCATATTGAATGGATGGCTCCGGCAATCTTTTCTTCAGCCCTTGGAAACAGATGGCTTCGAGCATTTCCTCGGCTGTGACTCCATCTTCAGTCGGGTACTTAGGAAGCAGTGAACGGTGAAATGGAATTTCCAGATTGCATTGCGCGGCAATATGCAGTGTATTTTCGAGTGCATCCGGTCTGTCATGAAATAGTTCTGCCATCTGTGCCCGGCTTTTCAAATAAAATTGATCGGATTCAAGAACCGTATGCGTCTCATCCGCCAGCTTGTCGCCATTTCCAATTGCCAATAGGACTTCTTGAGCGAGTGCATCGCTTTCGTTCAAATAATAGACTGGATTCGTCGCGACAATCTTTATCTCTAAATCTCTCACCAACTGACTTATGGCTTCGTTACCTTTTTCCTCATTCGCGATCGAAAGTCTCTGTATGGATACATAAAAGTTATCATGACCAAAAATTTGCAGAAATCGCCCCGCTGCCTGTTTGGCCTCCTCAGGATTTTCTTCCCTCAATAGCGTTTCTATTTGCCCCTCCGCACCCGGTGTGATTGCTATCAAGCCCCGAGAATAGGCTTTAAGCCAATTCATTGGAATGCCTGACGGGGATTTCGTTTTTATGGCACTACTTATTTTAAGCAGGTTTTGATATCCTTGTAGACTTTTTGCCAATAAAAGAAGTCCATGTGGCGAATCCCGTTCATCAAGGACATCTGCAAGTATGCCGATGATCGGCTTTATCCCCTGTCTCTTGCATTCTTTATAAAAATAGACCGAACCGTACATAACATTTCGATCGGTTAAGGCAAGACTTGTACAGCCATCCGCTTTCGCTTTGGCCACAAGTTCAGTGATCTTCACCGTACTTGTCAGCAGGCTGTATCCGCTCTGAATATGGAGATGAGTATACACGTTTTTTCTCCCACCTTTGTAAGGCATGTTTCTTTTCATTATAGTGTTTATTTCAAAAAAAGAAAATATGTTCTCATTACCAATGGAATTTAACTTACTGATTTCCGGCGACTATCATATTACCTCTGAACTTCCCATATAAATGGAATAGAAGAATATCAAGAAAAAAAGGATGATGATATATGAATGAAGCCTTTGTTCCAGCCTTCATCAACAGCTTTTTCATATCGCTTGGCGTATTACTTGGCGGCTCGATAATCGGGGGCCTCGCCGCTTTTTTTACTGGACAAGCCCCGATGACGACTGTATTCCGACTGTCGGACAGCCTTCGTATTTGGGCGATTGTCGCTGCAATCGGGGGTACTTTTGATATGGTTTATAATTTCGAACGCGGTATTTTCCACGGGGAAACGAAGGATATAGTCAAGCAGGTCCTATTGATTCTATCTGCACTTGGCGGAGCACAGACAGGAGCACTGATCATAAACTGGTTCACGCAGGAGCATATTTCATCATGAGGATTCCTCCCTATCACCGGTCTCCCACCTGGCAGCGCTTCTTTGCCGGAGCCGCACTTGGCGGATTGATCAGTTGGGTGATTTTCTTTTATATGCATGGTGTCCAGCAGGAGAAGCAGATCCGGACCCTTCACGAACAAAGTGAAGTGATACAGGATTTAAACGGGAAAATCGCAATTTGGGAGCAGGATTATAAAAAATTGAACCAGAAAAACGAGGAGATATTGACGATTCAGGAAGTGGAAGTAACCATTACGAATGAAAAATACAGTCTGGATCGGCTGAGTATTGCAGAAGCCGAGGATGTGATCGAGGACGACCTTTCCTCTCTTCTTGCCAAAGATGTCGCCAGTGTCTATGACGGAAAGCTGCTTTTGAAAAAATCCATCGAAAATAAGATCGTTACCATCAATAAAAAGCGCTATCGACTTGAAGTCGTCGAGATCATGTTTTATACGAAAATGAATATTGAAATCAAACTAAAAAGGACTACTTCTTAATAATATCCACTAAATTTAAAGACCAAATCATATGCGATTTGGTCTTTAAGTTTTTTTCATTCCGATTTATTCAACTCTTCCATGTCGGCAAGGATATTATCCACTTCATCCCAAGACTGAATCGAAGCCCCTGCTGCAAGCGGGTGGCCTCCTCCGTTATATTTACGGGCAATCGTATTGATGATCGGACCTTTAGAACGGAAACGGACTCTGATTTCTTTATCCTCTTCAATGAAAAAGACCCATGACTTAACATTTTTAATCGAACCGAGCGAGGAAACGAGCTGAGATGCCTCAGATGTAGAAGCCTGGAATTGTTCAAGTATATCTTTTGTGATGATCATTTTCCCTGTGCCATATGGAAGGATTTCAAAATGCTGCAACACATAGCCATTCAACCGGACTATGCTTTCCTCGACGTCATACATCTCCTGATATAACTGCGGGCGGGAGAACGAATAGTTAATCAATTCACTGGCATAGGCAAATGTTTTTTCAGTCGTATTCTGGAATAGGAAACGACCTGTATCGCCAACAATGCCTGCATATAGAAGGCGTGCCGCTTCATCACTCATCTTCAAGCCCTGTTCTTTACCGAACTGGTAAAACTCATAAATCATTTCACTTGCTGAACTTGCCGATGTATCGACCCAACGCATATCCCCATATGGATCTTCATTAGGATGATGATCGATCTTAATCAGTTTATCACCCGTCGTGTACCTTGCATCACAAATCCGGTCCGTATTTGCGGTATCACAAACGATGACCAGAGCACCTTGATATGTTTCATCCGAAATCACATCGAGCCTTCTTAAGTAATTCAACGACGGTTCTTCTTTCCCGACCGTAAAAATTCGCTTTTCTGGGAAAGATGCTTTCAGGATTTCCGCCAATCCCCCCTGTGAACCATAAGCGTCCGGATCTGGACGGACATGACGATGGAGAATGATAGTATCATAACGCTTTATATCTGCTAATATTTCAGCTTTCATATAGATCTCCCCTTAACATATGTATTATCGAGCCTTATAAAGATGATATATTTCATTTAATCAAAAAATTGGGGAAATAGGAAGACTCATCTTGTTAACAGTGGCATTCTCTTTCATTTCCCGCTACAATAAAAAGGTACATATGTTAAATTGGGGGAATTTCAAACGATGCCTATTCTTGTCACCTTGATCGTTCTTTCGCTAGGGGTCTATATGTTTTATAAAATCAAATCGGTCCGAACCAGGATGCCGATGGAGAAAAAGTGGATTTCTGGGAAGTCTTCCATCGCCCTCGGTGCGTTTGTCGCACTATTCGGAATCAATCAGCTTTTTCTGTTCCACACGACCATCACTTATATCATTGCTGCCGTTTTCATCTTCGTTGGCCTATTCAGTGTTTGGGGCGGCTATAAAATGTATAAATTTTATTTGCCACATGCAATCGAAGAAGCTGCAAACCAAAAAGGATAATCGAATTTCGATTATCCTTTTTATTTTTCATGATCGGTCCAGCAATTGGCAAGTCAACATCGCCTTGCCGACAAGTTTGCCTTGGTTAAACACCTCGACATCCACTTTTCCGAATTTACGTCCTACATCAAGGACACGCGGGTGGATTTCAAGCGTACTGTCGATCTGGACTGGCTTGATGAAGTAGATCGTCATGTTTTCCACGACCAAGTCACCGCGCTTATAACTTCGAAGTGCACGGTTTGCTGAGTCGGTGACCAATGTCGTGAACACACCGCTTGAAATGGTCCCAAGGTAATTGGTCATCTGCGGAGTGACGCCATAGTTATACACTTCCTCGCCCTTGCCACGATTCGAAGTCATTACAAGCTGGCTTGTAATCGTATCGTCGATCGTTTCGCCGACCTGTGGCTGCCTTTGACTCATTTGCAGTGCCTTCAGCACATCCTGCCTGCTCACGATTCCCTTTAGGATATGGCTGTCATTCACGACCGGGATTAACTCAATCCCTTCCCAAACCATCATATGTGCAGAAGATGCCACACTCATTTTATCGCCTACGGTCATCGGGTTTTTCGTCATCACCTTATCAATGAGCGTCAGCTCTTCCTGTCCGATGATATCTTTTGATGTGACCATTCCTTGAACCTTCATATTGTCATCGACAACAGGGAAACGGCTATGCCCGGATTCCTGATTCAGTTCATGCCAAGTCTGAACCCGGTCACCCACAGTCAAAAAGGTCGTTTCCTGTACGGGTGTCAAAATATCCTCCACCAGCAAGATTTCCTTTTTGATCAATTGGTCATAGATCGCCCGATTGATCATCGTTGCGACGGTAAACGTATCGTAACTCGTTGAGATGACTGGCATCTCCAATTCATCGGCTAACCTTTTAACGGGCTCTTCCGTATCGAATCCCCCGGTGATCAGCACCGCTGCACCCGCTTTTAACGCGTGCTCGTGGGCCTGTGTACGGTTCCCGACGATCAGCAGGTTTCCTGCCCCTGTATATCTCATCATGGCATCCAGCTTCATCGCCCCGATGACGAATTTATTTAATGTCTTATGAAGTCCCGTTTTCCCACCAAGAACTTGTCCGTCAACAATATTGACTACTTCTGCGAAAGTGAGCTTTTCAATATTCTCTTTTTTCTTTTTCTCAATACGGATCGTGCCTACCCGCTCAATCGAGCTCACGTAGCCCTGGTTCTCCGCCTCTTTAATTGCCCGGTATGCCGTACCTTCACTAACATTCAATGCTTTCGCAATTTGACGGACGGAAATCTTTTCGCCAACAGGGAGACCATCGATATGTTTTAATATTTGTTCATGCTTTGTAGCCAAGCGCTTCACCCTTTTCACGGTATTCCTATTCCCCATTATAAGGTCAAAGAGCCTAGTTTATCAAACAACTACTAGTATTGGCGCAACCTTTTGTATTCCAGCTTGCGTTTTACCTTTTGTTTCTTAGGAGAATATAGTATGCCCGTCAAGTTTCCAGCTACCGCCAACAATGCAAACAACAGCCAGGATCCCGCAAACAGACTCTCCAGACCGCCACTTTCCAACGACAAACGCGGCACGGCATAATACAGCATCACACCGCATAAAAGCAAACACAGCAATAATCTCTGTTTCATCCAATCCCCCCTTTTTTCTCATCTATTCATTTTATGCCTGTGAAAGGAAAAAAGACTTGGCTGCAGAACGAGACTTTACTTTCCATTGCTGGAATCATCTGCGTAAAAGGCAATACTGAACGGAGATCAGTCAATTCGGTCGGCTATGCCAACACGTTACACAAAAAAACGGAAGCCCCTGCAGGCTCCCGCTCCTATTAAAATTCTATTTCATCCCCGGCTTCCATGATCAGTCCATTTCCCTCTTCAAGCAAGTCGATGAATTTGTCAGGATCCTGTTTGATGACAGGGAAAGTATTGTAATGAATCGGCACGACTTGTTTGGCTTGAAGGAATTTCGCAGCAAGTGCTGCATCTTCAGGCCCCATGGTGTAATTGTCGCCGATTGGCAAGAATGCCAAGTCAATCGGATGTCTCTCCCCAATCAGTTTCATATCGGAAAATACCGCTGTATCCCCTGCGTGATAGATCGTTTTCCCTTCTAACATAAGCAATACGCCAGCAGGCATTCCTAAATAAATGATTTGCCCCTCTCCGTTATTGAATCCCGTTCCATGGAAAGCTGGCGTCAGTTTCACTTTTCCAAAATCGAACTCGAAAGCTCCGCCGATGCTCATCCCGTGGGTCCTAACTCCTTGAGCACCCAGGTAGTCGGCAATTTCTGCAATGCCAATGACAAGTGCATCATGCCTTTTGGCCAATTCAACCGTATCACCGACGTGGTCATTATGGCCATGTGTTAAGATGATCACATCCGGTTTCACATCTTCTACCTTCAAATCGGTCAATTCGTTTCCAGTAATGAATGGATCGATTAAAATCGTTTTACCATTCGTTTCTATTTTTACAACTGCATGTCCATGAAAAGATACTTTCATTTTTGATGCTCCCTTCCCATACCCACTAATTTTTTTTAGTAGCTTTCTTAGGCCTTTCCCATTTACTATACTTTTAAATATTGCTAAGGTAATTATATCTTATTAATGGAGGTATCGTCATGAATGAACGTTTGACAGAACTACAAAATTGGTTACAGGCCAATGAGTCAGAAGCCGCTTTACTTACATCTACAGAGAGCATCTTCTATTTGAGCGGTTTTTATAGTGATCCACATGAAAGACTGCTAGCACTTGCGACTTTTGCAAATGCCGACCCATTCCTTGTCTGCCCGCAGATGGAAGTCCCAGATGCTAAACAGGCAGGATGGGCTGGAGATATCATCGGTTACACCGACATTGAAAATCCTTGGGAAAAAGTTAAGCAAGCAGTGAAGAATCGCGGGATAACCATTAATACAATGGCCATTGAAAAAGAGCATATGAATGTAGAACGTTATGAAAAGGTCCAACAATGCTTCGGAGCACCAAAGCTCGTTTCCGCAGAAGAAAAACTTCAAAGGATGCGAATGATCAAATCGGAAGATGAAATGGTCAAAATCCGTGAAGCATGCCGACTTGCCGACTTTGCGATCGAAGTGGGTGTCAGCGAAATTCATGAGGGTAAAACGGAAATGGAAATCCTTGCAGCTATAGAATACGAATTGAAAAAGGCCGGCGTCAGCCAAATGTCTTTTTCCACCATGGTCCTGACTGGTAAAAATGGCGCTTCCCCACATGGCACACCCGGGAACACGAAGGTTCAGCGCGGTGACCTTGTCCTCTTTGACCTGGGCGTCGTTCATGAAGGGTACTGCTCTGACATCACTAGAACGGTTGCTTACGGAGATATCAATGATAAACAGGCAGAAATATACGAAACTGTACTTAAAGCACAAGAAGCTGCCGTTGCAGCCAGTAAACCTGGTATATCCTGTTCCGAGATAGACTTGACTGCCAGAAACATCATCAGGAATAAAGGATACGGTGAATTCTTCCCGCACAGGCTCGGGCACGGACTTGGGATCAGCGTCCATGAGTATCCATCCTTGACTGAAACGAATTCGCTTGAACTTCAATCCGGAATGGTTTATACCATCGAACCTGGCATATATGTTCCAAATGTTGCCGGCGTCAGGATTGAAGATGATCTACTGATCACCGATACCGGCTGTGAAGTTTTGACCAAATTCCCGAAGAGCCTGCAAATCATAAGGTGATGATGTGTTAACCATTTAATATATCGAAACCCGGATACCCCCGCCTTCATTTAAGACGGGGGTATTTATTATTCAAAATTCATTTCAACTAATCGGTCCGAACCAGATATACTCTTCCTTCATCATCATTTAACCATCTTTCAGTGGTGAAACTTGATTCATATTCATTTACACCTGACATAACCACACTATAATAGAAGAGAAAAGCCAAGGCTTGAAATGGTTATAAATCTAATTTTGATTTTCCTTTATTATGCTGTTCTCAAGAATATTAAACTATGCATTATATTTATACTTGCTTTTGCATGCTTTGATATATTTCATTTATATTTTTTACATCACATATTAAGGTTTGAATCATTTTTTCATTTTGGGATTTCCAGATCATTGGCTAAAACATTCGCTAATTTGTTACAATTGAAATCAGATCCATTAGGTAAAACATAGTATAATAGGAATATAATAGAAGGAGGAGATTCACTTGAATAGTATAGATTATAAAAATATTCTTGTAGCAGTGGACGGTTCGGAAGAAGCAGAGTGGGCCCTAAAAAAGGCAATCTATTTAGCAAAACTCAGTGACGCTACCCTTGTGCTCACACATATCGTGGATACAAGGAATTTCCCTACTGTCGAAGCTTATGATATGACTATCCGTGATCACTCTGAAACCTTTGCCAATGAGCTATTGGACAAGTATAAAACGGAAGCCATTGCCTCCGGGATTGCAAAGGTCCAAACAGAAGTTGCATATGGTTCTCCTAAAGTTCAAATTCCAAGGGATTTAGCGAAAAAGCATTCAATCGATTTAATTGTTTGCGGTGCAACAGGCCTAAATGCAGTCGAACGTTTCCTCATCGGCAGCGTGTCGGAAGGCATCGTTCGCCATTCAAAATGTGATGTAATGATCGTGCGTACGAATTGATAAAAGAAAATGATAAAAAGCTCGTTCGCCAAATTGGTGAACGAGCTTTTTCCTGTTATTCACTTACAAGTTTTTCCGCTTTTTCAATCGCCAGCAATACTTGGGCAAAACCTGTACCGCCCGCACTGTTACGGCGTTTAACGGCCTCATAAGGATTTAATGCATCATAAATATCCTGTTCAAACAACTCGGAAGCTTCCTGGAATTGTTCAATGCTTAGGTCCACTAAATAGCAGCCATTCTGGACACAGAACAATACAAGCTTCCCGACCACTTCGTGCGCCTTACGGAAAGGCATACCCTTTGAAGCCAGGTAATCAGCTAATTCCGTCGCATTCGAGAAGTCATTTTTTGTTGCTTTTTCCATTACTTCTGTTTTCACTTTCATCGTTGAAATCATGCCGGCAAATATTTTAAGTGAACCAACAATGGTCTTAACCGTATCAAAAACGCCTTCTTTATCTTCTTGCATATCTTTGTTATAAGCAAGCGGCAGTCCTTTCAAAACAGTCAATAACCCCGTTAGGTTCCCATAAACCCGTCCTGTTTTACCACGGATTAATTCCGCCATATCAGGGTTTTTCTTTTGCGGCATGATGCTGCTTCCCGTGGAAAATGCATCATCCAATTCAATGAATTGGAATTCCTGGCTTGACCAGAGAATGATTTCTTCGCTGAAACGGGATAAATGCATCATCATTGTCGCACTGTTGCTCATGAATTCAATGGCAAAATCACGATCACTCACCGCATCAAGGCTGTTTTCGTAAATTCCCTCAAACCCCAATAACTCGGCACTGAGGGCACGGTCAATCGGGAAAGTAGTCCCAGCTAATGCCCCGGCACCCAATGGAGAGATGTTAATCCTTTTGAAACTCTCGGTGAAGCGCTGCTTATCACGCTCAAGCATCCAAAAATAAGCCATTAAGTGGTGGGCAAATGAAATGGGCTGTGCACGCTGCAAATGTGTATAACCTGGAATTAGTGTTTCCACATTTTTCTTGGATTGTCCCAAAATCGCCATTTGCAAATCATTGATGAGTTCCAGAATCACTTTCGTTTGGTTACGCATATACAGATGAAGGTCGGTTGCAACTTGGTCATTACGGCTTCTTCCTGTATGAAGCTTTCCGCCAACTGGACCGATTTCGCTTATTAGCATACTTTCCAGGTTAAGATGGATATCTTCCATCTCAACCTTAAAAGTCAATTCACCCTTCTCAGCTTTTTCCTGTAAAGTTTTCAGACCCGCAATGATCTGATCCGCATCTTCTTCAGGTAAAATGCTGCATTCCTTTAACATGGTTACATGAGCTAAACTGCCTTGAATATCTTCAAGGACAAGTTCCTGGTCAAAGGAAATGGAAGCTCCAAACTCATCTACCCATTCTTCGGCAGATTTCGTGAATCTTCCTCCCCAAAGCTTGCTGCTCACACTGTCACCTTCTTGTTATTGACCATGCTGTTCACTTTCGTTGGAAGTCCCCATAACTTAATGAATCCAACTGCTGCATCATGATCGAATTCGTCTGCTTTTGTATAGGTAGCCAATTTTTCGTCATATAGGGAGTACTCGGATTTTCTTCCTTCAACAATCGCATGACCTTTGAATAGTTTCACACGGACCGTACCCGTTACATTAACTTGTGTTTCTTTCAGGAATGCAGCCAAAGCTTTTTGAAGCGGAGAGAACCAAAGTCCTTCATAAATCAATTCAGTCATTTTCTTCTCGATCACCGGTTTGAAGTGAGCCAATTCTTTTACAAGCGTGATATCTTCAAGTTCTTTGTGTGCAGCTATCAATGTCATCGCACCAGGAGCTTCATAGACTTCACGTGATTTGATTCCTACTAATCTATTTTCAACGTGATCGATACGTCCAACTCCGTGTTTGCCGGCAATTTGATTCAACTCGACAATCAGGTCAGCCAATTTATAGTTTTTATCATTCAATGTAACCGGTACTCCTTGTTCAAAACCAATTTCAATGATGTCAGCAGTATCTGGCGTATTTTCAAGGCTAGTTGTCAGATCATAAGCCTCTTCTGGCGGAGCTGCCCATGGGTCTTCTAGGATTCCGCATTCGTTACTTCTTCCCCAAAGGTTTTGGTCAATCGAGAACGGACTTGCTAAGCCGATTGGAACGGGAATGCCATTTTTCGCTGCATACTCAATCTCCTCTTCACGAGACCATTTCCAATCACGAACAGGTGCAAGTACTTGCAAATTAGGGTTCAAGGCGGAGATGGATACTTCGAAACGCACTTGGTCATTTCCTTTTCCCGTACAACCGTGTGCAACGGCTACCGCGTTTTCCGCTTCAGCCACTTCCACTAATTTCTTCGCGATCAGCGGACGTGATAATGCTGATACCAATGGATATTTCCCTTCATACAAAGTATGTGCCTGAAGAGCAGTCAATGCGAATTCATCAGCGAATTCGTCTTTCGCATCAATTACATATGAACTTACCGCACCAACTGTGATCGCTTTTTCTTTAATGAAGTCTAAATCTTTCCCTTCACCGACATCCAAGCAGCATGCCACAACTTCGTACCCTTGATCTTGTAACCATTTAATTGCAACGGAAGTATCCAAACCTCCGGAATATGCTAAAACAACTTTTTGATTTTTCATTTTCATCGTCCTTTCGTGTGAATAAAAATTCATCGTTTGTTATTTTTATTCAATCTATGATTAGTACTTTATCATCTTTATTAATGGAATACAAGTAGTATTTCAAACATTTTGCTAAATAATTCGTTAATATTTCAGGGAATTTACACATTGGATGCTTCCGCAAGAATATAGTAAACTAGGAGTATGAAAAATCGAAAAGCGGAGGGCATATGAAAAAGCTATTTACCTATGATGAACGGCTTGGCATCTCAATTCCCGATTTGAATCTGGAGTGGGATGAATATACAAAAGGCGAGCAACAGCAAATACTCGTACACTGGGAGAATATCCGGGGAAGCATCCCGGACCGCATCAAGGAACTGGAATCCACCATTAACCGAAAGCAGTATCGGCTCTCCGATGAGAGTAATTTCGCCAAATCATGCCAACTCAATTCCGAAATTGCGGAACTTGCTTCCATCATTAATGATTTATGGTTATGGTATCGTGCCAATCAAGCCGTGAGTGAAAAGATGCATAATTAAGGCCTATTCCATGCAAAAAAAGCCACAGTTTAAAACTGTGGCTTTTTTTGCATCCCTCTTATAAATCCTTGCGAAGTTCACCAACGACATGTCCCAATTCCGGGAGAATCAATTTATTCATCGCAAGCCTAACCGCCCCTGAAGAGCCTGGGGTGGAAAAAACCGCTTTGTTATTCACGACTCCGGCAATCGCCCTGGATAGAATGGCGGCAGACCCGATATCCTCTTGATAGCTGAGCATTCGAAAAATCTCGCCAAAACCGGGAATTTCCTTGGTCATCAACTTTTTGACCGCCTCGATCGTCACATCCCTATTGGCGATGCCAGTGCCTCCATTTGTTAATATGACATCGACCGTGCTGCTTTGGCTACCGGAATTGACCGCATCCTGAATCGCTTTCCGCTCATCTTTAACGATTACATAATCCGTCACTTCATGTCCTTTCGACTTCAGCAATTCCATCATCAGTGCTCCGCTTTTATCCGTTTCTTCATTTCGCGTATCGCTGACGGTTATCACCATGCAGCGAACTGCCTCCGTGATGGCGTTTTTATGATTCTTGACACTCATTCTTCATCAGCCTTCTTCTCAAGTAAATAACGGTACTGATAGAACTTCTGGGCAAATTCACTGACACTCCGGGTCATTTGATAATTAGACCCAGCCCCTATGGCCATGCTGATGAACGGTATGCCCCGAACCAGTTTTTTTCGGAAAACAGTAATGGATAATGCTTTCAACAGCTGCTTCAGCGGCTGTTCCATCCAGGTAGGGTTTGTCAGTTCTTCGATTCCTAAATAAAAATAATCATCTTCTGCGGTCTGGACCTCGCGGATCAATTCTTCCCAAGCTATTCCTTGGAGCCTCTTTGGCATCGCTCCTGCATTGAATACCTTAAGGGCCAGCATCATTTCAAACGGTGTATTCACCTCAACACCATAAGACATCGCAATCAGCTGTACGATCCTGACATTGATGACCGTCATGGCCGGAATATCGCTCCCTAGCAGAAGCAGGCCTCCTGATCCGCTCATCCCGCCTTGTGCAAATGAATATAAGCGATGCTTAGCGATATGCTGATTGGCTATGTAATTCAACTGATCGATCGATAGGTGTTTCAAATCACTCAACGTTTCGATTTCTTCATTAAACACGCGCGCAGATGCTAAAATCCGCTCTCTTGCATCTATTTGAACTTGTGAGCTCTGAACCATGGCATGCAAATGAAAAAGCCAAGTATCAAGCTTGTCAAAAAACTGTTGTTGGATGTTTTCCGGAAGCAGGGCAAACCCCTGCTCCAACCATTTATCATACAATGCAGCCAGATCCGTTGGCTCATATTGATAAAGTTTTTCCTGCCATTCACTAATTTCATTCAAAAGTTTTATTTCCCGGTTCGTGAATTCCATGCATCAAGCCTCCTATGTACAGAATTGGTGGATTCTCCCTTAAGTATAACATAGAGAAAAGTTTTTCAAAGAATAGATGATGGCGACCCAGCGTTCAAGGGGATCGGTTTGCATGGAGATAAAATCCATGGGAAGGCGGATTTTGAGGATGAATTTTCATGGGAAAGACCCCTTACCAGAGAGATAAGGGGGTCATTATAAAACAGGAAGTCATATTTTCCAAGTTTCGCTCAAAGCTATTTTCATTGTATCCCTGACAATCATGATTTCTTCATTAGTGGGGATGACCATGACTTTCACAGGGGAATAGGGTGCATTGATGAACGCTTCCTTACCCGAGGTGCGATTGAGATCCTTATCCCAATATACCCCCATGAATTCAAGCCCCTCCAAGATTCGCCCCCTAATGGTTTGACTGTTTTCACCGATGCCCGCTGTAAAAATGATGCCGTCCACACCTCCCATTTTAGCTGAATAGGAGCCTATGTACTTGTGAATCCGGTCTGCGAACACTTTAAGTGCGAGTTCAGCCCGCTCATTGCCTTTATCCGCTTCAACTTGAATATCGCGCAGGTCGCTGGAAAATCCGGAAAGGGCAAGAATGCCGCTTTTCTTATTCAGGACATCCAGAACTTCATCTGCTGTTTTTCCCGTCTTCTCCATGATATAAGGAATCAGTGCAGGGTCAATGTTTCCTGAACGCGTTCCCATAGTAACACCGGCCAATGGTGTAAATCCCATTGATGTATCAATTGATTTGCCGCCCTTTATGGCCGTAATGCTTGCACCATTCCCTAAATGGCACGAAATCAATCGAAGCTGTTCAATTGGGCGGCCAATCATTTCGGCAGCCCGCTGCGATACATATTTATGTGAAGTGCCATGAAACCCATACTTCCTTATTCCGTAATCTTCATAATATTCAAGAGGTAAGCTGTACAAATAGGAACCTGCCGCCATCGTTTGATGGAAGGCAGTGTCGAATACCGCAACCGCTGGCACATCATCCAGTATTCGCCTGAAGGCTTTGATTCCGGTGATATTGGCGGGATTATGAAGGGGCGCCAACTCGGAAAGCTTTTCAATTTCCTCTATTACGTCTTCCGTAATCAAGACCGAGTCCGTGAATATCTCACCGCCATGCACCACCCGATGCCCTACGCCATCTATTTCTTCAAAGGAGTCAATGATGCGATGGTCAATCAGCTTTTTCAATAAAAGCCCTACAGCTATTTCATGATTGGGTATATCCATCGTTTCAGAAACCTTTTCGCCTTCGACGCTTAAGGTAAATGCGGAATTTTTCAAGCCGATTCTTTCTACAAGACCTTTTGTAATTACTTTTTCACTTGGCATCTCAAAAAGCTGAAACTTCAATGATGAGCTGCCCGCATTAATAGCCACGATTTTTGACATCCATCCTGCTCCTTTACTCTAAGCTAGTTCCTCCAATGTTCATCCCAACGAACCGTGCAGTGTATTGTACAATCTTATCATGGCAAGCGGATTCAACCAAATAATAATGAAAAATTGCAAATAATCACTCTTTCAAAAAAAAAGAAAGCCAATGCCTGCGGCATCAGCTTTCATTGACTATTTTTCCTCTTTAAACCAATCGTCCATCTGTTGCATGACAGACCTGGTCGCTTCGAAATCCGACAACTTCGGAAGTTGTACGAGCAATGCCTTCTTCGGTGCTTCGATACCCTCTTTTTTCTTTTGGAGGATCAGGATGCTTTTCGCAGCCGCTTCACTCTTAAACATGGAAAGCGGCAGTTGCACCATCCCTTGGATATGTGTATGCTTCTTCAGGAAATCATTGAGTTTCGGAGCTTCCTCCGAGACGAACAGGTTATTCGGGACAATGAAGAATAGGTGTCCGCCATCCTTCGCGTGTTTAACACCTTGTTCAATAAACAAATGGTGTGCATACGAATGTCCCTTATCGGCCTTCAATTCATACTCAGCTGCACGCACATCATTCGGGTAATAACCTATCGGCAAATCACTGACCACAACATCTGAAGGATCGATGAAAAGCGGCTCCAAGCTGTCCTGGTTGAAAAATTCCAGCGGGTGTTCTTGCAGGTTGGCACCTGCGTATGCAAGCCTGATCAAGGTTTCATCAATCTCGACACCATATGAAGCGATGTTTTTATCAGTAAGTTGATTCAAGATCGCAAATAGTAAATTCCCCGTTCCAATGGCAGGATCGAGCATGACTATCTCTTTTTGATTCTTGGTGAATTTACCGACTAAATAGCTGACGAACATGCCGACTGCATCAGGGGTCATATGATGATTCGGCTGAACGCTCTGCTGCATGCCTTTTAAAATAGCAAGCTGATACGCTTTACGGATTGCTTCCTTCTCATATTTCTCCGGTGAAAAATCTGCATAATGCTTCACTAACCTTTTCTTCGATACTTCACTGATTTCCTCCTGCAGGACTTTCCCTTGGAAGAAATTCTCGCCCGTTTCACCCAGGGCATCCAGATACGTACATGAAAGTTCACTTTGCAATATTTGGGCTGTTTCATCAAATTCATAAAATAATTGTTCAACTGGGGTAGACTTCACTTATTAATTCCTCCTGTTTGCTTCTGTCCCTATTTTATAGGTAAGAAGAAAGAGATACAAGCCGTACGTCCTGCTTATCATTCTTCGTATGTTTAACATACTGTTTTTCGATTTGAAAGTTAAATATATGGAATCTCGCGCGCACTCCTTTTTTCAAAATTTCAACCACGAGTAATTAAGAGGTAAATTAAATACAGGGTGTGAAATTTGGAAGTTGATTTCCGCTCCAGGCACTCGCTTTCCGCGGGCGGTCTGGGAGCCTCCTCGGCTTGCGCCTGCGGGGTCTCCCTAGACGCGCTTTTCCCGCAGGAGTCTCGCACCTTCCTCTCCAATCATCTTTGTTATAAAATTTAGATATAAACCATACCCAAGGAGTTGAAGATATTGCTTTGGGTCAGTTGGTTCGGGAACATCATTTGATCACAGTTACGTTTTCCGAAGCCCTTTTGTCTACAAACTGAAATACAGGGTTGCTGCCCTGATTTTTTATTACTTGGAAAGGCTCAATGAATGCCCAAACAGAATACCATACATGAGGTGGTGATTATTATGGATAATCAATATCAATACTATCATGGGCAGGTTAATCCGATAAATCAGCAACATGATACACAGTCAACAGATGAATTTAACAGGCAACAACATGGTATACAGTCAGCAGATGAACTTAACAGGCAACAACAAGGGTTTCAACAAGGATTTCGACAAGGATTTCGCCAAGGGTATCGACAAGGGTATCGAGAAGGATTTCGAGCAGGGCAACAAGCGGGGTTTATTCCAGGACCTCATCAAAGACAAATGCCGTCGTGGCCTAATGAAATTGACATAAAAGTTGGTACACCTAATGGTCAAGAGTGGTCTGGCAAAATTGTTTTACCACTGAATGGTCCGAGTTTGGAGCCATAACTAAATCAAGCATATAATGATAAAAACAGTGTATTAGAAACGAACTGTATTGGTCGGCACTCAAAGTTTAATATACACAGCTCCATTGAAAATCAGGCAAGAATAACATCCGTTAAAAGTTAAAACAAAAAACCGGGCACATAGCGCCCGGTTTCTTAGGATTGCATCTTATTTTGCCGCTTTAGCCGCTTCGATTGCACCTTCGTAATTTGGATGGTTAGTACCTTCACTCACATATTCTACATATGTGATTTCATCAGAGCTGTTCACTACGAATACAGAGCGGGCCAATAGACGAAGTTCCTGCATGACGACACCATATGCTTCACCGAATGAAAGGTCACGGTGATCGGAAAGAACTTGAACATTGTCCAAGCCGCTTGCAGCACACCAGCGTTTTTGCGCGAAAGGAAGATCGTTACTGATCGTCAGTACTTTCACATTATCCAATTTTGCCGCTTCTTCATTGAATTTACGTGTCTGTGCATCACATACACCTGTATCCACGGATGGAACCACGCTGATAATGCGGACAAAACCTTTGGAGTCGCTTAATGTAACCGGTGATAAGTCATTAGCCAATACTGTAAAATCAGGTGCTTTGTCCCCAACTTTTAGTTCTTGTCCCACTAAAGTGATCGGGTTGTTTTTAAATGTAACTGAAGCCATTAATAATTCCTCCCTTTTCTGCTATATGTACAAGCATAATCATATTTGTTTTACCGGAATTTTGCAATAAATTGAATTGGGAAATGTGAATGATGCTTGTACATTACATACATGCTTTTTATGTTGATGGAATACTGCAGCAAAAAGAAAACTCGGCGGGTGCCGAGTCACAGTTAGAAATCTATATCCTGTTTAGGTTCTTGATACCTCTTTACAGCTGGTTGACTGCCGCCTTGATTACTGCCTTGCTTTTGATTACTGTCTTTCTTGGATAGCATGGACTGAATTTTATCGACGACTTGAGGAGCTAAATCCATCATTTTTTCGAGAAGATGTGTCCCTTCATCCAGATGAATCATTTTCACCCCATGGGAACCGACAATCAAAAAGGCAATTGGTGTTATGGAAACCCCACCGCCGCTACCGCCGCCAAAAGGCTGCTTGGAACCACCTTGCTGTCCTTGATGGTTCCCATCCATCATAAATTCGCTGCCACCGGCTGCAAAACCAAATCCCACTTTGGATACGGTTAAAATGACACTTCCATCCGGAGTCTCCACCGGATCCCCGATGATCGTGTTCACATCAACCATTTCTTTCAGATTTTCCATAGCTTCTTTCATTAAACCTTGGATCGGATGATCTGACATTTAAATTCCTCCCTCTAGAACGATTGTTTATTGGAATCATCTGATAGCTTCGCTAATTTCCTCGACTTGAAATGCGGCTTTCCGCCTTTCCTATAACGAAGCAGTTTTATTCCAGTCACCATAGCTTGCCCGATTCTAAATTGTAATATGCAGGAAATCGACGTGTTTGCCTGCCATCTCTGAAAGTCGGGTGTAATGGAATAGGAGGGCATGATCCGGAAGTTGAAATAGGTTGTCAGCAACCCGATGATTGAACCTTTAAGTGCCCAGCATGCTCCAGTTAAAACACCGGTGTGTGCAGCGTTTTTAGTACCGACCATACTATGCCAGGTGAATTTTTTGACTTGGACTTTACCTGTGAATTGACGGACGATCCTATGAAATCCGATTATATGCTGAAGCATCTCCAGACTGTCTGCGAATCCGTCACGCAAATCTTCGGCCGTGTATTTTTTCATTTCTTCCTTTTCGGTTTTTCCGTTCATTTCTTGCTCTTCCTTTACTACTACAGCTGCCGAGTCATCATCCATTTTGATGACTGGAACCTTGAATGTATAGTGAAAAAGCCCATACCAAGCTGATAATTTAATATGTATTAGGTCATTCGTTTGGACACGTTTGTAGTCGATCGACACTCTTACTTTAGTGAAAACAACAATTAGCAGCACCAAAATGAGGATACCCATAATCAACAAAAGCCACTTCATGCACCCACACCCCTTCAGCCTATCATTATCGGCATATGCAAAAAAAAATAAACCTGCAAAAGCGAAAATCACGCTCTTACAGATTTATGAAGCGAAGAAATCATCTTCTGATCAACACAACGCCCGTGTCTGCAAAGACATCATGCAAAGCCTGTTTCTTCGGTAATAGGCCTGCCAAGAGATAGCCAATCCAAGTGACTTTTGAAATATAGCGGCCAATTAGCTCCCTGAACAATATCGTACCCCATGAAATGGTTTTTTTCTCTTCCTTCAATGCCACGACTTTCAGTCCAAAAATCATCTTGCCAAGGGTTTGGTTCAAGAATTTGGTCATCAAAACAAAGTATAAGAAGAATACGACCCCCGTTAAGAAGCCCTCTGCGGAAAACCAGAGATCATCTGTCCCTTCATAAAACTTGAAGATCGGATGAATCAAAATCCGGTTCAAACTTCCGATAACCAATAGATCGGCTAGATAGGCCCAAAACCTCATCCAAAAACCTGCAAAATGCACTTTCTTGACTCCGTCATCATCCACGGTCTTATTGGCTGGTGTAAATTCCTGCTGAACGGGAACCTCTTGATCTGCCATTAGATTGGATGAAGCGATTTGTTCATTGTTTTCATTTCGTTCCGTCATCCTTCAGCCCCCCTATTCCGCATACAAATACATTAAGCGTGGAGAATTTGAAGAGGAAAGGATTTTTGTCAAGACTGCCGTTTCCACATCATTTCCCAACATTTTTTGCGCACCCATACTGAATAATGAACCAAAACCTGCCTCATCTGTATAACGGATAACTTGAGCATCCTTTTCACCGATATCCGTTTTCATTGCAGCAATTACATCATCCAAATGGCCGAAATCATCGATTAGATGGTTTTCTTTAGCCTGACGCCCATCATAAATGCGTCCATCGGCAATTTCCCTTACTTCCTTCTCTGTCATACCGCGTCCGTCTGCAATTACTTTTACAAATTGATCATAAGAATTATTAATCATATTTTGCAGTATTTCACGTTCTTCCCCAGTCATCTCCCTGGTCGGGCTCATAATATCCTTGTGTGGTCCGCTTTTGATGGTTTCGAACTCGACACCATATTTCTTGGCCAGCTTCTCGTAATTATACCCATGCATGATGACGCCAAGTGAACCCGTCATCGTTTCTGGGCTGGCGTATATCTTATCAGCTGGTGCAGAAATATAATATCCACCGGAAGCCGCCATTGACCCCATGGAAACATAGACAGGTTTTTTCACTTTCTTGATATCAAGGATCTTGTCATAGATCTCTGCACTTTCGACGACACCGCCGCCTGGAGAATTCACCCGAAGGATGATTCCTTTGATATCATCATTTTCCTCTGCCATCTTCAGCTTATCCATGAAGGCACGGTGATTATATGTTGCTGAACTAAGTAATGAGGCTTCTCCTGTATCTTGAATCGTGCCCTCTACATCAAATACGGCAATAACATTTGAGTAATCATCACCTTCTATGACTTCCTCGTAAAATGCACTTTCGGAAGCAAATAATTCATCAATGATATTTTCCGTATCCGCTGTAAATAGAGTCGTAGCCGCCCCTACAGCAATAGAGACAAAAAATAAAACGGCTGCGATTCCAAGTGCCGCCCAACGCTTTCCATTCATCTGTTTTCCCCCTTAAGATATATGTATCCTTCTTACCATACGAACTAATGACGAAAATGTTTCATTCCATGATAAACTAAGACATATAAAATTGTAGCAAATAATCCTCTAATTGGAAATGCATTGGTGCATTTTGCACAATTTGCATATTCCTTTCTTTCCTATTTATACAAAAGAGGGATGATGATATACATGCAAATAAAAAAATTTCCTCAAGTTTCTAATTTCGAGCCGGAGCAGTCCATGCTTTAAACGGAAAATCAGCCAAACTAAAAAGCTGCCGGGATTCATCCCGGCAGCTTCTATATTTATTGCTTTGGAGCTAATTCAATTGCTGACTGAATGGCCGCAAGCATGCTTTTTTCATCAGCGATATTCTTCCCGGCAATATCAAATGCTGTCCCATGATCTACGGAAGTTCGGACTATGCCGCCCTTGAGCCCTACGGTAATATTGACTCCAGCCTCAATTCCCATGACCTTGATCGGGGCATGTCCCTGATCATGATAACAGGCAATGACAATATCAAAATCTCCACGGCCAGCCCTGAAGAACAATGTATCTGCAGGAAGCGGCCCGCTTACATTGATTCCCTCACCCTGTGCCCGTTCTATTCCAGGCATTAATTTCTCTTCTTCTTCACCATTTCCAAATAAGCCATTTTCCCCTGCATGGGGGTTTATACCACAAACAGCGATGCTTGGGTTTTGAAAGCCCGCCTTTGTCAGCGTTTCATGTGCAAGCTTAATCACTCTGTACGTCCGCTCAGGATTAATGCTTTCGATAGCTTCGATCAGCCCCATATGAGTCGTCAAATGGATGACCTTTAAATTGGGAGTGGTCAGCATCATCGAAAAGTCATCTGTACCTGTAAGATCAGCAAGAATCTCTGTATGACCAGGGTACATATGACCACCTTTGTGGAGCGCTTCTTTATTCAAAGGGGCCGTACAGATTGAATGAATTTTCTTCTCCTTTGCCAAGTCGATGGACTTTGCCAAAAATTTAAAGGCGCCGTCTCCCGCTAGAGCAGAAACCTCTCCAAACGGAAGGTCCAAAGGCAGGATGTCCAAATCAAGAACATCTATCGAACCGAACTCATACTTCGCCTCTGCAGGATCTTTAATGGCATGCACCATCCCCTCAAAGCCTACGATAGGCTTTACCTTTTCTATTATTTTCGCA
This sequence comes from Bacillus sp. B4EP4a, assembly GCF_006680105.1. Taxonomy (NCBI): domain Bacteria; kingdom Bacillati; phylum Bacillota; class Bacilli; order Caryophanales; family Bacillaceae; genus Bacillus; species Bacillus sp. B4EP4a. The sequence continues at coordinate 82,353 of NZ_VHIK01000029.1, forward strand.
TCTCCGATAATAAGCGGCCTGCACTGTTGATACACCTCAACGTGAGCCAATGCTTTTACGATAATTTCCGGGCCAATTCCCGCCGCATCTCCCATAGTAATTCCGATAATGGGTCTCATCAAGCATTCTCCCCTTTCAACTTATTCAACGCATGGATAAATACGTCCTCTGAACCAAATCCTCCAGCTTTCGTGACGACATAAATAGCGTCATTACCCAAGAATTTGGAGATAGGGACTCCTATTTCCAGTTCATCAAGCAATTCGAAACCTTTTACATCCCATAGATTGCATATTTGCTTGGCTGTATCGCCGCCGGTCATTGTCACACCTTTAAAATATTGTTTCTCTAACAGGACAGAACATACTGTGCCAATCGCTTTCACAATCTCGTTGCTGACCTGAGTATGAGTAAGGCCTTTTGATTCGCCCGTTTTCCAAGCCATTTCAATATCCGCTTTTTCTGCAGTGGAATAAATGACGACATCCTGCCCTTCTGCTGCCATTTGGATGGCCTCATGATAGACTCTCCTGATTTCCTCTGTTCTTTCCCGGTCGTCCCCTACAGCTTTATGGGACTCGAATGATATTGCATGTACCTGTATCTGTTCCAACATTTTTTTCAATTGTTTCCTTGAATTCTTATTTACACTTCCGATCACCGTAAGGACCGGCGAGCTAGAATTAGGGATCGTCAATCGATTTTCCTTTTGTGGAATGGAGTAATGGTCAGGCAGGTAATTGGCGATTCCTGCCGATCCCGCCCAGGCCAATTCAAGATCCATTTCCTTTGTATAATTCAATATGTCTTTCAAATGCTGCTCTTCGGTTGCATCGATGATGATATACGTTATCGAATCGTCTATAAACCCTTTTAACTTATTGTTCACATGGTTTTTGCCTTTTTCCAAATCTCCCACTGTAATTGTACCAATTCGATGTGATGTCTGGGAACCAATCAACTCTGGCAGATATGATTGGGTCACAGGCGTTTTTGGATCCTTGGAAATCTCTGTTTCACCAAGAGGGATGCCATTTAAATAATGGGTAGAATCCAGAATGGATCTTCCATTTTTGGGATACCCTGGAGCAATCATGACTAAATCCGGTTTTATAGCATCATACATGGCATCCATTTCAGCACCGATATTTCCGCGCATTGTCGAATCCAGCTTTTTGAAGATCGTTGAGAAGCCAGCCTGCTTTAAAAAATCTGCTGCTGCCTTGACTTTATCGTAAGCATCTTGCCTCTCCAGTGAGCGGCTGTCTGTATCAAATACGACGGCATCATAATTTCGTACATTTTCTTCATCCAATCCAAATAGTACGGTCGTTTTAAGACCATGTCGAGCTAATTGGACACCGCTATCATTGGCACCCGTTAAATCATCCGCGATGATCGCTAATTTCATTTTCAATCCCCTCCAAAACATGGGCTAGCCTAATTATTGTATTTAGCCACTCCACCCTTCTTATCCAAGTGCTTGGATAGGAAGCCGATGAATATCGGGAGAAGGATAGCTGTTGTCACGACACTTGCTGCAATTTGAACAGTAGCAAGCTCAGCATGGATTCCGAATGAGGCATTTGCTGCCACGATAGCTACCGGGGTCCCGACAGCATTACCCGCAGTGGAACCTTCGGAAGCACCGACAATAGGGTTCCATCCTATCCATTTAAAGATCAGATACCCTCCTCCACCAGTTAGGAGAACTGTAATCACACCAAGTAATACCCCACTTAATCCTCCTTGGATTATCGCTGTGAAATTAATCCCCATACCTAATGAAAAGGCAAAGAACGGAACAAGCTTATCGCTTCCTTTAGAAAGGAAATCTTTCATCTCGGAATCTAAATTCCCCAATACCACCCCGACTAGCAGCGGAAGCAATACGGCTATGAACGAAGTTGGAGAGAACATGCCATCAGCGAAGCCCATTGTCCCGAAAATAGCAAGCGCTACCATTGTTAAGAATGGACCGTCACTTAAAGCGAGAAATGGGTAGGCGGCCTTGTCTTCTTCCTTCCCATACTGACCGGCTAATGCAATATAAAGCCCGCCATTGGAATTTGTCATGGCTGCAATAATTGCCAATGGTGCCATTCCTAAAAATAATCCGTTACTATCGGCCAGCCAGAATCCTAGTAGCCCGACCAGCGCTCCTAACACCCATTTATATGTTAAAAGTGTAACGCCCTTTTTTACCGAAGTTCCTGCTGTACGAAGATTGATTTGCGTTCCGGCAATTAATAGGAATAATGCTATCAAAGCACTTGAACTGTTCACGAACAGTGCTTCCGTAAAACCGCCAATCCTTAATAGACTAGGAAATAATGTATTGATAGTGGCTGCCAGCAATAGCGGAACAACCATCATCCCCCCTGGGATACGATCAAGCGTTGCTTTAATTCTCATAATAAAAACCCCTTTGTTTTATTATTAAAGCGCTTACAAACTTTATATTAGAATATGATGTTAATAAAAGCAACACTTATTAAAATATAAAACTATTTTTAATAAAAATAGTTTAAAAATGCAACACTTTAATCAAAAAAAAAGCAAACTTAAAGTCATTCTTTAAGTTTGCGCCATAATGTTGCCCGGTTGATACCCAATCGTTCGGCAGTTTTCGTTTGATTATAATTTTCCTCTTTAAGAACTCGCTGAATGATATACTTTTCCATTTCTTTTAGCGTCGCTTTTTGTGAAACGAAGATATCAGTCGGAATGTTATTATCCGCTATTATTTTCTCGATCGTTTCCTTTCGTATCACATACTCTTGTTCATTCAAGGCTATTTGCTTAATTAATTGTTTTAAATCGTCAATGTTGTTAGGATACGAATACTCTTCCAGAAGTGCAAGGGCATCACTTTTTATATTCATCGCCGTTGTTCCGTACTTCTGATGATAATAGGATAAGAAGAATTTCGTTAAGTTTCCTATATCGCTCTTACGTTGCGATAAATCCTGCATATGAATCGTATTTATTGCAAAATTTCCAGCAATGGCTTCGTTGATTTGAACATTTGCTACAATGAATATCGATAGACTTTTTCTGCAGCAAGTGCTTAGAAATTCTCTTAATGGTTCATAATCCTGCAGACAATCGATATTCTTCATAGTTATGGTGCGGATATGCTCAAGAGGCAGCTTGTTAAGATCAGCTTCCTTGAATTCTTTGAAATCAATTGTAAGGAGCTTTCCATTTTTTGTTTGTTCATTATGTATATGATTGACAAGAAACTCTTTACCCGTCCCTCGATTTCCTTTTAAGTGAATGATTTCATGGTTCTTATAGAGTGCTGTTACATTTTTGATCAGAACGGTATCCAAGGCAATCGGTTCTGAGATAGAAGCTGCCTTGATCTGTACACCTTTTTGATCGAATCGTTTCATTGGACTGGCATCTAATACATAAACCCCATATGACGAGTACAAACCATCATGCCAAAAGCCGTCTACCTCTATACTGCTGCCATCGTGTGAAAAACTGGTATGCAGCTGCTTACTTACGTTCACTTCTCCATTCATGCTTCTAAATTGATCATCAGTCAATGGATTGGAGTCAAAATCGGTTAAATGCTCATAGACGATTTGATTATCACTATTTAAAATGACGATATTTTGGACTTCTTTGACTAAAAGCCTTTCAAACATCCTATTGATGTCGCTTTTGTATTGAAGATAGGTGATCATTTCCTTCGCATCATTGATTGCCCTTATGATTGATTCCTTTCCCGATTGAATGAGGAATCCTTTCATACCATAAGAGATGGTTGTATTGATTGTAATCACATCACCAACGATCTGTTTATAACCCTCGTTTTTCAAAGTCAAAATGAGAGGAGCAACATCTTTTGACTCACGGACCGTATAAACCTGTAAAGGAAGGTCCAATAAGTCGATTATCGATTGGGCACCTGATGTTATATTTGAAAATCCCACGATCGCCGTTTTATCTTTAAGCTCACTGGCTAATGTCAGGGAACGAATCATATCATAACCGGAAAGGTGCATGTCGATCACTGGGATATTGACGGATTTCTTAATTAACTTGGCCGTTCCTCCCCTGCTGATTATAGCATCCGCTCCGTTTTCCTCTTCCAATTTCGCAAGTTCCACACCCTTTTCCAAGTCTCCTATGGAATACCCTATTCCTAAATCTGGATAAAGAGGCACGCACGCTTTAATTATTGGAATCATTGATTCATACGGGGCAATGATATGTACTTTCATACACATAACCTACTTTCTTATATATCCGAACCCTATTCACCATTTAATCATATACCCATTGTATGACAGGGATTGAAAGAGCCCTTATTGAGAATTAATTATACCATCATTCGCTTTTCACTTCCTAAAAGGAACTGCTTCGCTATCCAGTTAATCATTCTTTCTTCGATACTGCTTCCTCAAACGAATAACAAAAATGCTTCATTCCATGATAAACTATGTCATATAAAAGTGTACGAAATGTGCAGCTTCATTTTGTACTGGCGGCTTTCCCTTCTTGAAAGAAAAGAAAGCCCTTTCATCACCATACATACTAGGGGGGAACATGATGAACACTCGAAGGAATATTTATTTTTTCCATGCACCGAATGCAGAGATGATCAGCAAGGTGGAATACTTGTCAGACTTGGCGAAGCAACATTCGTATGAAGTCATCCAGGATTTCACGAAAGCAAACATCATCGTAAGCATCGGTGATGACGGCACATTCCTGCAGGCAGCCCGTAAAACCGGATTCAGGGATGACTGTTTATATGCGGGCATTTCCACCACAGGTAACTTGAATATGTATTGCGATTTCCACTTGGAAGACAGTGATAAAATGATCGATGCCATGACAAAAGAGCAAATCGAGGTACGTAAATATCCAACTATCGCTATCCAATTGGACGATCAGCCCTCCTTTTATGCCCTTAATGAACTCAGTATCCGGTCTTCCATCACCAAAACGTTCATTATGGATATTTTCATTGATCAACTCCATTTTGAAACTTTTCGCGGGGACGGGATCATCATTGCGACTCCGACTGGAAGCACCGCCTATAATAAATCGGTCAATGGGGCCGTTGTCGATCCTCTCCTCCCTTGCTTTCAAGTGAGTGAACTTGCTTCCGTCAATAATAATACCTATCGGACCCTAGGTTCCTCATTTATTTTAAGCGGTGATAAGACGTTGACCGTCCACCTTGAAGAAAACGGACCAAGCTATCCGATCATCGGAATGGACAATGAAGCACTAAGCATCAATCATGTCGAAAAGGTAAAGGTCCGGTTAAGCGGTAAAGTCATCAAGACCGTTAAGCTAAAAGACAATTCCTTTTGGGAAAAGGTTAAAAGAACCTTTCTTTGAACTAAAAAAGGTACCGGGTATGGTAACCGGTACCTTTATATATGATAAAAATCTTTCGTATTTTGATAAAGGATTTCATAGACATCCTCAATCGGCAATCCTTTAATCGAAGCAATCTGACGCACACTCTCATGCATCAAGCCGGGATGGGTCCATTTCCCATTGAAAACCCCTTCAAACGGCCATGGTCCATCCGTTTCAATCATCATCAGCTTAAGTGGGTATGCAAAAACTAATTCCTGTATTTCCCTCTCATAACAAACATCAGGTGTAATCGAAATACGGTAGCCCTTTTCGGCCATTCTTTCGACTGTCCGGATATCGCCTTTAAACCAATGAAAGTGTGCCTTTGTGATTTGATGCTTATCCAAAAGGTCGCAAACGATGGGTGCATCGTCATGTACGGCATGAAGGATAACCGGCTTTTCAACCTCTTTAGCTAAGGTCAGGAACCTCTCCAGTATCACTATATACGCTGAGTTATCAATATCGGGATTTTCCTGCCTTAAGTAATAGGGCAGCCCAACCTCACCTATGGCAACCATATCTTGACGATGTTCCCGCATCCAGTTCAAAAGTTCGTTCACTTCTTCATCGCTTGGGAGGGGCTGCTCTGGATGAAAACCAAAGGCAGGCTTTATTCGTGAATCCTTCAGTGAGAGCTGATAATTGTTAATCGAAGAGGCCAAATTCATGGAAACAGACAGCAAGGATTCCATATGAACCTTTTCCATGTCAGTCAGAATCTGCTTCCGCTTAACAACATCATACCGGTCCAAATGGATATGACTGTCGATGATCCTCAAGTTTAATCGCCTCCCTTAAGTAGAAAAAGTTGGTTTCAGTGCTGCATATAAGTCTCTCTTCAAATGAAAAAACTCATCACTAAGAAGCTGTTCTTCACTTCTTGGCCTTGGAAATGGAATTTCCACTTCTTTGATGACAGCAGCCGGTTTTGCTGATAACACATAAATCCTATCTGAAAGGAAAACCGCTTCATCTATGCTATGCGTAACAAAAAGCACCGACCTCCGATTTTCTTCCCAAACCGACAACAGCCATTTTTGCATTTGCAATCTTGTCAGTTCATCCAAGGCAGAAAAGGGTTCGTCCAAGCACATCAAGTCCTGTGGACTTAAGATACTCCGGATGAATGCGGCCCTTTGCTTCATGCCACCAGATAATTCATGCGGATATGCTTTCTCGTACTCTTCTAATCCAGCTTTCATCAAAAGGGCTTTTGCCTTTTCTTTATCTCTGACCCCAGCAAGTTCACTTCCAAGCAAAACATTTTCCAATACCGTCCTCCAAGGTAAAAGGGAAGGCTGCTGAGGCATATAGCTGATATGGCCCTTTAAGCCATTTATCTTTTTACCATCCAGTGAAATGATGCCATGATCCGGCTTCAAAATGCCGCCGATCAAGTGGAACAATGTACTTTTACCGCTGCCTGATGGCCCAAGGATCGTGACAAATTCTCCTTCATCCACATGGAAATTCATCTTCTCCAATATATTCTGTTTATCATCGAAAGAATAGGAGACGTCTTTAATTTCCAGCTTCATCCTTTTCGCCCTCCTTTCTCTTCCAAGAAACTAAGTATTTCTCCAGGATGGTGATGATTCCAAAAAAGATCAGGCTCATTCCCATGATGATGAAAATGGCAACAAACACCCGATCTGTCCTGAACGCAGAGGAAGCGAGAGTCATATAAACACCAATCCCCGATTTTGCTCCAAGCCATTCCGAAATAACTGCACCCATTACACTATAGGTGGCTGAAATTTTCAGGCCGGAGAAAATGAACGGAATCGAGTGAGGAAGTTCCAGCTTCCAAAATAACTGGTTTTTTCCCGCTCCCATCATCTTGAAATAATGCTTAAGTTCGTATGGTGTCTGGCGAAAACCGTCCAATGATGCAACCGCCACCGGAAAAAAACATACAAGCGAAATCACTATTAACTTAGGCAGCATGCCAAAGCCAAACCAGATCACCAAGAGCGGCGCCAAAACAATGATGGGTATATTTTGTGATAGTATGAGCAGAGGATAAACCGCGTCCTTCACACCGGGAAATAGGTGTAAAATTGCCGCGATCAATAAGCCGATGCAGCTTCCAATAAAAAAACCCGACAACGCAAGCTCGGTTGTGGATATAAGGTGTCCGTAAAGATTGCGGGACGACTCAATTCCTTCAATGAAAATGGCCGATGGAGCGGGAAGCAGCCATTCTTCGACTTTCAATAAGACTGTCACTGACTCCCATACTATCAGCAACAATAATAAAAGAAAGAAGGGAGCCCCCTTCTTCCAAATTCCCCTTCCGATCATGCGCGATATTTCTCCGTTAACGTATCCATCGTAATCCCGCTTGGCTGATATAATATTTTCACTTGGGAAATGACATTCGGCGATCCTATTTCAACCATTCTTACATTCATTTTTTCTATCACGGCAAAAAGTTCGGAAAGCTCACCCTCCATTGTCGTTTCTAGCGGGTGAACCTCATACTTGACACCTGATTCTTCAATGATCTTGATTGCTTCATCGACCATAGGGATGACATTTTCCCCTTTAGGAATAATCTGTATACTAATTAATGAGTTGGCCATTGTATTTCCTCCTATTTTGGTAAAAATTCATTGGTAAATGCCTTTTCAGGATCGAAATCACCTTCAAGAAGCTTATTTTCAGTCATCCATTCACTGTAATTCTTCCAAATTTCAAGCTTTTGTTCACCCCATCGCGGAGCATCATCCTGATACTTGTCTGCAAGCCACTCCTGGCTTTTCTTCACTAGTTTTGCATCAAGATCCGGTGCAGACTTAATTAATATGTCCGCTGCATCGTCAGGATTCTTAATCGCAAACTGGTACCCTTTCGAAGCTGCTTGAACGAATGCTTTAACAGTCTCCGGATCTTCTTTTATCATCTTTTCATTCGTAGTTAATACAGGCGTATAGTAATCAAGCTTATCAGAGTATTCGGTTAAGTAAACCATATTAAGCTTTTCATTTCGCAATTCAGCCTCAATGCCTGTCCATCCATAATAAATCCAGGCAAAATCTATATCCCTTTTAACCGAAGTGAAAAAATCCGTGTCTCCTGTATTGACTATATCCACTTTATTTACATCCGCATTTTCTTTTTTCATGAGTGAATCAATGATGGCCTTTTCAACCGGAGACCCCCAGCCGCCATACGTTTTCCCTTCAAAATCCTTGGGAGTTTTAATGTTCTTTGCCTCAGGGGAAGCGAATCCCGAGGTATTATGCTGAATGACGGCAGCTACCGAAACAATCGGCACGCCCTGCACGCGGGCCTGCGTTATGCCCTCCTGGTAACTCACGCCAAATTCAGATTTCCCTGAAGCGACAAGCTTATCAGCTCCGGCTTCACCTGGCATGATAATTTCCACATCAAGACCTTGTTCTTTAAAATAACCTTTTTCCTTGGCTACATACAATCCTGTATGGTTTGTATTCGGTGTCCAATCGAGCACGACCGATACTTTTTTTAATTTTTCATTTCCTTCATTTTTAGATGCTTCTTCTTTTTCATTAGTTCCGCCTGCACCGCATCCAGCCAAAAGGAACAACGAAGTTAACAGTGGCAAGAATTTATTCAAGTCATTATCCTCCTACACATCATATAAGTTCCATATGCCGGAACCATAATGGGGCTCCAGGGTTTATTCAAATACTGGATAAAAAAGCAAAAAACGCCCGAAGATGAATTCGGACGTTAACATACAAAACAGAAAATCAGTAATAATATGTTCCCTCCGCTGGCATCATCCAGATCAGGTTCAAAGAGTCAGCATCTAAAGGATGCAATCTCAGCCAGCATACTGGCCCCCCTACATTTCTCGCACATATGAACTTTTCTCTCTCATTATATCAATTCATGGGGAAAAAGGAATACTAATTTGCTTCTTCTCGCTAATTGGAAAGGTATTCCTTGCACTCTAGGATATCTAGCAAAACATCTTTTGGAATGAAAGCAATAAAATTCTGCCTCTTTTCATTCCAATCATTCTCGGCTGCAACGCTGACTGACACGTTCCAAATAGTCAATTCAAAGCTTGCATTCATATAATGAGCATTACATGTAGACATTTTTGTTTACCGGTTTTATAAACCGTTAATTTCATAAGTAAAAGGTGGATATGATCATGATAAAGATTAATCACAAATGGTTAGATGTCAGTCAAATCCAACCAGGAATAGCATCTGCTAAATCGCTTGAAATTGTCCATTTGCTGGCGGAAGATTCTAACGTCTTTGAATATCGGAAATTTGGAGAGTTTAATTTCGAGATACAACTGAGGAACCGAGTCATTGCGGCAGCTATTGCGTTGGATAAAAGTAATGTAGAATTTTCCACACTTGAGGAATCGGAAAGCAATAAACAATATTGGCGCCTTTCAAAGGATGGCACCTTTACCCTTCAGCCAGGGATTCTCCCTCATGCTGCAATCGTTGACATTTTCATAAATGGAAGGCTTTATGCATTCGAATGCGGGACAGCAATAGTCATCACTTTTTTAAAGGCCATTTTGGATTTAATCGGCCCGAGGAATTTCGACGACCTTTTTTCAAACCTAGTTTTATATGATTGGCACCCTCCACAAAATATGGCTCTCATCATTCATAAAGGAAGGGATTATTCACCAGGTGATTGTGTTTACTTCAAAAACCCTGAACACGACGAGTCAACTCCTGAATGGCAAGGTGAAAATGCCATATTATTAGGAAATAACCTCTTTTATGGCCACGGGATCGGGATTACCAGTGCACAGGGAATCATCACTGAATTAAATAGCAATAGAAAGCCATTCGCCACCATATCAGCATTCCTGACAGATCATATCATTTTCCTGGATAGTTCCTTCTATAGTCAATTCCAACTAAATATCCCCCGTGCAAAGCCTGATCACAGTCCTGTCAGCCTTTCCAATTGTATTGTTTCTGAAATAGGCTCGAATATTTACCTTTCATGACCCTGGCATTTCACTTATGCCGTAAAACCGCTTCATTAAAACTGGCATTTCAAAAAATGCTTGGGGAGAAATCTCCCAAGCATTTTTTGTTATTCACGCACCAATATTCCCTTTGCCTTTGAACCTGCGGGCACTTGCCTGACCCCATTTCGTTATGGATAATGTATAAACAGCCAAGGCTGACCATATGAACAAAAAGGCTAAAAGATGTGCTTTAGTAAAACTTTCATGATAGACGAATACCCCGATCAATAAAGATAAGGTCGGAGCGATATACTGAAAAATGCCAAGCATCGATAACGGGATCTTCTCCGCCCCTTTCGCAAAATATAAAAGAGGCAATGCCGTGACAATCCCGCCGCCCACCAACAGCAGGCTTGTGCTTCCCTCTGTAAAGAATTGCATTTCTGACCTGTTCATCAAGTATATCAGGTAACCCAGGGCAAGAGGCGTTACCATCATCGTTTCGAGCGTCAGCCCGATCGCCGATTCGGCCTTGATCATTTTTTTTGCCAGACCGTATAATCCGAACGTCATGGCCAAAACAAGAGAGATCCACGGGATCGTGCCAAAATGAATGCCAAGGATCAAGACTCCGATTCCTGCAAGCAGGAATGAAATGATTTGGGCCCTGCTCAATTTTTCTTTTAAGACTATCACTCCCAATAGTACACTGACTAGCGGATTGATATAATATCCAAGGCTCGTGTCGAGGATCCGTCCTGAGTTAACGGCCCAGATGAACACTCCCCAATTAGCTGTAACAAGCAGTGACGCCGTTAGTAATGCAGCAAAGAGTTTGGGATTTCCCAATATGTTTTTAACATAAACAAGAAACGCTTGCCATTTTTTCATGAACATCAATAAAACCAGCATGAACACGAAAGACCATAATACCCTCTGAGCTAAAATTTCTGTTGCACCGACTCCCTGAAGGAACTTCCAGTAAATCGGCACGACTCCCCACATCATGTAAGAAAGGGCTGCATAGATCGCCCCTTCTTTTTGTTCATCCACTTTCATAACAAGCCTTCTTTCCATTTACATTCCTTTATCTAATTCCATCTAACAATCTTGTATTCGCATTTCTTTTTTTGCAACTGTTATTTTTTATCATACATGATTTTGTCATCGATGACCGTCATGACCGCCTCAGCTTTTAGGAGATCCTCCGGCGCAACAGCAAAAACATCCAGATTAAACACGGTAAAATCGGCATCGTACCCTTCAATGATCACACCGCGACGTTTTTCCTGGCCGATTGCTGCAGCACTCCCTTTTGTATACAGTGCGAAAGCCTCGTATACGGAAAGCCTTTCGCCCAAGCCATATACGGTCCGGTCCTCACTGTTGATTTTCATCCTTGTGACAGCTGCATGAATGCCCAAAATTGGATTTAATGGTTCAATGGGTGCATCCGACCCTCCCGCACAAATGATGCCCAACTTCAAATAGGTTTTCCAGGCATAGGAGGATTCCAATAGATCGGCTGGAACCTTTTCTTCCACCCACGGGAAATCGGACGGGACGAAACCCGGTTGGATATCAAAGATTACCGGCAGCTTTGCCGCCCGCTCCAACAGCTCCGGCCGGACAATCTGCGCATGGATGAGCCGGTCCCTCTGCCCCTTTTTCGGGGGGAGGGCTTCTATTGCATTCAAGACGTATTCAAAAGCGAGATCGCCAATCGCATGGACAGCAATCGGCATTCCGGCATCCCTTGCTTTTTTCACCCATTCCTGAAGCTCGTTTTCAGTGAATATCGCTACTCCATTCGTATCCTCTTGATCTACATAAGGCTCGCTCAACAGGGCTGTGCGTCCGCCCAAGGAGCCGTCGGTAAATATCTTCATGCTGTCGAATTTGATATATCGCGTACCTTTCTGATAGCCGCCGCCTGCTGCCAGCATTTCTTCAAACGCTTCGTGATGGACGAGCAAATTGGCGCGAAAGGCCATTTCCCGGTCCTCGATTACCGATTTAAACGCCTGATATGTCGGCATGAAGCCATTGTAATAATGGAGGTCCTCTGTATGTCCGCCAGTCAAACCTAGCTTATATGCGTCTTCTATGGCCTCTGTGAGCGCGTTTTCGATATACTCTTGATCAATGCCGGGAAGACTGTCTAAAATAAGGCTCTGCGCCTGACTTTCTTTAAATAAACCATTCAAACGTCCGTCAGGATAACGGCAGATCACCCCGCCTGAAGGTTCTTTTATATCTTCTTTAATATCCGCTTCCAAAAGGGCGCGGGAATTGACCACCAAGGCATGACGGCAGATCCTTTTCAATACGATGGGATGTTCTGTCGATATCGCGTCAAGCTCATCCCGTAATATCAATTCAGGACTCGGCCATTCATTTTCATTCCACCCTTCGGCAACAATCCACTTTCCAACCGGGGTTTTTGAGCACTTTTCCTTCAAGGATTTCAAGATGGACTCCCTGCTATCCATCAAAGAGAGGTCTAAACGAAGCAGCCTTTCACCATGCCCGACCAAATGAAGGTGACTATCCACCAACCCCGGCAGCATCGTTTGTCCATTTAAGTCGATTTCCCTGGAAATATTGCCGGCATATTCATTTTTCAAATAGTCCAGGCTGCCAGTATCAACAATTACCCCCTTTTCAGTGAAGACTGCCTCCACTTGATCGTTTTCTTTAATCATCGTATAAATCGACCCATTGAACCATAACGTTCCCATTCCGGCTTTACACTCCTTATTAAATGATTGTTACTGTGCAGATATGCAGTAAGTGTACCATCTCATATCATGAATTCCCATATTTATGCTTTTATCCAAACACCTGTTAATAAAAAAACGCCAGCCGTGGGGGCTGACGGTAATGCTATCAATCAATTGTTAAGGAGTGCTTCTTCCCTTTTGCGTAAATCCACCCGTTTGATTTTACCTGATGTCGTTTTGGGCAGCTCTTCTAAAAATTCGATTTTCCTTGGATATTTATATGGGGCAGTCAATTCTTTCACGTGCGATTGGAGCGTCTGGATCAAGCCTTGGCTGTTCGGATCGATGTCCTCCATCAGAACTACATATGCCTTGACCACATTTCCCCTTATTTCATCAGGGCTTGCTATAACGGCACACTCTTTAACAAATGGATGCTTAACGAGTGCATCTTCAACTTCAAACGGTCCAATCGTATATCCCGAGCTGATGATGATATCATCAGAACGACCCTCAAACCAGAAATAACCATCTTCATCCTTTTTCGCTTGGTCGCCGGTGATATAATAGTCCCCGCGGAATTGCTGCGATGTCCGCTCGGGATCTTTAAAATATTCTTTAAAGAGAGCAGGTGTATCTACATGTACGGCAATATCCCCCACTATGCCAGGAGAACAAGGTTTACCGGAATCATCAATGATTTCCACATGGTTGCCCGGAGTCGGTTTGCCCATGGAGCCCAATTTAATTTCCATGCCTTTCGTTACACCTACCAGCAGGGTATTTTCGGTCTGACCATATCCATCACGCACTTCAATATTGAAATGGTTTTTAAAGACCTCGAACACTTTTTGATTTAAAGGCTCTCCCGCTGATACAGCACTATGAAGATGGGATAAATCATAGTCATCAAGGTTATCTGCCTTTGCCATCAATCGATACTCGGTCGGTGTGCAGCATAATGCATTCACTTTGTAGTCCTGAAGCAGCTGAAGATATTTTTTCGCCTCGAACTTCCCATGATAGGCAAGACCGGCCGCTCCCGTTCCCAGAACCGCCAGGAAAGGACTCCAGATCCACTTTTGCCACCCTGGGCCTGCAGTTGCCCAAACCACATCCGTTTCGCTGATGCCGAGCCAGTTTGCTGCAGACGTTTTCAAATGTGCATAAGCCCATCCATGTGTATGGACGACCCCTTTTGGATTTCCTGTCGTTCCGGAAGTATACGATAAGAACGCCATATCCTCACTCTTCGTGTCGGCCATAGTCAGCTGATCTGATTCCTCATCGGCAAGCTCATTCAAATCCAGCCAATTTTCGATTCGTTTTCCGATTGAAAATTTCAGGAGACTTTCCGCCCCTTCTATTTCATTCAATTCATGAGTATATTCATGATAACTGATGATTCCTTTGACATCACCATGGTTGACTCGATACTGCAAGTCCTTCGCACGAAGCATTTCGGAACAAGGTATGACAATCATGCCAATTTTTAATGCGGCTAAATACACTTGATAAGCTTCCACCAAACGAGGGATTATGATAAGGACCGTATCACCTTTACCCAGTCCTTTTTTCTTGAAGGCATTTCCGATTTTATTTGCACTTTTTAATAAATTCTCATATGTAAGTTGTTTTTTATCCCCGGTTTCATTCTCCCAGAGGACGGCAACTTTTTCTGGATCTTTTGCAAAACGTTCCATTTCACTCACTAAGTTGTAATGTTCCGGAGCCAATAAGTCTTCACGCTTCATATTCTTCCCCTCCAATTATGAACTCTTAGTACCTACTCATTATACAAGATACTTCTCTAATATTTCTATTTATTTTTACAAATAAATAAAGAGAGCGGGTGTTAGAACCCGCCTCTCTTTAGACTGTAGTCAAATTCGATGAAAATCCAGTTTTCACTAAAAAAACCGTTACAGTTGATTTCAGAAACCCGCTCCCTTTCCGCCGACTGTCTGCCAAGCCTCCTCGACGCAAGCGTCTGTGGGGTCTCGGCTAGCCAGTTTTTCGGCAGGAGTGTCGCAAATTTCTTCAATCCAGTGAGTTTTCATTTTATATAAAACAGTAAAAATCATGAAGTATTGCTAAGTCTTGTTTAAAATAATGGTCCGCACTTTATTCGGCCGCTACGAATTTTGTCAACAAAATAAGAGAGCGGGTGTTAGTACCCGCTCTCTTTAGGTTGTAGTCAAATTCGATGAAAATCCAGTTTTCACTAAAAAAAAACCGTTACAGTTGATTTCAGAAACCCGCTCCCTTTCCGCCGACTGTCTGCCAAGCCTCATCAAAGCAAGCGTCTCTGGGGTCTCGGCTAGCCAGTTTTTCGGCAGGAGTGTCGCAAATTTCTTCAATCCAGTGAGTTTTCATTTTATATAAAAAAGTAAAAAATCATGAGGTATTACTAGGTCTTGTTTAAAATAATGGTCCGCACTTTAATCGGCCGTCACGAATTTTGTCAACAAAAATAAAGAGAGCGGGTGTTAGAACCCGCTCTCTGTAGCCATGTTTATTAAATTATCTGTTGAATCCTCCGCCTAATTGTTGTTCAGCCATTTGAACAAGGCGTTTTGTGATTTCTCCACCAACTGAACCGTTAGCGCGAGATGTTGTGTCGGCACCAAGTTGTACGCCGAATTCTGTAGCGATTTCATATTTCATTTGTTGTAGAGCTTGTTCCACTCCAGGTACCAATAATTCGTTTGAGCTGTTGTTGTTTGCCATGTGTTTTTCACCTCCTTGTGATTATAGAGTGTGTTAAAACACATGGCTTCATTCGTTCAATTTTATTGGTAATTACAGGATATTAAAATAAGTCTTCCATCGCTTCTTCCTTATCGAAAGTCTGACCAGGTTTAACCGTTAATATTTCTGTTTCGGAGACCGCTTTTTCAATCAAGGATTCAAAGTCGACGAAGCTTTCATAGTAATTGACTTTTTCACGTTTCGGTTTTGTTTTTGGGCTTGCCGGCGTAAAGACCGTACAGCAATCCTCGTACGGCAGATTGGATATTTCAAAAGTATCAAGCTCTCTTGCAATTTTGATGATTTCTGTCTTATCCATGGTAATCAGCGGACGCAGGATCGGTGTATTCGTCACCTCATTGATGGCAAACATGCTGCTCATCGTCTGGCTCGCAACCTGTCCAAGGCTTTCACCGGTAATCAGTGCCATGGCTTCTTCCTTTTCACGGATTCGATCGGCGACCCGCATCATTAAACGCCGTGTTGTAGTCATTGAGTAGTTTTCCGGGATTTGTTTTTGAATCAATAATTGGA
The DNA here is from genome assembly GCF_006680105.1 of Bacillus sp. B4EP4a. Classification (NCBI taxonomy): domain Bacteria; kingdom Bacillati; phylum Bacillota; class Bacilli; order Caryophanales; family Bacillaceae; genus Bacillus; species Bacillus sp. B4EP4a. Next base: position 98,694 of record NZ_VHIK01000029.1, read on the forward strand.
TTTCCGTAAATGGAACGATATGCACTTTCATGCTTCCACTTATTTCTGCAAGCTTGCCTGCCAAATCAATGACCTTTTGACGTGAACGTTCGCTTGTGAACGGCGGGCTGTAAAAATGGATTGCTTCCACGTCCAATCCCCGTTTCATCGAAAGGAATCCCGCAACAGGGCTATCAATCCCGCCTGAAAGCATCAGCATCGCCTTCCCGCTTGAACCGAATGGAAGACCGCCTGCCCCCTGGATGATTTCACCTGTCAAATACACGGCTTCGCGTCTCACTTCCACTAGCAGGTTCAAATCAGGGTTCTTTACATCCACTTTTAAATCTTCTGTATTTCGAAGTAAATGCCCGCCAATTGCCCTGTTAATTTCATCGGTATTATATGGAAAATCCTTATCCGCGCGTTTTGTCGTGATTTTGAACGTGTTCACCTCTTCAAGAGTATGATTAAGATAATACAATGCTGCCGTTTTCATCACTTCAAGATCACGCTCTATTTTTATTGCAGGGCTTAATGACTGAATTCCAAAAATGCCTTTCAACCGCTCAATGACAGGCTTATGGTCCGCACCGTTCAGGAGAACGTACATCCGCTCCCGGTTGGCAGTAAGCACTACACCTTCTATATCTTTTAAACTCCAGCGGATATGTGCCTTCATTTTGTCTACAAAGCCTTTACGGTTTCTTTTTTTCGTGGAGATTTCTCCATAGCGGATAATTATATGATCAAATTTCATTTTGCAACCCTCATTATTTTTTCTAAATTAGCGACTATTTTCTGTATCGCCGCCAGAACATGCTTTGCTTCTTCCATTTCATTGCTATAGGTAGTACTGATTCGGATGACGCTTTCGGAACGGGCTGAATTATGGAACATCGCATCCACCGTTTTGCTTACCGTTCTTTTTTTCGAAGAACAGGCACTGGTCGTCGAAACATAAATTCCTTCCGATTCAAGTGCATGCAGCAATACCTCGGATTTAAGCCCCGGAACGGAAAAATTCATAATATGGGGTGCACCCTTTTCAGGACTGTTAACCATTACCCCGTCCATTTCCTTCAAGCCTTTATATAAATAAGTTTTGATTTGCTGCAGCTTATCATGATACAGCAATTGATTGTTCATACTAATACGCAAAGCCTTCGATAGGGCGACGATTCCCGCAACATTTTCGGTACCGCTCCTGATTTTCGTTTCTTGATTGCCACCATGGAAAAGCGGATCGACCCGAACGCCTTCACGAACATAAAGGATGCCCGTCCCCTTCAAGCCGTGAACCTTGTGGCCGGAAATTGTACATAAATCCACATTGGCTTCACGCAATGATAACGAAACTTTGCCTGTTCCCTGTACATTATCGACATGAAAGAGCACGTTTGGGTATTGTTTTAACAATTTGCCAATTTCAGCAATCGGCTGTATCGAGCCAACTTCATTATTAACATGCATGACGGAAACCAAAATGGTATCTTCCCTCAATGCTTCCTTAAGATCCATTACATCAATTTGCCCAAATTCGTTAACGGGAAGATATGTGATCTCAAAGCCCATTTTCGTCAATGATTGGCATGCATCTTCTACAGAAGGATGTTCAATCGCTGTCGTGATTATGTGTTTGCCGCGATTTCCCTGAGAGTGGGCGGCCCCTTTGATGGCAAGATTATTTCCTTCCGTCCCCCCGGAAGTGAAATATACTTCCGAACTCTTCACCTTTAATAAATCAGCGATTTGCTTTCTTGCAGCGGAAAGCAGTTTTTCGGATTGCACCCCAAGTCCATGAAGCGAAGAGGGGTTTCCGAAATAGTCCGAAGCAACCTTCATGAATGATTCGATTACTTCGGGATATGGTTTTGTTGTTGCACTATTATCAAAATAAATCATGGGTTCACCTTCCATGTTTTTGTATCTATGATGGTCACTCTACTAAATATAAGTTTCAATGTTGCTGTTGCAACTTCTAATATTAACATAATTGAATTTGAAAGAGAATGTAAAACACTGGTCCACTGAATGATAGGAGACCTGCTTCTTTTTATTCCTGCAGAATGATTTAACTTCCCGCCTAGTCTATTCAGGGTCCTGTAAAAGAAAAAAACCCGCCATGGCGGGTTTTTTAGGAAAGGACTTCTTCTATGTTCGCCCCGATTTTTTGTAAACTGCCTGGGTCGACCTTTTCTATGGCCGTGGCTGCCGTTTCCAATGCGGCTTGATATTCGTAGCTTCGGAATTTGGCCTCCGCCTCCCTAAGGCTCTCGGCAACCATATCATGACTGCTTCGATAGCGATTTCCGAATTGGATCACCTTTTCGGCCAAATACATATGTTCGATCAATTCATTGGCTTTTTCGTGGACCCTATTCACCTGTTGAACCGCCTTTTCCAAATAAATATAAACAGAGGCCATGTCAAGCGGCTTTTCTTCAAGTTTCCCCTGAACGTCATCCATGCTTTCTTTGGCGTCCTGAAGCACCACTTTATACTCTTCTGGAAGACCTGGAATATTGCTTTTTGTAATTAAACGTCCAGTATCGACCATTTTGCGCTTCAATTCGGCCAATGCATCCCTGGCATCCATTTCATCTTTTCGTAAAGCCTGTAATTTAAGGGTAAAGTCTTTCTGATTTTCCTGTAATTCCTTCAACTGTGCCGCCAGCCCCTGCATCTCTTCACTGATAAGGGAGCTTGCCATCACATTATCCTCCATTTTCAAGACGAGCAATTGATGGCGTTTCGAAATCTGGGCAATCTGCTTTTCCATTTTCCGTTGTGCATCGAGCTCATTTTCCGTCAAATGATATGTGTGTTGAACATGTATGGTTTCAACTTTAAGTTTATCGTTTTCATATTCAAGGTCACTTAACGTTTTTCTGAGAACTTCATCATTTTTCAAGATATACTGTTTTGAAAGTACTTCTTTTTCCAAAAGGTCATACAGCACTTCAATGCTTTCGCGCATTTCCTTAATGCCCTTTTCCACGGCTTCCGTTTCGGCATTTTCCAATTGTGTTTTATATAGTTCCAGTTCTTCCTCAAGCCGTGATATTTCCTGCTCGAATTGGATATGGCTCAACAGATAACCTTGTCCTGACATCTCCTCATAACCATCCTTCAATTCATGAAGCTGGGAATGCAGCTCTGATTGGCTATCTACCAATAATTTTGGGAGCATTTCCATTTTAACTGACAGAAGCGCCAATTTTCCCTTAATGGATAGAACAAGCTCCCTCGCATTCAAATAATTGCCGTTCACCGTCTCTTCTTCATACTTCTGGAGGATTTGCACTACTTCATCCAAGGAATTTTCCAGCTTATCAGCCGCTTTCCCATAATTATGCCTGTGAGCAAGCAGGGATTTCTTCAATTGACGGTAGGATTCTTTGATATCCTCAATTTCCAATCGATTCTTTTCCTCACTGCCTACGAGTTCATTCAGTTCGTATAAGATCTTTTTGATCATTTCTTCGATTTCATTCAGCTTGACTGTAATTTTGTGCTGTACCTCTTTTGATCGGCTGAAACGGTATTTATCGACGAATTCCTCGGCATCGAATAAAAGCTCTTCGACTTCGGGCATATGATCCGTAATGATGGCGTCCCATTCAATGCGCCAGTTTTCGAACATTTCCTCTGTTTCACCTGTCATATTCAATTGTTTGACTTTAGAAAGCTCTTCCAGCACGGGGCGGTGCATGATGCTTATTTTCCAGGATTCCAGTCGATCGATTTCTTTAAAATATCTCTTTTTGAAAAAATAACCCCAAATGATGAAAATCAAAATTAATACAATTACGCCAATTATGTAATCCATGGTAAGCCCCCTGTTCTAGTCCTTACAGTCTTGCTCGTTTATATCAATTTTAAAAATGTTAAATTTAATGCTTTTATGATACCATGTTAGCAATAATTTTTGACGAGAAAAATGATTTTTTTGTAGAAAATTGCTACAAATACCTGTTTTTTGGGAGGGAAGAACCATGAAAGTTGACGGTCATGTGCACACTCCGTTTTGCCCACACGGCTCTACGGATAAATTCGATGAATATATTACGCGGGGAATCGAGCTAGGATTAAAGGAAATCTCATTTACGGAACATGCTCCATTGCCACGAAATTTTCAAGATCCTACGCCTGAAAAAGACAGCGGCATGGACGCTGCCCTGCTCCTGGATTACTTTCAAGAGCTCCGCGTACTGAAAGAACGCTATAAAGACAAAATCCTGATCAAAACAGGCCTCGAGGTTGACTTTATAGAGGGGTATGAAAATGAAACAAAAGCATTCCTCGACGAAATCGGAGAATTCCTTGATGATAGTATACTTTCCGTCCACTTCATCAAGCATCAAAACAGTTGGCATTGCATTGATTTCAGCGATAATGGGTTTGGTGAGATTGCCAATGAACTAGGTTCAGTGGATTCGGTTTATACCAAATATTACGATACACTGGAAAAATCAATAGAAGCTGATTTAGGCATATATAAACCAAAACGGATCGGGCACATTACGCTTGTCCATAAATTCCAGCATCGATATCCGCCGGCATCAAGTTTTGACGAGCGGGTTTACAAGGTTCTCGACATGATCAAGGATCAAAGATATGAACTAGATTATAACGGAGCCGGGCTTGTAAAGCCGCTATGCGGTGAGCCCTATCCTCCTGAACGATTTGCAAAACGTGCAATAGATCTCGGAATTCCGCTTATTTACGGTTCCGATGCCCATCAGGCTAAAGATTTGGGTCAGGGCCATCAGGCACTGATTGCAGGTTTTAAAGGGTAACTCATGTATACACTTCAGGCCGGCCGGCTAACAGTGGCTGTAAGTCTTCGGCAATGAAAAGGGTATCTTGCAGAAAACGTCCGACTTCATTGGCATAAATATTCGTGTAATAGGCTTCCTGCGGGAAGACATGAAGCACATCCATCGCATAATGGGTATGCAGGACAGGGGCCGTCAATAATCCCTTCAACTGCAGCATATACATGGGAACGGAGACCTGCTGGAAACTCCTGCTCTTGATTCCCTGTTCCAAAATATATTGAAAATAAGACTTTTCCTTAGTAAAATAAGTCGAATGAATTTCGCGGTTTAAATTGGAATCGAGTGAAGATTCCCCATATATGAACCGTGCAGCAAGGAAGTTTTCCCTCTGGAAAGCAAGAATATCCTTTACAAGATTCATCAAGCAATGCTGCGGGCCTTTAAGTTCGAGCAATGTCATGTTCTTATCAAGGACCAGGATATACTCTTCTAAATAGGAAATGAAACAGAATTCCAGCAACCCCTGTTTATTCTTGAAATAGTAGGCAATATTTGCAGCGTTCACTTTCGCTTTATTCGCAATATCCCGTATGGATGTAGCATGATAGCCTTTTAAATGAAATAAATGCAATGCGGCTTCCACAATGGCTTGTTTCGTTGGCGTCTGGCGATTCATTCAGGCAATCCCTCGCTTTCTTTGAGACAAGTCTTGTGGACTACTTCTTCACGGAAGAGCCTGAATCCTTTAGTAAGTTCTCGACAATTTCCCAACAATAAAGCATCATGATTAGATAGTGCTGTAAAAATATGCGGAAGACAGGTGAACGCTTTTGTTTAATGTCGAAATGTATCAAGGAAAAAAAGAAAAAAACTATGAACTGGTCCAAAAACAACTACTTGCATTAATCGAAGATGAAACGAACCAAATAGCCAATTTAAGCAATGCGGCAGCTTTACTTAATCTTTTTCTCGATGAGATTAACTGGGTAGGCTTTTATTTATATGAAGAAGGCCAATTAATTCTAGGACCCTTTCAAGGTCTTCCAGCCTGTGTCCGCATCCCAATGGGCAAGGGCGTATGCGGGACTTCAGCGGCAACTGAAAAAACCCTGCGCGTAGAGGATGTCCACCAATTCCCTGGACATATCGCCTGCGATGCGGCATCAAGATCTGAAATTGTCATACCGCTCATGAAGGATGGCAAATTGCTCGGTGTCCTCGATATCGACAGCCCGATAACGGACCGTTTTGACGAAATGGATCAGCAAGGACTGGAGAAGTTCGCTGAAATCCTTTCCAATCATCTATAAAGTAAAAGGGAGCGGCAAACCTTGCCTGCTCCCTTTTACATTACAGTACCCGTTGTACATGTACCCGGTCCTTTCCTGAACTTTTCGCAATATAAAACCCCTCATAGGCCCTTTTGACATTTTTAGCGAAGAAACAGGATTGAGCCATCCCATGGCATAGGCACCCATGAAATGTCTCAAACCATCCATAATTTTTGGATTCATTATTTCATAATGCTTACAATGAAAAAAAACACTCTATAAATTGCATTTTTTTAATATTTTGTATTTTCCTGCTGTGATACTCTTTATCTATTCCTTAATAAATCATAACTGTCCTTGACTCATTGAGCAGAATATTATACAATACTCCTTGTGTAAAATATTGCAGCCTATGTGACAGCCTTTATGTTCTCATTTTGTTCCTCAATTCAGAGGTGTATCTCGTAACTCTCTGCTGCTAGGGCGAAGGTACATGAAAACAAAATGGTCATGATCGTACATTCACACGGTTTTTATTTTACCAAAATAAAAACATTTAAAGGAGGAGTCATCCTATGGCTCGTTATACTGGCCCAAGCTGGAAACTATCCCGTCGTTTAGGAATTTCCCTAACAGGTACTGGTAAAGAATTAGAAAAACGCCCTTATGCTCCAGGACAACATGGTCCTAACCAACGCAGAAAAATTTCTGAATACGGAATGCAACTGCAAGAGAAACAAAAACTTCGTCACATGTACGGAATCACTGAACGTCAATTCCGTTCAATGTTCGACCGCGCTGGCAAACTTAAAGGTGTTCATGGTGAAAACTTCATGATTCTTCTTGAATCACGTCTTGACAACCTAGTTTACCGTCTTGGTTTAGCTCGTACACGTCGTCAAGCACGTCAACTTGTTAACCACGGTCACATCACTGTAGACGGAAGCCGCGTAGACATTCCATCTTACAAAGTGTCTCTTGGACAAACAATCTCAGTTCGTGAAAAATCACGCAACTTCTCAATCATCAAAGAATCAGTTGAAGCAACTAACTTCGTTCCTGATTTCCTTACTTTCGATGCTGAGAAATTAGAAGGTACTTTCACTCGTTTACCAGAACGTTCTGAATTGCCTGCTGAAATTAACGAAGCTCTTATCGTTGAGTTCTACTCTCGTTAATAACTTCAAAAAACCTCATCCTTGGATGGGGTTTTTTTTTGCACCTAAACACCCTTGCATGACAAAGCCCGGCTGGGATTCAGCCGGGCTTTGAACAATCATTTCACTAATGTGTATTTCTTCTTGCCGCGACGAACGAGGATGAACTCCCCTTCAATCTTGGCAGCTTCCGTCACTACATATTGCAGATCAGTCACTTTCTCCCCATTAATGGAGATTGCCCCATTCTGAATATCTTCACGGGCTTGACGCTTTGATGGCGAAATTTTCGCTTCAACGATTAAATCGACCAAACCGATATCTTCTTTGCTCTCACGTTCGAAGCTAGGGACATCTTTAAAGCCCAATTTGATTTCCGCTGCACTTAAATTCTTCACCTCACCGCTGAATAGGGCGGCAGAGATTTTGATTGCTTGTTCAAGAGCTTCCTGACCATGAATCAAACGGGTCATTTCTTCCCCTAAAGCTTTTTGTGCTTTACGCAAATGCGGTTCGGACTGTACGGATTGCTCTAACTCTTCAATCGCCTCACGAGATAGGAATGTGAAGAATTTCAGGTATTTCACGACATCAGCATCGGCTGTATTGATCCAGAATTGATAAAATTCATACGGAGTCGTCTTTTCCGGGTCAAGCCAAATCGCTCCGCCTTCCGTCTTACCGAATTTCGTTCCATCCGCTTTCGTTACGAGCGGGATCGTCATACCGAATGCTTTAGCATTCTCATCATTGGATTTCCTGATCATTTCAAGACCGGTCGTAATGTTGCCCCATTGATCACTGCCGCCAATTTGCAATTTACAGTCGTAATTGCTGTATAAATGACCGAAATCAATTCCTTGTAAGATCGTGTACGCAAATTCAGTAAAGGAAATTCCCGTATCCAAGCGGGAAGCAACCGTATCTTTTGCCAGCATGTAGTTTATGCCGATGTATTTCCCGTAATCCCGCAAGAATGTAACCATATCGATTTTACCTATCCAGTCATAGTTATTGACCATGACCGCACCATTTTCACCGTCGAATTCAAAGATGTGGGATAGCTGCCCTTTTATGCAGTCTGCATTATAAAGCACTTTTTCCAGTGTTTGCAGCTGGCGTTCCTCTTTTTTACCGCTTGGATCACCAATAAGTCCAGTCGCACCGCCTACTAGCACAAGTGGACGATGTCCGTGCTGCTGGAAACGGCGCAATGTCAAGAATGGCAATAGATGTCCGATGTGCATACTATCCGCAGTTGGATCGACACCACAGTATAAAGAAATTTTCTCTTTTTCTAGAAGGGCCTTAAAACCCTCTTCATCCGTTTGTTGATAAATAATCCCTCTCCACTCGAGGTCTTTAAGCAATTCCATTAAATATTCCTCCTCCATCTTAGAAAAAACCCGCAAAAAGCACACAAAAACGCCCCTTCATAAAATATGAAGGGACGAATGAATTCGCGGTACCACCCAACTTGAGGACATAATATGCCCTCCGCTCAAGACGAATAACGGCCGTCAACCGTTTCCTGCTACTAATCATTTCACAGCAAATGCTCAAGGAAGTAATTCATCATACCATTTGTACCGATTTCCACTAACCACCGGCTCTCTGAAACAGGGATAGTCTGACTACTGGGTCCTATCATCGCGATCATTTAATCATTTTATTATTGTTAATAAACTTTTATCATACATAAGAATCATTGTCAACATCACCCTTACAGATTCTAGAAAAATAAGAAAGATGCCTTTCCCCTACCTGTTATATGCTATAATATATGTGATTTCAGGGGGTATGATACGATGAATAATAATCAAAAAGATAGATTTCTAACAATCTGGAAGCAGCTGACCCGTTTTTTTCAAAATGAAAAAACACACAAAAACGCGCGGGTTACATACCAAGTCATTTGGAATTTAACGCTGATCCTCATTATTGTCGGGATTCTAGGATTCTCATTCGCCGGCGGCGTCGGGGCCGGCTATTTCGCTGCCCTCGTCAATGATGAGCCGGTACGCTCAAAAGAAGATTTAAAAAAAGACATTTACAATTATGAAGAGACCTCTGAAGTATACTTTGCTGATAACGTATACTTGGGCAAGCTTAAGAGTGACCTTGAGCGTGAAGAAGTGTCCATCGATAAAGTTTCCGAGCATCTAAAAAATGCAGTCATCGCTACAGAAGATGAGTATTTTTATGAGCATGATGGAGTTGTCCCGAAAGCCATCCTGCGTGCCGTTTACCAGGAATTTTCGAATGCAGCCGTCCAATCGGGAGGAAGTACATTAACACAGCAGCTCATTAAAAACCAGGTCCTCACCAACGAAGTATCATTTGAACGGAAAGCAAAAGAAATCCTTCTTGCGCTCCGGGTCGAAAAGTTCTTTGAAAAAGAAGAGATTTTGGAAACCTACTTAAACGTCTCCACTTTGGGACGAAACTCTTCAGGCCGTAACATCGCTGGTGTCGAGTCCGCCGCTGAAGGTATTTTTGGCGTGGAGGCCAAAGATCTGACGCTGCCCCAATCAGCCTTTATCGCTGGATTGCCGCAAAGCCCTTTCGGTTATACACCATATACCCAGAAAGGAAAACTGAAAGAAAATCAAGAGCCCGGCATCAACCGGATGAAAACCGTTTTAAAGCGGATGTATAGTAACGGATACATAACAAAAGAAGAATATGATAAAGCAGTCGCATACGACATAACAAAAGACTTTATCGGTAAAACGGAGATGCCATCCGAGAAATATCCATGGCTCACCTATGAAATCGAAAAACGCTCCATCGAAATCCTATCTGTCAGTCTGGCAAAAGAAGATGGATATGAAGAGAAAGATTTAAAGAATGATGATTTAAAAGATCAATATCTAGCACTTGCCGATCGTAAGCTGCGTCAAAACGGCTATCAGATCTATACGACAATCGATAAAAAGATTTATGACAAGATGCAGGAAGTAACGAAAAACTATCCGAATTACGGATACGATAAGACGGCACAAGTCGTCGATCCTGATACGAAAGAAATGAAAACGGTGAGTGAGCCCGTTGAAGCCGGGGCCATTCTTATCGAAAATAAAACAGGAAAAATCATCAGTTTCGTAGGCGGCCGTGATTTCAAGCGGGAACAGACGAATCATGCAACCGCATCACTGCGATCGAACGGATCAACGATGAAGCCGCTGCTCGTATATGGCCCAGGAATCGAGTTAGGAAAGATCTCACCTGGAAGCGTATCGGCCAACGTACCCATTTCCATTCCAGCAGGATCAATGTGGCGGCCAGGAAACTATGGCGGCGGAAGCTATACGGGGGTAACGACAGCCCGTGAGGCACTGAAGAATTCCTATAATATCCCGGCAGCGCTCTTTTACATGAAAATAATCAACCAAGGTCCAGCTTCCTATTTGGAAAAAATGGGCTTCACAACAGTGACGAAAGAAGATTACTCTAATCCATCCATGTCACTGGGAGCTATGTCAAAAGGTGTAACCGTTGAAGAGAACGTCAATGCATTTGGCACATTTGCCAATTCAGGGGAATTCGTCGATGCTTATATGATCGATAAAATCGTATCAAAAGATGGCGAGGTCATCTATGAACATAAAGCGAAACCAGTGGAAGTATTTTCGCCGCAAGCCGCTTACTTGACGCTTGATATGATGCGTGATGTCGTAAACAGCGGGACGGCCGCTTCGGTCAGGAACCGACTCGCTTTCTCAAGTGATTGGGCAGGCAAGACCGGAACTTCCCAAAACTATTGGGACGCTTGGTTCGTCGCTACCAATCCAAATGTATCATTCGGTACATGGCTCGGATATGACACACCGAAATCCTTGCAAGGGACCTACAATGGTCTGGAATATAATAAACGTAATATGTATTATTGGGCAGATCTGATCAATGCCGCATACAAAGTCGATCCTAAACTCATCGACCCCGATAAGCGATTTGAAATGCCAGGCGGAATTGTCAACCGTTCCTTCTGCGGCGTTTCAGGACTGCTGCCTTCAAGTGCATGCCAAAAGGCAGGTCTTGTAAAATCAGATTTATTCATCGCCAAATATGCTCCATCCAGGACGGATGATAGTTTCATAGATGGACAATATGTATCAGTCGGCAGCAAACGCTACGCAGCCCTTCCGCAAACGCCTGGCGAATTCACAAGCGGCGGGTTCATGTTGAATCCCGATTCCTTTGCAGATATCGGACTGAAATATGTCGATGACCCGGGATCCGTGATTCCTGGAGGCGAAAAATCAGGAAATGTCGTCGGAGCGAAAGCGAAATTGAATGATAATGGCAAAGCACCAGATCCCCTATCCATAACGATCAGTAACGATAAGATTACATGGGGCCTGCATCATGAAGGAGATGTCGTCGGTTATCGTGTCTATAAGGACGGCAAAAAAGTGGCGAGCATTAATGCTGGTGGGAGTCTTGTTTACAAAGTCGGCTCAGGCGGTTCCTATTACGTAACGGCCGTAGACATAGTCGGTAAAGAATCAGCCCCTTCCCAACGTGTTGAAAGCGGCGATAAAAAGACAGGTTCAAAAGAAGATTCCGCAAAAAATAAAGATGATCGCGGAAAAGATAAAGTAGCTAACGAAGATAAAAAACCAGACTCAAAAGAAGAGAACGGTTCAGATAAAGAAAAAGAACCAGAAAATGAAACAAATAAAGATAAAGAGCCAGCCCTAGACAAAGATCAAAACAAAGAAAATACTGATAAAGAAAATCAAGAGACCGACAAAGATCAAGACACAGTCAATGATAAAGACACAGTCAATGATAAAGAGCAAGACACGGATAAAGCTGAAGAAGAGGAAGAATGACACTCTTTCTTGAACTAAAACAGTCTGTCGGGTTAGCCCGACAGACTGTTTCCTTATAATCTCCCAAAAAGGCATCCATGAAAGTGACAATGGATGCCTTTTCCTTTTCAATAATCAGCATGACTCAGTTTCTCAGTCCTCCATCGATGATAAATCACCAGTTGGCAAATCAAGTTCCCAAGCTTTCAGGACACGGCGCATGATTTTACCGCTTCTTGTTTTAGGAAGCTTATCCCTGAATTCAATTTCACGAGGTGCCGCATGTGCTGCTAGACCATGCTTTACAAATGTACGAATTTCCTCAATCAACTCATCGTTTGCATCGTATCCGTCACGAAGGGCGATAAACGCTTTGATAATTTCCCCCCGAACCGGATCCGGCTTACCGATGACACCCGCTTCAGCTACGGCTGGATGCTCGACCAACTTGCTTTCCACTTCGAAAGGTCCAACTCTCTCCCCTGCCGTCATGATGACATCATCCACACGGCCTTGGAACCAGAAATAACCATCTTCATCCATATATGCGGAATCCCCGGACACATACCAATCACCTGGCATAAAGTAAGATTCATATTTCGCTTCATTCTTCCAGACGGTCTTCATCATCGAAGGCCACCCTTTCTTGATGGCAAGGTTCCCCATTCTATGCGGCGGAAGCTCGTTGCCTTGATCATCCACTATCGCCGCCTTCACACCAGGAATCGGTTTACCCATCGAACCCGGTTTGATTTCCAGGCAAGGATAATTGCAGATGACCTGTGCCCCGGTCTCCGTCATCCACCATGTATCATGGATACGGTGATTGAATACCTTCATTCCCCAGCGCACCACTTCCGGGTTCAACGGTTCACCGACACTTAAAATATGGCGGAGAGTGCTTAAATCGAACCGCTTAACGATTTCGTCACCTGCGCCCATCAGCATCCTGAAGGCCGTCGGGGCACTATACCATACCGTGACACCAAAGTCTTCCAAGGTCTTGTACCAAGATTCAGGCTTGAACCGCCCGCCTACAATGACATTCGAGGTGCCTGTCAGCCAAGGTCCAAAGATCCCGTAAGACGTCCCTGTCACCCATCCAGGGTCCGCTGTGCACCAATACACGTCCTCATCCTGCAAATCAAGGACCCATCTTGCTGTTTGATAATGCTGGATCATCGCATTATGAACGTGAAGCACTCCTTTTGGTTTGCCTGTGGAACCGGAGGTATAGTGAAGAATCAGACCGTCATTCCGATCCACCCATTCAATTTCGAAATTTTTATCGGCTTCTTTTAATTTTTTATTGAAGTGATGGTACTTTCCTTCTTCTTTTATATTTTCCCCCACCAAGAAAATATGCTTTAAATGGGGTAGCTCATCCACTGGGACGCGCGGCAAAAGTTCAGGTGTCGTCACGATCACACTTGCCTCACTATCTTCAAGACGATCCCTTATTGCGCCTTCCATGAAGGCTTCGAACAACGGCCCTACGACCGCTCCCGTTTTAATCGCGCCCAACAATGCAAAATAAAGCTCCGGGGAGCGAGGCATGAAGATGAAAACACGATCACCTTTTTCCACATTTGCAATGTTCTTGAACACATTGGCCGCCTGATTCGTATAATCTTTCATTTCCTTGAATGTATACTTTTCATTTCTTTTATCGTCTTTGTAATAAAGGGCTACTTTATTCTTTTTGTATGTTTCGACATGGCGGTCAATGGCTTCATGTGCAAGATTCACTTTACCGGTTTCAGACCAGGAGAATTCCTTTTCCGTCTCAGACCAGTCAAACTTCTTGTATTTTTCATCATAATTCTTTAAATTAAAATTACCTTCCACTACTGGCAACGCTTTCACATTCATACGACAAACTCCCCCTTCATTCGGCTCTATATTTTTATTATAGTATAAGAAGACAATTTTCTCAATTTTTAAAATATTAAGTATTTCCATATTAGGGAAAATCCAGCTTGCTGAATTTTGAAAATTACAAGTATGTTATAGTTAAGGTGAATTCATGTTGATGGCTCGGAAAGAAGAAGCACTGTAACAAAAGATTCATATATGTGTTGAACTTTCTAAATTATGCCCCTTGTTTTTATGTATAATTTATTTAAGCTTTCCATTCGGTCAGTTTTTACAAGCAATGCTTCTTATACTCCGGAATGCTAGAGTGTAAGATTACTACATAACAAGGGTGGTGAAAGAATGGAATATAATAAGACCTTCTATACTAAGGAACTGCAGACATTGAGCGGGACGCTCATCATCGAAGGGCCGTTGAACGGCGAAAAAATGTCCGCTTATGAGTTTCACGAGGACTTGGTCGCCTTTCGCCCGCCTGCTTTGCAGCATAAAGCGTTAATAGAGATTGCAGACTTGCCTGAGGGCAGGATCTTTATCGCCCGTGAAAATAAAACGATCGTGGGATATGTAACTTACTTATATCCCGATCCATTGGAGCGCTGGTCGGAAATTAAGATGGAGGACTTGATTGAGCTTGGTGCAATCGAGGTCATCCCTAAATACCGGGGTGCCTCCGTCGGGAAGAACCTGATCCGCCTTTCCATGGAAGACGATTCGGTTGAAGACTTCATCATCATCACCACTGAATACTATTGGCATTGGGATTTGAAAGGGACAGGACTGAATATTTGGGACTATCGCAAGGTCATGGAAAAAATGATGAGTGCGGGTGGCCTGGTCTACTTTGCAACAGATGATCCTGAAATCAGTTCCCACCCGGCCAACTGCCTGATGGCCCGTATCGGCAAAAGAGTCCCGCCGGAATCCATCCAGAAGTTCGACCAATTGCGTTTTATGAATCGGTTTATGTATTAAAGAGGCGAATAAGAGGAGGAAGGAAAATGATTGTAGAAACAATAATGAATGAGGATATTATCACCCTCACTCCAACCGATACAATCCATAGCGCTGTCATGATCATCAAAGAGAAGCGAATTCGCCATATACCCATTGTCGATGACAGCTATCATCTTGTGGGATTAGTCAGCGACCGAGATATTCGGGATGCTGCCCCTTCTATATTCCGTACCGCAGAATACAAAAATGATTTACAAAAACCATTATCAAGCATCATGAAAACGGAAATAATCACGGGGCACCCGCTGGATTTTGTGGAAGAAATCGGGGCTGTTTTTTGTGATAACAATATCAGCTGCCTTCCAATCGTAAAGGGAAGGAAGTTAGTGGGCATCATAACCGGTTCCGATTTACTTCATTCATACGTTGAGTTGACTGGAGTCAATCAGCCCGGTTCCCAAATCGAAATCAGAATCCCGGATAGGGCAGGTTCCCTTCATGATATTGCCCATATTTTCAAAAGGCGCAATTCGAATATCCTGAGCACCCTTGTTTATCCTGAAAAAAATGGAACCGATTATAAAATTCTTGTAATTCGTGTACAGACGATGAATCCATTTATGGTGGTGGAGGATTTGAAGAAAGAAGGCTATACCGTTTTATGGCCTAACCTACCGGGGATTTCACATGAATGATACACCCCTTTTCGTCTATTCGGATGAACTCCTTACCTACAAATTCAACGATGAACATCCATTCAATCAAAAACGGCTTAAGCTCACGCTTGATTTATTAAAAAAACACCATGCCATCAATGATGATCAAATTATCAAGCCCAGAATGGCTACCGATGAAGAATTGGAACTGATCCATGATCACCATTATGTAAACGCTGTCAAATTAGCAGGCCAGGGAAAGCTCCCCCCCGAAAAGGCAGTAAATTATGGGCTGGGAACAGAGGATACCCCTATCTTCCCCAAGATGCACGAAGCGAGTGCCTTGCTTGTAGGCGGTACCTTGACGGCTGTGGATGCCGTCATGACCGGTCAGTCCCTGCACGCACTTAATCTTGGCGGGGGCCTGCATCACGGTTTCCGCGGGAAAGCCTCAGGCTTTTGCATTTACAATGATAGTTCGGTCGCGATTAAATACCTGCAAAAAAAATATGGGGCACGTGTCTTGTATGTCGATACCGATGCACATCATGGTGACGGAGTCCAATGGTCATTTTATGATGATCCCGATGTATGCACCCTATCCATTCATGAAACGGGGCGCTACTTATTTCCCGGCACCGGCAATATTAACGAGCGGGGCCAGGGAAAAGGCTACGGCTATTCATTCAACATCCCGGTCGATGCGTTCACTGAAGATGAATCCTGGCTCGAATGCTATAGGGCTTCTTTTAAGGAGGTCATTGAATTCTTCAAACCGGATGTCATATTAACGCAAAACGGGGCCGATTCCCATTATTACGATCCGCTCACCCATTTATCTGCCACCATGAAGATTTATAGGGAAATACCAAAGTTGGCCCACGAAATGGCCCATAAGTTTTGCGAAGGACGGTGGATTGCAGTAGGCGGCGGCGGATATGATATATGGCGCGTCGTCCCGAGGGCTTGGGCGAGGGTCTGGCTTGAAATGACGAACAATGATATATCAGGTCCCCTATCAAAGGAATGGCTCGATTGCTGGCAGCCTGAGTCCCCTGTTACCCTGCCGGATGAATGGGATGACATGGAGGATATATACGAACCCATTCCGAGGAAGCCTGAAATTACCGAGAAGAATGCCCTGACGCTTGAAAAGGTCCTTTATCCCATCAGGTCTTCCAAGCAAACTTCGAAAAGCAATGAACAAAGTTAGCCAAAAGATCGTTGAAAAACGATCTTTTTTGTCCGGTTGAGAAACAAAAGAGAGTGCCCTCCGGGACACTCTCCAAACAAGTTTATTTCGTTGATTGACGGTTTTCAATCCGATGCGGCAGGATCACTTTTTCAAGACCTTCCTCCACTTGTTCTTTATTCATCAACTTCGTAAGAAGCCTCATCGCAACCGCACCAATGTCATATAAAGGCTGAACGATCGTCGTGATTTGCGGACGCACCATCAATGTCAATCTCGTGTTATCGAAGCTGATCACCTCAAAGTCCTCCGGTACATTATACCCTTTGTCCTGTGCGGCATGGACAATTCCAAGAGCCATTTCATCAGCACCGGCGATGAATGCCGTCGGTCTGTCTTCAACTTCCAGGTACTTTTCAAAAGATTCAATTCCTGAATCATATGTATAATCACCTTCAACAATATAACTTTCATCAAATGAAAGACCAGCTTCTTTCAACCCTCGTTTATAACCAGTCAATTTCATTTCATTAATCAGCGCGGAAGGGTTTCCGCTTACAAAAGCGATATGCTTGTGGCCTTTATCAGCAAAGAATGTCACTGCGTCGAATGCCGCTGCCTCATAATCAATATTAACCGATGGAACTTGCCCGCTTTCATCCACCGAACCTGCCAGTACGATTGGAACCGGTGAATTCTTAAACTCTTTGACATGCTCATCAGAGATGTTGCCGCCCATGAACACGATACCATCCACTTGTTTTCCAAGCATCGTATTCAGCAAATGGAATTCCTTATCTATATTCTCATCAGAACTGCTTAGAATGATATTGTATTTATACATCGTGGCTATATCTTCTATGCCCCGTGCCAATTCGGCAAAAAAGATGCTCGAGATATCCGGGATGATGACCCCGACTGTAGTCGTTTTCTTTGAGGCAAGTCCCCTTGCCACTGCATTGGGACGGTACCCTAACTTCTCAATCACATCGGAAACTTTCTTCCTTGTTGCAGGCTTTACATTTGGATTCCCGTTAACTACGCGGGAAACGGTGGCCATGGAAACATTCGCCTCACGCGCCACATCATAAATGGTTATATTATTCATTCATCCATTCCTCCATTTCTTTCATTTTCCCCATAAAAGACCCGAATTATTTCGAAAAAAAATCTTTTATGCGTTTTTCTCTATAAGGAAGATTATTTTAGGAACGATCTGCCTAACAAAAATGCAGTCCTACTCTCTTCTCAGTCAAATATTCAATACCCTATTCAAGTATAAAATTCACATAGATATCACTTTATGTATGACTCAATCTTCCGAACAGTTCTCATTCTTGTTATTTATCATACGATAGTAGAATCTTTCCTGCAATCCAATAGTGCTTATTTCGAAGCTTTTTCTGCAAAAACTAGTATTTTACCATTAAAAAAAGCCCTTGCCAAGTTGGTAAGGGCCGTAAGTAGATCATTTTAAAGACTTTCTTAGCTTATACAGTTACCCAGTTCAAACGTTTAATTTCATCGTAGAATTCATCAAATTGTTTGAAGTCCATTTGCTGTGCAGAATCCGATAAAGCAACGGAAGGATCTGGATGCACTTCAGCCATAACACCGTCAGCACCGATTGCAAGAGCCGCTTTAGCCGTAGGAAGCAGAAGATCGCGACGTCCAGTTGAATGCGTCACATCAACCATGACTGGTAAATGAGTTTCTTGTTTTAAAATCGGTACAGCAGAGATATCAAGTGTATTCCTTGTTGCTTTTTCGTAAGTACGGATACCGCGTTCACAAAGGATGATGTTGCCATTGCCCTGCGACATGATGTATTCCGCTGCATGAATGAACTCTTCAATCGTTGCAGCCAGTCCACGTTTTAAAAGAACTGGTTTATTTACAGCACCTGCAGCTTTTAGCAAGTCGAAGTTTTGCATGTTGCGCGCCCCGATTTGGATGACATCGATATGATCGATCGCCGCTTCAATATCGTTGGCACTCACGATTTCACTGATGACAGCCAAGCCGTATTCATCAGCAACACGTTTAAGTATTTGTAAACCTTCCAAACCAAGCCCTTGGAAGTCATATGGAGATGTACGTGGCTTAAATGCACCGCCGCGCATCAATTTCAGACCTTTAGCTTTAATGACTTCCGCCACCGCAGCTGTCTGTTCATAAGATTCAACCGCACATGGTCCGAAAACGAAGCTAGGGATCCCGTTACCTACCAATTCACCTTTAATGTCGATGATCGTGTCTTCAGCCTTTTGTTTTCTTGATACAAGAAGCGTTTTCTTCTGATCATCTTTTTGAAGCTCCAAGCCCAATTTAAAGATTTCTTTGAAAATATGTTTAATCGAACCAAGATCAAGCGGTCCTTGATTATTGGCTTCGATAAGATCCAGCATTGTTCTTTCACGGACCGGATCGTAACGGTTTACACCTTGTTTTTCTTTAACGCGACCAATTTCCTGTACAAGTTCAGCACGTTGATTAATAAGATGTAATAACTGAAGGTTCACATCATCCAGTTGATTACGAAGTCCATCAAGCTCTTTGTTGCTCATTACATATCCATCCCTTCGTTTTTTAAAATAGAAATCGGCTCAGCGGACTCAAACTAAAAAATCCCATCTGGATCCTCGAACATCCACCCCGATTGTATTATCAATGAAAAATTTAGAATATTTCATGTATGATTAAATCAATTATAAATGAAGTGCCCATAAATGTCACGATATTTTTCTTTAATAATTAAACGCTTTTAAGCATTAAAGTTATGAATGCATAAAATCAGGTGTTTCATGCAGGAAAAACGATTTAGACTGAATATTGGAACAATCCGTTGTAGGAATTATATTGGAAATAGAACAAGAAAGCTATAATTTAATTGATATTTTATCTTAAAGAGCATTGGACCATGATCAAATCGTCTGCCACTTGAACAGGAAGGGCCTTTAAAGAAAAGGTTTCCCCTTGAGACCGTTTAAAATTCACATGGCCACCAAATGGAATAATAAAAGGCCGGACCCCTTACAAAAGGGATCCGGCCTTCATCATTCATTCAGTAATGGCCTTGCTCAATGAATCATATGTAATCCGCCAATGAGATTCATTCCAGGCAGGTTTTCCACTTTTAAAAAGGATGGCCTGAGGTGATTGATGTTTGACATCAAATGTTTCTGCCACATAATTAGATAGTGGACGAGCTTCCTGAACGGCTAAATAGGCCGTTTTAAGTTGTTCGTTCCCCAAGATGTACCTCTCATATTGTTCAAATGCTTCAGCACTGACCGGGCACGTTACACTATGCTTGAAAAGCAGGAATGTATCCTCTTTTAGAAGCTCATTGAATTGTTCTTCTGTTTCGATTTTGCTCATGACCATAAAACAGTCTCCTTTCCTTGTCCATATAAATTTTACCATCAAAAAGGCGATGAAGCCATCAAAGCACTTCACCGCCTTATTCTTCGTCCCTTTATGCCTCTTCATCCCCATTAAAGGAATCCAAGGAGTTTATTTCATTAGATTATTCTCTGTTTCATCAAATGCCTTTTTCGCTTCATCAAGTTTTAATTTTGCCGCATTCTTGTTTCCGCTTGTAGGATCTGCAGGATTATTTTCCGAGTCATTGCCGTTAGCAAAGTTCGTTTCGACGGATACGATAGGAGAATCGGAAGTTCCGGTTACATCTATATCCTTATTGCTGGAATTCGTCGTATCATCAGCCGCGTCGCCGTTTTCTTTTCCCGTTTTTAAGCTTTTCACTTTATTGACGATATTTGAAGATTTGTTGGAAACGATTTCCGTGACGGAGCTTGTTTTTTCTTTTGCAGTATCAGCAAGGAATGTTCCTTTTTCCATTGCCGTTTGTCTTAATCTTTCTGTTTTCTCTGAAATGTTTTTAGCTTGTTCATTGAAGTCATTCCTTAATTCCTTGCCTGTTTTCGGGGCCATGAACAAAGCTGTAGCCGCTCCGATCATCCCGCCGATCAAGGCGCCAATCATAAAGTCCTTCGAATTGATCGAGTCGCGTTCGTCCTCATAAGATTTCTGATAGTCGTTTGCCGCAAATTCTTTTTGAGTCATAATACATTCCCCTTTCAATTTTCAGTTCATTTTTTATTTAACTAGATTTTAAGATCTAGAACGTAAAAACCTTTTTTTAGGCAGGTTATCTGTTTCAAGCGCTTCCCTTTCTAACTCCGCCCTTTCGGTTGGGGTCGGGGCAGACTGTTTGCTTCTGGCCTTCCACTTGTCCCTTATCTCCATGGCTACATTGCTCCATTGTACAATTTGTGAGATTCGTTCTTGATTATTATCAATCTCAGCCTGCACTTTATGGGAAACCTTTTGGATGGAAGAATTAAAGCTAGAGATGGATGTGCCAACATCCTTCACGGCATCCACCACCGTGTTCAGGTTTTCCGACTTTTGCTGCAAATCTTCAGCCAACGTATTCGTTTTATGTAATAACTGAGTAGTTTCGAGCGTTATGCCCTGCATTTGGCTCTCTAGTCCTGTCAGCGTCCGGGCCACACTGTCCAGGGTAGTTTGAAGTGATGTCAGTACCTTTGTTAGGAAAATAACAAGTACCAAAAAAGCTATCGCTGCAACAGCAGCACTTACGTATAAAATAATCTCCATTGGAACACCTCCGAAAAAAATCGACTTATTTAATGGCTGTTAGATATTAATTACCCCTTCCCTATTATTATAAACTTATTTATTTTTTCAATATACCCTATCAAACCCTAATCTGGAAATATTGTTGTCTGCATCCAGTTCCTCCGTGAAATTCATGGGTGACACTTATGGCAGGAAATCGGGTATGATAGAAAAGATAAGTCGAATTTAAACAATGGAGGTATTTTTTATGAAAGATCCCAGAATTGGTACATTGGCCAAAAACTTAATCAATTATTCCGTGAAGCTTCAAAAAGGTGAAAGAATCTTGATCGAAAACTTCGGATTGCAGCGTGAGCTTGTTAACGCACTTGTGAATGAAGCCTATGCAGCAGGTGGTTACCCATTCGTCCTTTTAAAGGATCACCAAGTGGATCGTGCCTTGCTGATGGGTGCCAAAGAAGAACAGTACAAGTTGATGGGTGAGTTTGAAGCAAACGTAATGAAACAGATGGATGCTTATATCGGGCTTCGTGCCGGGGATAATATCAATGAACAATCCGATGTCCCTTCAGAGAAGATGGCGATTCATGGACAGACAGTCGGTAAAGTACATAGAAATATCCGCGTGCCAAAAACAAAATGGGTCGTACTTCGCTACCCGACAAATTCAATGGCCCAATTAGCCAAAATGAGTACAGAAGCATTCGAAGACTTTTATTTCGAAGTCTGCAACCTCGACTATGGCAAAATGAGCGCAGCAATGGACAATCTTGTTGAATTGATGGATAAAACGGATAAGGTCCGCTTAACTGGGCCCGGTACGGACCTAACCTTCTCCATCAAAGACATTAAAGCCATCAAATGTGCGGGTGAGCTAAACATTCCTGACGGTGAAGTATATACGGCTCCGGTTAAAGATTCCATCAATGGAGTGATTTCGTATAATACTCCGTCCCCTTATCAGGGTTTTACTTTTGAAAACGTGAAGTTGACATTCAAGGATGGAAAAATCGTTGAAGCGGTTGCGAATGATACGGAACGCATCAACAAAATTTTTGATACTGATGAAGGCGCACGATATGTCGGTGAATTTGCAATTGGTGTAAATCCTTATATTCTACACCCGATGCAAGATATCCTCTTTGATGAAAAAATTGATGGAAGTTTTCATTTTACTCCCGGACAATGCTATGATGATGCCTTTAACGGAAACCATTCAGACATTCACTGGGACCTGGTCAATATCCAGCGGCCTGAATATGGCGGCGGGGAAATCCATTTTGATGACGTCTTGATACGTAAGGACGGACGCTTCGTTTTACCGGAACTGGAAAATTTAAATCCAGAAAATTTAAAATAACATAAACACCAATAAAAAAAAACGACCGATCCGCTACTAACGGATGGTCGTTTTTTTTATTTTACCTGCAGTGAATGCTCGTAGGCTGCCTGGAACTTTTGAATGTCCCCCGCACCCATGAATAACACGACACTGTTTTCATGATGTTGCAATATTGATGTTGTGTTCTCCGTAATCAGCTCGGCACCGGGAATCTTATCTTGAAGGTCTTCAATCGATAACTTCCCTTGATGTTCACGAGCAGATCCAAAAATTTCACATAAGTATACTTTGTCGGCCAAATTCAAGCTGTCGGCGAATTCATCCAGGAATGCCTGCGTTCTCGAGAAAGTATGTGGCTGGAATACCGCAACAACTTCACGCTCTGGATATTTCTGACGCGCCGAGTCGACAGTTGCAGAGATCTCGGTCGGATGGTGTGCATAATCATCAATGATGATCTGACTCCCGATTTCCTTTTCGGAGAACCGGCGTTTAACTCCGCCAAAAGTCCGCAACTGGGCTTTCACAGCTTCCGTATCCAAGTTTTCATATTTACAAAGTGCAATGACACCAAGTGCATTCAACACATTATGCTTTCCAAAAGTAGGAATAGTGAATGTATCATAGTAATTGTTCCTTACATGCACATCAAAAGTCGTGCCATCCGGAGTGACGGAAACATTTTTCGCTTGAAAATCATTTCCTTCTGCAAATCCGTAAAAAATAACCGGTACTTTCGCCTGAATATGTGGTAAATGCTCATCATCCCCGCACGCAATGATGCCTTTGTTGACTTGAAGGGCCATCGTTTGGAAAGCCTCGAACACGTCTTCGACATTGGCGTAATAATCAGGATGATCAAAATCGATATTCGTCATGATTGCATAATCCGGATAATAGGAAAGGAAATGACGGCGATATTCACATGCTTCGAATACGAAGTAATCAGAATTCACGATACCTTTACCCGTTCCATCCCCAATCAAGAAGGATGTCGGTTTAGCGCCCCCCATTACATGGGCAAGCAAACCGGTCGTCGATGTTTTACCATGCGCTCCCGTAACGGCCACGCTAATGAAGTTTTTCATGAAATCACCTAGGAAGCGGTGATAACGGATAATCGGCAAATCAAGTTCTTTTGCCTTCACGATTTCCGGATGACTATCCGGAAACGCATTTCCTGCAATGATGGTCATTCCAGGTTGAATATTTTCCTCGTTGAAAGGAAGGATTTTAATCCCGGCTTTTTCTAATGCCAATTGTGTAAAAAATTCTTTTTCGTAATCGGAACCCTGCACTTCAATATTCATATCATGCAGTATTTGTGCAAGAGCACTCATACCCGACCCTTTAATTCCCACAAAATGGTAAGCAGTCATAAAGCGAACCTCCACCAATCGTCTACCTGTATGACAGTATATGACGTCATCTTTTATTTGTTTTTTCCATTACGAGACTTGTTAGTAACGCAATTTCTTAATAGGTTTTTCAAGCTCTTATCTTTAATCATTCATCAACAAAAAACTATTATATCACTTTTTTATTCATTCATCCATGTCAGGCAGATGCCAATTTATCAAATCATTGGTTTTTCCCTCAATTAAGGTGATAAAAAAGGGTTTTCACCCTTTCACATTATATTCAATTTCCTTTTATTAGGTTCTCTTAATTAACATGTAAAAATTCCAGTTCTTCTTCCGTAATCAATACATCCCTGGGCCTTGAGCCCCTGGATTCGGAAACGACTCCCCGTTGCTCCATCATTTCTATTAGACGCGATGCACGGTTATAACCGACACGGAAGCGCCTTTGGACACTCGATGCAGATGCCGCCTGCTGGCTCACGACAAATTCACAGGCCTCGAAAAACAGTTCATCCGCATCTTCCGTGACTTCGGCCCTGTTCAGCAAGTCTTCCTGTTCAAACAGGTATTTCGGCTGCTGCTCCAGTTTAACATGGTTTACGACTTGATCGATTTCTTCATCACTCACGAAAGTCCCTTGCAGGCGCACCGTTTTCGAAGAGCCGTTTTCAGCGAATAACATATCTCCTCTTCCCAATAATTTTTCTGCACCGCCGCTATCGATGATTGTACGGGAGTCGACTTGTGAAGAAACCGAAAAAGCGATCCTTGTCGGGATATTTGCCTTGATCAATCCAGTTATGACATCGACTGAAGGTCTTTGAGTGGCTACAATCAAATGGATGCCGCAGGCACGGGCCTTTTGCGCAATCCGGCAAATCGCTTCCTCTACATCAGCCGGGGACATCATCATTAGATCCGCAAGCTCATCGATGATCACCAGGATATAAGGCAGCTTGCTTGAATATTGACCGGCTTTTTCCGCTTGGTCATTAAAGCGGGTGATATCACGCACACCGGCATGTACAAACAATTCATAACGCCGTTCCATCTCCTCTACAGCCCATTTCAACGCAGCCGTAGCGGCTTTTACATCGGTTATGACTGGACTGACCAAATGCGGGATCCGGTTATATGGGGCGAGCTCGACCATTTTCGGATCGATCAACAGTAATTTCAATTCCTGCGGCGTCGCTTTATACAGCAAGCTGACCAGCATCGTGTTGATACATACACTTTTCCCCGATCCCGTTTGCCCGGCTATCAATCCATGCGGCATCTTTCTCAAATCCGTGATAATCGGCTGACCGGATATATCGAGTCCTAAAGCCACGGCAAGCGGTGATTCATGCTCTTGAAACTCAGTACTTTCCAAAACCTCACGCAAAAATACCGGTTTGCTTTTCCTGTTCGGAATCTCGATGCCAATTGTATGTTTACCCGGAATAGGCGCTTCCATCCGCATATCCTGAGCAGCAAGGCTTAATTTGATGTCATCCATCAGGTTCGTCACTTTATTCACCTTCACTCCCGGCTCCGGATGCACCTCGAAACGAGTTACTGCCGGTCCTTGAGTGACATTGACGACCTTTGCACGGACATTGAAATTTTTCAATGTCTCATCAAGTAATAAAGTCTGTTCCTCGAGCCACTCATCATCATGCACAGCATAAGTGGGAGGTGTCAGCAATTCGATATTCGGAAACATATAATATGGATTATCCTCCGCTTCCACGGAGCCAAAAACTGCCGGGGTATCGCCCTGGCTACTTTCTGCTGCCGCCTCTGTATAAACTGCTTCTTGATACCCACTTCCGGAAATGGTGGATTCCTGTTCCAAGAGCGGCTTAGTGACCGGGCTGGAACCAATATTGGATTCAACTGTATTTTCAGGCACGGCGGCGATTTCCGAACCAGCCTTAGTGTCCAAAAAGGTTGGTGTAATGACCGGAGTCCCCTCTTTCGGCATAACTCTGCCTTCCTCTTGTTTCCGTTCAGGAATGGCGGATGGTTTCGCTTGTCCTGTCTCCGTTTCAGCAGCATCATTCATTGGTCGCTTATCAGGGGAAACTACTGCCCTTTCCGAATTAAGGCTTTTTTTTTCCGGCATCATTTTATTCATGAAGCTGTTTTTTTCCCGATCTTGCTTAAGCATCATCACATTAAATGGGATATGTTTTTTCGGACGTTTAGGCTGCACTTCAGGTATTGCCTCAGATGGATCTTCAGGCAGTGTCCCTTGACTAACGGATGGTTGATTTGATTGTGCAGCAACCTCCCCAGGAACCGATATAGCTTCAGGCGGGGTGTCGTCCGCCTGTTCCATGATGGATACAGCGACTTCGCGTCCAAAATCGACCTGGTCCTGTTCAATAGCCCCTTTTTCCACCGCAGGCTCAATTATGTCAGGCTCGCTTACTGCTTCTTCTGGCAGTGACTCAATGGAATTCCTACGAAAGAAAGCGGGTATCTCCGAATCTTCCCTTTTTTTTTCAGCTTGTTCCGGTATAAGAACGGATGGTTCTATCGTCATTTCCTCATGTGACACTTCTTTTGAGATTTCAGGGATCGATACCGGAATCTCGATATCGGGTCCTTCTTTTTTAAGGATGGGCATTTTGCTTTCTAATTCATATTCGACAATTTCTTCAGAAGGGACCGTTTTTTTTTCCGGACGACGGAACCCATAAATGGGTGAAGGGATTTCCGTTGGGCGGAATGGAGTTTTTGACGGGACTATTTTTGAGGTTTCCTCCCGGTCGAAGCTTCTCCGTTTTGGTTCAGTATCCCTTACAGGCCTTCTCGTTGTTTCTTTGGACACATTCTTCCCCTGTTTGGGTTCATTTTCTTCCCTGTTTCTTTCCCTAGGCTTTCTTTTATTCTGCTCCCGGTCTGGAATGAGCGGAAACTTGAACTGTCCTTTTGGATATTGAAACAGGATTTTCGTATCCGGGTCTGGCGTCTGGGACATATTTTCCACTTTTTGATTGTAAACCTTTATTTCTTCTTTCTTTGACTTAGAAAGCTTTGAAAAATCCATTTTCTTTAATGTCTCTTCATCAAGCGGCTCATCTATAATAATTTCTTCGATTTCAATAATTTCCTCTGCTTGGAACCATTTTTTCATCTTATTTAGCCATTTCAAAACTATCACTCTTTCTACATCTGTAGTTATGTAACTAATTCTACCAGTTATTTTAAAAATATCGAGAAAATTTAAGCTGAATTGGGATTAGCATCTATTTTTTTTATCGCATTCCTGCTAACTTAACGTATTTCGCAGAGCTCCTACCCTATTAAACCCCTTCTGGAATGAGTTTAAACCTATCAATTGCGAAATAACATTAGCCCCTAGTCTACTATTTAAATAAAACACCGCTGTTAAATCGCGTTTACAAAGAGATTAAGTTTTCATGCAGCCTTTGAAGCAGACTGGCCAATTCATTGCAACATCCTTCATGAAACCGCCGACGGCATCCAAATACCTGCCGCAACCCATAAAACACCGTTCGTTAATACCGAACGGTGTTTTGTGGGTTTCTGCGTTTTTTTTGCAAACAAAGACCAAAGGTACTATTTCCATTCATAAAAACTGCATACAACCTGCGCCACTGATTTGGAAGCGATCAAAAGGGCATCCTCATCAATGTCGAATTTAGGATGGTGATTGAAATATGCCTTCTCCACCCCTTTCGGTTTACAGCCAATGTAAAAGAAGCAGCCAGGAATCTTTTCTGCATAATACGAAAAATCTTCCGAACCAGAGAAAACCGGAAATTCCACAACCTTCTTAATATCTTTGTCATCCATGCTTTCCAGGCTATTTTTCACGAATCCAGTCAGTTCAGGGTCATTATATAACGGAGGATAATCGGGAACATATGTAAGTTCGCACTGAACATCAAATTCCGTTTCTATCCCTTTAACGATCCGGTGGATTTCCTTATCGATCAGCTGTTGGGTCTCTGCTGTCATATAACGAACATCCCCTTCAATTTCTATACGATCTTTAATGACATTAAAGCTTCCTTTTCCATCGAAGGAGCCGATTGTGACTACACCCATATCAAAAGGGTTCAAGCGACGGCTGATTACGGTTTGTACGGCTGTCACGAAATGGGCGCCTGCCACAATGGTATCATTAGCCATATGCGGGGAGGATCCATGGCCGCCTACACCCTTTATCGCTAACTTGAAATAGGTCCGTCCAGCCATCGAATAGCCGCCGCGATACCCGACAACCCCTGCTGGATGAGAAGGAAATAAATGGATTCCAAAAACAGCATCCAGTTCATCCAAAAACCCTGATTCCATAATGCTTTTGGCTCCTCCGGGGGGTGTTTCTTCTGCATGTTGATGAATTATTTTGATCGTACCTGATAGGGAATCTTTCAGCTCATTGATGCAGTCTGCCAATACCAATAAATAAGCGGTATGCCCATCGTGTCCGCAGGCATGCATGACACCTTCATTTTTTGAACGGAATGGAACCTCCGCTTCTTCTGAAATCGGCAGTGCATCGAAATCGGCACGGAGACCTATCGTTTTCCCTGGTTTTCCGCCTTCGATCGTCACGATGATCCCTAATCCATTTCCTACATTCGTTTGAATCGATACACCTTTCCCCTTATAAAAATCAATGATATATTTTGCCGTTTTCTCTTCTTTGAAGGATAGCTCCGGATTCTCGTGTAAATGACGGCGGATTTGAACCATTTCCCCTTTACGGGCTTCAAGCATGTTCATTAATTTGCTTTTCACATTCACGATTATTCTCCCCCATTATTTCAAGTTGATTAGCATATTAGTAAGTTCCATGTTCGCTGCAAACCTTCTGTATGTAAAAAGCCAAATAAAAAAGGACAGAGAAGGGTTCCGTAAACTTACCGCTCCCTTCTCTGTCCTTTTACCTGAGAGTTTAACTCCATTTTGGTCATGGAGGTTTCCCCGTTGGTGGCACACTTCCTGCGCGCTCTCCAGAGTTGCGTCCAGCTGCGGTTCCATTTACCTGAGAGATTTGCTCCAAGGGATATTTTTGGAACTTGCTCCTTCGGTGGCTCAATGCTTTGCACTCTCCCACAACGTTCATCCGCTCGTTATATTGTTTTATTCCATATTTTCAAAATATTACAATTATATTATCACCGATTAAAAAATAAATATCAACTCTAAGGGTCATAAACTCTATTAAACTTTAAAAGGACCGCTGTCAGATGCTGACACGGTCCTTTTGTATTCAATATATTATTGTTCACGCTTTTTGTTTTTACCCATAATGAAGATGGGCTCCAACTCATTTTCTTCGTAAAGAAATGATAGAGCCGTTATTGGAACATGACCGCTGGCAAAGAAGCTCATCGCCATTTGCGCAAGAATATCATAGCCCGTATCATTCTTCACATCGGCAATGATGATGACGTCCTGATGGGGAATGGCCACAGCCATGGTTCCCTCGATCTTGTCCTTCATTTCCCGAAGCCATGATTCATTCAGGATCCTGCTGGCATCATAACCATCATTCGTGTTCAAAAAATAAAATGCATTACCTGCAACGATATCCGACTTCATTTCAGTGGAGAGGGAACGGGCATTAAAAAGGGCAATTTCACGGATCCTGTCACCCTGCCAATTTTCCCGTTGAATCATCTTTTCATCTATAAGACGGTAGGTTTTCCCTAAATCAAGGGCATAAAAAATCCGGGTTTCAGCCGTATGCTCATCGAATAAAAATGGATTTCCTTCTTCCGATTCCATTGGAAAGGAGGTCGAGCGGATGACTGGGAAAATGAATTTCTCCTTGCCTTCCATGCTATGTTCTCCCCCCATCACATTCAGGGCCTCTTCCACGTAATAGATAATTTCATCGATGGCCTTTTCCTGTACGTTTTCATAGTTAGCAAGTACAGGAGGCAACTCGATGGTGATACCCTTCCCGGTCTTCACATTTTCCACCCGTAACGTATCTTTCTTGCTATCGAATTTAAATGTGCGATTTTCATCTTTTAAACGTTCCTTCAGGATATTTTTCAGCTTCGTGCTGTCCATTTTCATGACTGACCCTCCTCTTCATTGAAAAATCCCCAGCGAGAAGGGGATTTTGATTATAGTGATTGTATGAATTCCTCAATTTGTTCTTGCGTTTTACGATCCTTGCTCACGAATCTGCCTAGCTCTTTACCATTATCATACGCGATGAAACTTGGTATACCGAATACATCATTAGCCGCACACACATCGATGAATTCATCACGGTCCACATGAATGAATGTAAAGTCAGGAAATTTCGTTTCAATCTCCGGCATTATCGGTTCGATTACACGGCAATCCCCACACCATGTCGCCGAAAAAAGAAAGATATGTTTGCCTTCATTTTTCAATGCATCATATTGCTCAACGGTTTGTAAATTTTCCATTTGAATATTCCTCCTGCTCTAAATGACACCTTAGTTTTTATAATCCCATCATACCAGACTCTCCAGAAATCAACCATTAATACGGATCGGTTGAAAGGCAGGGGTCAGCTTATTACTGGGGCACGGATGAAACGATTTCCATCATTTGTTTTGCATCGGTTTTTAATTGGTCTTTATCCGTTTCGGTTGTCAGCTTCACCCCGCCGATTCCCACTGCAAGCTCATACTTTTCTTTCGGTATCTCTTTGATCGAGATAAAGCCGAATTTATCTTCAGTCTGAAAAGAATGCAGCATTACATTTTGATCATCTTGTTCCTTTATCGCCAAATATATCACGGAGCTGTCTTCTTTTTCATTTGGATTGTCAAATAATATATAAATCTTATCACCTTTTTGTAAAATCAAATTATTATCATGTTCTTCCACTACTTTAAAATCCTTTGGCAGATAGACCTGAATTAGCCCCGCCTCTTGATTGGGCTGTTTTTCATCGTCACGAAAAGCCACTTCAGCAGCCTTCATAGCCTTTTCGGTTTGTCTCTCGATACTTGAGCAGCCCACAACCAAACTGCTTATCAACAGAAAAACAAGGATATTCTTATTCGATAAAGCCATCGTCATTCCTCCAGCCGTCTCTTTTACTACCTTATGGATAATATTATCCTTATTTATGGAATTCATCCATTTTCTAAAAAACATGGTACAATGAAAGCAATTTTAATACCGAGGAGGAAAACAATGAAGTTAACCGTGTATCTTGCTGGGGAGATCCATTCAAATTGGAGAAGTGAGCTGAGAGATAAGTCCGCTGCACTGAAGCTTCCTTTAGAATTTGTAGGCCCGATGGAAAATCATGAACGCTCCGATAATATCGGTGAAGATATCCTCGGGGAACAGCCGAATCCCATCCTGAAGGATGCGGCCGCTTCCCAAATCAATAATTTGCGGACAGGCCTTTTGATGAAAAAAGCTGATCTTGTCGTCGCTCTGTTTGGCGAGAAATATAAACAGTGGAATACTGCCATGGACGCAAGCACCGCCATTTCCCTGGGTAAACCGCTTATTTTGATTCGTCCGGAATCCCATCATCATGCCTTAAAGGAATTATCGGAAAAGGCGAGTGTCACGGTAGAATCCGTTAACCAAGCCATGAAGGTGCTTTCTTATATTTTTGAAGAAGGGCTGTAAATCCCATTGTCCCTTAACTGTCCAGCTCAAGTATGAAAGACTGATCATTTATAAAGAAACGAATAAAAAGCTTGCAGGGCCTCCCCTGCAAGCGAAAAACGAATATTTTATCTTATCCCTTTTTAATGGGAATCCAAATTTCGGAGTAATAGTCAGGGTTTGAAGCGTCGTCATTCGCGTATACTTCCAATTCTGGAGTTCCGGCATGTTCATAACCGCTGGTAGGGAACCATTCGGAAAAAATTCGTTTCCAAGCTTGTTGGATGGCATCCGGCATAGGTCCGTGAACTTCGAATGCAACCCACTTAGAAGCCGGTATCGTAAGGGGTGAAAACTCTTCAGGCACTTTCCCGGCATACTCTGCACCTATCCAATAATCCATCGTTTCATTTTTTTCCACAGCCCGCTTATCGACACATACACCAATCAAGCCATCTATTTGGCCATTGTTCAACTTCGCTAACCTATCTCCTGTTCCATCCGAATTCACTTTCTCCCACAACTTTGGAATCCCGATCAAATTCTCTTCATTAACCAAAGAAAACTCTTGCTTGATTCCAATCAATTGAAAGGAATCCCTTTGAAGGATATTGTATTTCATCGGTTTTGCCCCTTTCAGAATCACCTGTATCACCAGGCGTTCATAGAATTTCAGCTTCCCCATATACTTTCGGGCTTCGCTTGGAGATACCCCATGCTGCCTTCGAAAAGCTTTTGAGAACGCCTCGGGGGTGTCATAGCCATACTTGTAGGCTAAATCAATGACCTTGCCATTTGTTGATGAAATCTCCTGGGCCGCTAAGGTCAGTCTTCGACGACGGATATAGTCACCAATGGTTATATCCGTTAAAATGGTGAATGTCCGTTGAAAATGAAAAGCTGAGGCATTCGCCTGCCTGGAAATACTCTCGATCGTCAGGTCCTCCAATAAGTGCTCCTCGATATATTCGATGGCCTTTTGGATTGATTCAACCCACCCCATTTCGCTCCCCCCTTGTCACTATACTAGCAAGGCCGCTCAATAAAATCCTGTCCGTTCCTGCTCTGTTTTAGCAGTGTTCGTTTCCATCATTCGAAACCCGCTTTTCCATGACAGTGATTCAAAAATCCTGCTTTTTCATTTTCAGCTTATACTCGTGTTGACCGGCTAGCATCCTCATGATATGAAGGAACATTTCCCCCCTGGTGATTCGCTCATTTGTAAATACGCCGATCGCTCCTTCCTTTTTGCTAATATTCTCTTGCCTTGTGAAGGCATCCATCACCGGGCCCAACTCTTCACCGTCCAGCAGCTTCTCAGCAACAATTCCCGGAACTGGGATTCTCGCTCCGGCAGCTACAAAGACCTCACCGTCCCTTGTTGCCATTGCACCCCAATTACACAGAAACAGGGCTTGTCCCATTTTCACGACACCGCCTTCAAGCCCGATACCCATTTCGGCATCACTGTGAATCAAGCAGTTCCGGGCACGTGTCATTGCCCCCTCCATCGTTTCCTCGTCTGAAAAAGGCTGTTCCGGGACCCCGCTCTCCACTTGAAGCGAAATGATTTCTGCATCTTCATATACACCAAGCACGGCACTTACTTTCGCCGGATTTTTACTGCCTACTGCTATTTTCAATATAATTACCTTCCTTCTATGTAAAAAAAGCTGATGGAAAAGGATTCATGACAGCACCCCTTTCCATTTCAGCTTCCACCATCAACCGTTATTAATCAAGGTCTCGAATGTCGTTTTATCACAGGAACGAACCAATTTCCCAATCAGTTCACGTGCAGCGGCATAATCATCAATATGAATCATGGATGCATGTGTATGAATATAGCGGGAACAAATGCCAATCACCCCGCTTGGAATGCCTTCGTTTGCAATATGGACTTGCCCTGCATCCGTGCCGCCTTGGGAAACGAAATATTGATACGGAATCTCATTAGACTCGGCCGTATCGAGGATGAATTCCCTCATGCCGCGATGAGTGACCATCGAACGATCGAAAATGCGGAGCAGTGCCCCTTTTCCTAGCTGGCCAAATTCACTTTTACTGCCGGACATATCGTTCGCCGGACTTGCATCCAAAGCGAAGAAAAGATCCGGTTTGATCATATGAGCTGCAGTTTGCGCACCCCGTAACCCGACTTCCTCCTGGACGGTTGCCCCGGAATATAAGATATTCGGTAACGTTTCACCTTTTAAATCCTTTAACAATTCTATCGCAAGTCCGCAGCCGTAACGATTATCCCACGCTTTTGCGAGGATTTTCTTCTCATTGGCCATAGGAGTGAATGGACAAATCGGTACAATCTGCTGACCTGGCTTAATGCCGATTCTCTTCACATCTTCCTTATCATCCGCCCCGATATCAATCAGCATATTTTTGATATCCATTGGTTTTGAGCGTTGCGATTCATCAAGCAAATGGGGCGGAATCGAACCGATGACACCAATGACCGGACCGTTATCGGTTATGATCTCGACTCTTTGGGCCAATAGCACTTGACTCCACCAGCCTCCCAAGGTCTGAAAGCGTATCATTCCATTTTCTGTTACAGAAGTGACCATGAATCCCACTTCATCCATGTGTCCGGCAACTAGTACAGTCGGCCCATCCTCATCGCCTCTTTTTACGCCAAATATTCCGCCAAGGCGATCCTGGACGATTTCATCCGAATACTTTTCCAGCTCCCGCTTCATGAAACTCCGAACTGCATGTTCATTTCCCGAGGCTCCCGGTAATTCCGTCAATGTTTTAAAAAGCTCCAAAGTCTCATGATTCATTTTTCTACCCCTAACTATGTATTGTTTCTTACTATTTTACAGAACTTAGCATCGTGATACACTAGAAAGTTCTAATTTATCAGTTAATGGGTAAAATTTCAAATTATTAGTCAAATAAAGCGTTCTTCTGTATACTGGAAGAAGCGATTTTAATAAATGCAATGGAGGAGAAATCAATGAATTGGAAAACCTTTTTACTAGGTACTGCAGCAGGTTTTGCTGCTGGATATGCGACAAAACAACTATTGGATCAATCAAGTAAACCTTCTCCCGATAAAGTCTTGGCCCAAGTGAAGGAAACAGTTAAAAAGGATGGAAATATATATGGCTCATGGATCTTGATGAAGCCGGAGAATTATACAAAAAATGACTTGGACTATGAAGTGTACAAAGGCGGGATCACTAGAAACACAGAGGGTAAACGCGAGCAATTCGAGTTTGTTGCAGATGCCTCAACAGGAACGATATTGGAGCTTAATGCGCAAAATGATTGAAACAACAACAGGAGGGCCGTCAAAATGACGTCCTCCTGTAGCTTTCCCTCTTATCGCTTCCGTTTCAATTCGGCTATTATCTCCTTACCCGTTACATCCCATTTGATGGCACAGTATTGGGCATCATGATAAAAGCTATACCAGGAACCATTTTCCAGTCCGGATTTCATCCACTTTTCCTTCGCCTCGATGGAAGTCATCGGATAATCGTCATAAGCGAGGACCCAGAGGACATTCGCATGCGCGTGCGTCGGCATGATATCTGCCATGTGAATCAATCTGTCACCACCATCCTCAATGATGATGATCGCATGTCCATCACTATGCCCCCCGGTATGGATCATTTTAATGCCGTCCGTAATTTCCTGCTCACCTTCAAAAGGACGTACAAGAGAAGCGACAGCCTCCCAGTTTTCTGCCCAATATGTACTTTTTGAACGAATATTCGGGTTTTTCATTTCCACCCATTCAGTTTGGGTCGTAATGATTTCTGCACGCTCGAAAACAGGCACCCAAGTTTCACCTTCACGTTTCGTCAAACCGCAGGCATGGTCGAAATGTAGATGGGTCATTAAAATGTAATCGATATCATTTGGCTGAATCCCAAGTCTGCCAAGATCTTCGACAAGATTGGATTCCTCCGTCACCCCAAAATTCCGTTTCTGCTTGTCATTCAGCTTTCCATTGCCAATACCGGAATCTATAAGCATGTTCAATCCATTGGCCTGCACCAAAATCGGATCCGTACGTAACTCGATTTGGTTATTTTCGTTAACAGGATACTTCTTGGCCCAAAGCGGTTTCGGTACAACACCGAACATCGCACCGCCATCCAAGTGAGTCACACCGCCATTCAACCATGTTAATTTAATTTCCCCTATTTGCATCGTTTCCATTTTACCCCTCCTCTTCCTTTAGTTTAACACCCACTTCCATATATTGAAATCGATAAAGATCAAGTCACCCTCCTGAATGAAATACACCGCCTTAACAAGAAAAAAACCAGATGCTGTGCACCTGGTTTTTGATCGATGATTATTGGAACATTGCTTCCAATCGGTATATCCGGTTGCCTTTACTCGAGAACTTTTCTTCATATTCAGTCATGATGTTGCCTTCAAAACTGCTATTGTGAAGATCAAGGCTTACATATTTCAAGAGCATGCCGTACTCGGAAATACTTTTCAAAGAAGATTCGAATAACCCTTGGTTATCCGTCTTGAAGTGAATCTCGCCTTTGTCTGGCAGGATGCCTTCATATACTTCGAGGAAGGTCTTGTATGTTAACCGACGTTTTGCATGACGTGATTTCGGCCATGGATCAGAGAAATTCAAGTAGACGCGGTCCACGTCACCTTTTGCAAAATAGTCCCCTAAGTTCGCTGCGTCAACATTCAACAGCCTTAAATTTGGAACATCCGCTTCAATCAGCAAGTCCAAAGCAGCTACAATGACGCTTCCATATACTTCAATTCCAATGAAATTCACATCAGGATGGGCTTTTGCCATTTCTGTGATGAAACGGCCTTTTCCCGTACCCACTTCAATATATAACGGATTATCGTTACCGAAAACTTCATGCCATTTACCTTTATGGCTCACTGGTTGCTGAATTACATATTGTGGAAAATCATTCAAACGGTCTTCAGCCCAAGGTTTATTTCTTAAACGCATGATGACACCCCTATTTATAATATAATCGTTCAAACCATAACACGAGTGCATGGATTCCCGCAAGTTGATTTTTTCAGGAAACACACACTGAACAAATAAAAAAACTGCCGGCCATCCAGGCGACAGTCTCTGTAGTTTTCATGTATAAAACTTTCAGCAAAACACACCATAAATAAGTGAAGGGCAGGCGACAACCACCTGGGAATCCCTTGAATCATATTTAAGAAAGGAGAGGTATTATATGCCGCTTTCCCATGAACATCAAATGTCACTATTGAAAGATATATTGACCAACCATCAAACAGACTGCTGCGGATCCGTTTCTGAATGTGAACAGGTTGAAAGGCTCGTCAAATCCTTAATGATCAATAGGGAAATTGACAGCAATGTGAAAACGATACTGACGGAGATTTACGAATACAGTCAAACAGGCATCGGTACCGCCGATTTAGATGCACATATTTCAACCCACCAAAACGACCTGTCCCAGTGGGTGGATGATATAGATCAATTCTGATCAGCCAACCATCAATAATGCTTCCAGCTTTTGCAGTAATTCATTTCTTTCCTCGTAACGCTTTCTACGATGATGCCATTGGATGGAAAGCACAAGTTGTGAAACCGTGTGCCATTTCATCCTCATCTCCAGGCCTGCGTCAAGCTTCTTGCCGTAACGGGCAAGCCATTGATTCCATTCTTCCCTTGGGACATAAGAATACAGGAGTATGCCGAGGTCAATGGCCGGATCGCCAATGACCGCTCCGTCCCAATCAATCAGGAACAATCCGTCAGTTTCGGTCATGAGCCAATTATTATGGTTCACATCACAATGACAGACGACTTTTTCGTCGCATTCAATCAACAGGAGATTATTCTGTAAAAAATGGATGGCCTGCTTGATAATCGGAATATCCGTAACATCCGAAGATAACCCGGTTTCTATGTCTGTAAGTATACTTTCAGGTCGTAAAGGGGATTTCCCAAGCCTTTTGAGCATGCTTAACAAAGGATCGGATTGATGAATTTTTTGAAGCAGCTTTGCGACTCTTATATTGTTCATTTCCTGCTGAGATAGCTCCCTGCCTTCCATCCAATGCTGGGCCGTAATTACATCCCCATTTTCCAGGCGTTTTGTCCACATTAACTTTGGAACAATGCCCTCAGCCGAAAGAACAGCTAAAAATGGCGATGAATTTCGTTTAAGGAAGAGCTTCTGCCCCTCTTTCTCGGCAATAAAGGCTTCTCCCGTAGCTCCTCCGGCAGGGGATATATCCCACTCCTGACCTAATAAATGTTCCAACTGGTTCACCTTCGATTTCCTCGCTTAATCATACAAATGTGGGTACGTTCACCTAGTGTATGTATTACCACTACTTTGAGTCCATGTTTTATAAAAAATCCGCCTGCTGGCGAAGCTGCATATATACTTGCATCGGGATGATACCCGCAATTAAAAACATCCTCATTTAGAGAAATAAAAAAATAGCTATTGAGCAATTAAACAATAGCCATAAATTAAATTTTAGTTGAAAAACGGTTTCTTCGTCAAGTACTATAAAACGATTATACGCATAAAACAAAAACAAATAAATCATTTCATATTTTTGTATGGGTTATTACCCTTGAACATGACGCGGATTTTCTCTTTCAGAACCACTGCAGCTACTTCATGCGTACCAACCATTTGCCCATCAGACTGGATTTTTACTGACCCTTGATTCTTCATTTTTATCATTTTACCAGAAAAAGAATCAACATTTTTCATGCTTAGGTGACCGCCCCAAAAAACGGTGATGAAGACGGTCAATAATTTCAACAAAGTAATATCATGGACCGCAATCACGTTCAACCTGCCATCATCCAGCTTCGACATCGGTGAAATTTTCATCCCACCGCCAAAGTAGGGCTGGTTCGCAATAACAATGAACCAAACCTTTTTCAAAAGATGCCGCTCACCATCAATGATCAATTCCATGCAGCTGGGCTTGTAAGTAAATATCTTTTTTATAAAAATGAACAGATAAAT
Organism: Bacillus sp. B4EP4a; assembly: GCF_006680105.1. Lineage (NCBI taxonomy): Bacteria > Bacillati > Bacillota > Bacilli > Caryophanales > Bacillaceae > Bacillus > Bacillus sp. B4EP4a. The sequence goes on from NZ_VHIK01000029.1 coordinate 137,290, forward strand.
TAATTTACCCGCCCTGACAAAATTAAACCATTTTTTCAGAGCGGAACGTTCTGCTTCATCGGAAATTTCAGCATCAATGCCCATTCCCAGGCTGTTCACGAAATAACCCGCCTTGCCATTCGTCTGAAACCGTCCAATATCAATGGCACGGAAGGCATTATCCTGAAATAAAGAAAGAGCTTCTTCCACACTCTTAGTTTTTTGAATGCCCCTTACATAATCATTGCCGGATCCAGCCGCAATGGAGCCGATGATAGCGTGAGGGAAATCAATGGCGCCATTTAACATTTCATTAATCGTGCCATCTCCCCCGACAGCGATCACCCTGGTATCCTGATTCGTCCCTGATAGAATTTCCTTCGTCAATCTTAGCGCATGCCCCTTTTCACGTGTAAAGAACACCTTATGGGGAACAGCTTTTGATTTCAATATTCCCTCGGCTTTTTTCCAAATCTTCAAACTCTCTTCATTTCCAGCCATTGGATTGACAATGAAATATACCGTTTCATTAAGGCGCGGCATGCTCATTTCCTTCTGTTTGGTTAGGATCGGCTTCCCATTCAGGTCGCAGGCTGGATGTAGTTTGGCAATATTCAAGCAATGCCTGCGCCCCTTTTAACTGCTGTGCCTTAAGAGGGGACGATATAGCCCGCATCCTTTCAAACCATTCCGGGAAGGTCCGTTTATCCAACATCGTAATATTATAAGGTGCTTCGGGATAATCGACATATCCATTCCGGGATAAAATCACCTTTTTAATCGGCATGTTCACTTCATATAGCTCAAATAACTGGGAGACGATGTTCGTCATTCGATTTGCACCCAACAAAGGGTTGAGCACTTTTTTATCAGGATGCTTATGATGCCTGCGGACCCAGAACCGTTCACTCGAACCGATGAAAGCAGCGTCTTCTTCCGCTTCCAGAAAAGTGATGCACCAAGCATCAACAGGGGTCAATAAAATGACTTCGACTTCAACAGGCGCATTTTTCAATAGAAAGATAGGTTTATATAATACGAGAAACGTATCCGGAAAACGCTGCAGAAAAAAGCGGAGCCTCTCATCCAAAAAGAATGATTGGTCCACAAATGACTTTTCACGAAGCGTCGAACTCCCCCATTTCATTTGAAAACGGAGTAATTGATTTAAAAAATTTTGCTTTAATTCATCCAGACTGGCCGGTCGGAACGGAAATCTTAATGAAAAAACATTAGTATCTTCAACCTGGTTCGGTATTAGCAGTTCTTCTGCCTCTGCCTCCTGTTTACCTGTCCGGTGGAATATGCCTTTCACCTTATTAAACAGACCCTTTGACTCTTCCTGAGGCGGATCAAATTTGACCTGTGTTTCACTTTCAGTATGTTCGCTATACAACCGATCCAGCTCGCCCGCATTATAAGCAGCCTTCAATTTATCCCATTGCTGTTTTTTCAACCGTGCAAATTGTGTTGGATAATGATAAATATCCTGCTCATACCGGGAAATATAATCCTGCATCTTTATGAGCTGTGCCATTCGACCACCACCCATCTCTTTCTATTTTTGAAGGTTTATCGTGAAAATCTTTTCATATGAAGGGGAAGCTCCAAGATGTGTTTGATATAACGCAACCTGAACTGCTTCAAAATGCTTATCCTCCAAATTCGCTATCTGGCGAACGCTCTCCAACGAAAAGGGACTATCCCCCTCGAATTTTCTTGCAAGCGTAATATGAGGCTTAAACGGCTTTTTATCAAGTTCAAAACCTGCTTCGATACAAGAATTATAGACTTTCCTTTGAATGGCAAAAAGCCTTTCTTGCTGCTTGATGCCTGCCCATAGAATCCTTGGACTCTCACTCTTGCCAAAACCGCCGATAACGCTGAGTTCCAAGCCGAATGAGGCCTCATTGGCAAGCTCGTTTTCCACACGCCCCAAAGCATCCTCTTTCAATGTATCGGGAGCATTGCCCAAAAATGCCATCGTAATATGATAATCGGCTGGATGCAGCCATTTCTTAAATGGAAAGTCTTGCTTTAGTTGTTCCGTAACAGCATTTAAATAAGCCTTAATATCATCAGGCAATACTAAAGCAAAGAAAAAATGAGTATTCATGGTCACTTACATTCCTTCCTATTTTCCCTTTAATTTTACCATAATTCCCATTGCGTATACCTTTTCTTGGGCATCCTAATAAATATTCCCTCCATCAGGAATATTCCCAATCTACGGATAATACACAGATCCAGGCCGGTTTTTTCGGGCTGGGTGGATAAATCGAAAAAGTCAGCAAAAATAAAACAAAAAAGGACCAAAAAATTGGTCCTTCCCTGCCATTTCTTCCTTTAGCTGAACAGTGTTTCGTATAGCAGGAACAAGTTCAGTCCAATGATAAGTACAGCTATAAGCCAGGCGACGCTCGAGGTGATTTTATGGTTGACCAGGCTGCCCATGATTTTTTCATTGCTTGTAAACATGATCAATGGCACTAAGGCAAACGCGATGCCAAACGAGAGTACAATTTGACTCATCACAAGTGCTTTGGATGGGTTCACTCCCCATAATATTATGAGCAGGGGCGGAACGGTGGTAATGACCCTTCTTAAATAAATCGGTATATGTCTTTTAATGAATCCTTGCATGACTACATCACCTGTCATTACACCAACGGATGAGCTTGATAAACCGGCAAATAATAATCCTACTCCAAAGAACATCGCGACTGATGGTCCAAGCATCGCACCGAATTGTTGATAGGCAACATCCAAGTCCTCTACAAGTATTCCATTTTTATGAAATAGGGCAGCTGAAACTATGACCATGGCGGCATTGATCGCGCCTGCTATCAACATGGCGATGACAATGTCAATTAGCTCAAAACGATAAATCCTTTTTCTTTCCATATCGTTTTTTCCGACTATTCTTCTTTGAGTCAAAGAAGAATGAAGGTAAATCGCATGTGGCATAACGGTGGCTCCAAGCATACCGGCCGAAAGTAAAATACTGTCCACTCCCTCGAACTTTGGAGTGAAGAGTCCTAAAACAACGGCTGAAGTGTCAGGTTTTGCATAAAAAACTTGAGCACCAAATGCTATCACAACGACAAATATCATGACCGTGATCAGAGCTTCGAATGTTCGATAACCTCTGCGCTGGAATTCCAGAATGGCAAAGGAACCAATCGCTGCAATTATTGCCGATGTGATAAGCGGTAAGTCAAATAGCAAGTAAATCCCTAGTGCAGCTCCTATGAATTCAGCTAGGTCGGTTGCCATTATAACGGCTTCGGCCTGAATCCATAATAAGAAAGATGTTTTTTTCGAAAATCTTTCCCTGCATAGCTCTGGAAGGTTCTTTCCAGTGGCTATCCCCAATTTAGCTGATAGTGATTGGATTAGCACAGCCATTAAATTGGATGCGAAGATAACCCATAATAACGTATAGCCATATTTTGATCCTGCTGTAATATTGGTCGCATAATTCCCTGGATCAATATAGGCCACAGCAGCTATAAAGGCAGGCCCTAGATAGGGAAGAAGTTTTTTTATTCCTCTCGAAGAAGATTGATGCAACACATCGGACATATCTATGTCAACTCCTTTTTATACGCAACTCAAATTGTTGTGGTAGGTAAACTTTTTAGGTTATTAGCAATTATATTCCTGGTTCTTGAAAATGTCAAAAAGGGAGGATTGCATAAGGTGGTAATTAACGTAAACGGGGATTCGGTGATGGCCATCTGCTTCCGGCTACACATATAAAAAACCCTTTGCCAATAGTGGCAAAGGGGCTTTTATTTATTTAACGGAACCGCATTGCTTCTCGATTTCCTCGGAAAACAGTTTCTGCAGTCTTTTGGTTATCGGACCGGCTTCCCCGGCTGCAATCGATTGGCCATCGATATTTATAATTGGTGTCACTTCTACGCTTGTGCTTGTATAAAGGACTTCGTCGGCTGCCATCATGTCCTCGACGGTGAAGGCTTCCTCGACATATGGAATCCCATGATCAGCGCAAATTTTCAGCATCACCTGACGGGTAATCCCATTCAGGATCAAGTTTGTGGCCGGATGCGTTTTAAGTAGTCCATCCACCACGATTGAGACATTGGACGAACTTCCCTCCGTCACCGTACCATCACGATGCTGGATCGCTTCATCACAGCCGGCTTCTACAGCTTGCTGTTTAGCCATTATATTACCCAGTAGATTTAAACTCTTGATATTACAGCGCAGCCAGCGTATATCGTCGGTGGTAACAGCCTTGACCCCTGGCTTTATTTTTCCTGTATAAGGCATTTCCTTGGTATAGGCAACAAAGACCGGTTCCACCTCAGCAGTTGGAAATGAGTGTGTACGCGGAGATACGCCCCTTGTCAGCTGCATATAGACGATACCGTCCTTCAGTTGATCTTCAGCGATCAGCTCTTCCATGAGTGCTTTGATTTCCGCTGCAGTAAAGGAAACTTTCATCTGTATCAACTTCGCACTGTCCATCAGCCGGTTAAGATGCATCTCCCCCGCAAATAATTCGCCATTATAAACCCGGATGACTTCATAGACGCCATCACCGAATTGATATCCCCGGTCTTCAATATCTACCTTTACTTCGGGCCTGCTTTTAAGGTCGCCGTTAAAAATGATTTTCCCCATGTCTTTCTCCCTCTTTGCCTCTTATTTAGCCAATTCATGAATGGCACGTGCATAAATGGACGTAGCCTTAAGCATATCTTCAATATCAATATATTCATCTTTCTGATGCGCAATGTCTTCGCTGCCAGGGAAAAGCGGGCCAAATGCAACGCCTTCTTTCAATGAACGGGCGTAAGTGCCACCGCCAATCGAAAGGAGTTCAGCTTTATCACCTGTCTCCGCTTCATAAACTTCCTGCAACGTCCTAATCAAGAAGCTTTCACTGTCCACATAATGTGGAGTTGAATGCGAATTGGTCTTCACTTTCAAATTATATGCCGCAAGTCTTTCTTCCAATGCCGCCTTTTGTTGTTCCCACTCAAATGTCACCGGATAACGCATGCTGAAACCAATCGAGCTGTCGCCTTGTTTAGAGTAATTGAAAACGCCGGCATTGACCGTCAATTCTCCTGTTTGCTCATCCGAATAAGCCACACCTAAATTATTTCCGCGGGAATCTTCAAACAAACGATCCTTTATGAAAGTGAAGTAGGCTTTCGCATGCGGATCAAGAGTAAGATCAGCTAAAAATACGGCTAAATGCAGACCTGCATTCTTTCCATTTTTCGGTTCCATCGCGTGTGCCGAGACACCATTCATTTCAAGCAGCACTTGATTTTTTTGCGGAACTGCTTGGCCCCTCAATGAGTATTTTTGCAAATAATCCTGATAGTTTGCCACCACTTCAGCAGGGTTGGCCGCTTCCACAATAGCCGTAGCAAAATCCGGTACCATATTCGTCCTTCGACCTGAAGAAAATTCCATAACATTCACTTCAGAGTTCGTGCCATTTCCTGCATCGGCAGGGTGTATAACCGAGAAATCCCAGATTCCTTTTTCCGCACTGATGATCGGGAAGTCAGCATCTGGTGCGAAGCCAATGGAGGGCATTTCCTCCACTTCAAAGTAACGGTCAACGCAGCGCCAGTTCGATTCTTCATCTGTTCCAATGATCATCCTCACACGTTTGTTCAAAGGTTCTCCTAGCTCCCGGACCAGCTTCATCGCATGATAGGCAGCCATCGTCGGCCCTTTATCATCGATTGCCCCACGAGCATATATGCGGCCATTGCGGATTTCAGCGCCGAACGGATCCGAACTCCAGCCATCTCCCTCAGGTACCACGTCGACATGGCATAATATCCCGATTAACTCCTCGCCTTCACCCATTTCGATATGACCAGCGACATTATCGACATTTTTAACAGTAAAACCGTCTTTTTCGCCTAATTGAAGCATGAAATCAAGCGCTTCCTTCACCCCTTTACCGAATGGGGCATCCTCTGTCGGATGTTCTTCATCCAGTACACTTTTTATTTTCAATAAGTTTTGTGTGTCCAGTAATAAGTCCATTTTCCGTTTTTCAACTTCTTCTCGCCAATTCAATTCACTCAAAATACGACAACTCCTCTTTTATATATATTTTTCATTTTATCACTTTTACTACCTGATTCGCCAAGCGTTGCTACCTATTCTTCGTATTCCCGTATTATCGCCAACATAAAACTACCGATAAAATTCCCTGCATTAATAAAAAACACCCTCTTTTATTAAAAAGAAGATGATTTCATTAGACTATCGGCATCCATAAGCTTTGTTACTTTTCGGTTCAGCCTTGGGATGTATAATGCTAAAAACACGGAACGTCCTAAACTGAAAGCCAGGAATGCAAGCCATAATCCATGATTGCCATTATGCGGGACAGCCATGAATTGGACAAATAGAAAAGCCAATAGTGCAAGGAGCATTGAGTTCCTAACTGGAACGGCTTCTGTCGCACCGGTAAACACTCCATAAAAAATGAGTCCGATAAAGGCACTGAATGGGAACAGGACTATCCAAAGTCCATACTCATGGGCCAGTTCGATGACGCCGGGAATGTTCGTAAAAAGGAGAATGACCTTATCGCTGAATAGATAGTAAGATGCGGCAAGTATGAACGAAGCATACAAGCCCCACCGCGCCGATAGTGAGAGTGTTTTTTTATAAAGGTTTATATCTCTCGAACCAATCGCCTTCCCGACCAGAAGACTCGACGCGTTCGCGAAGCCATCAAAGCAATAGGCCATCAGGTAATGGATTTGAATGAGTACGGCATTGGCCGCCAGTGTCTCTGTCCCGAAAGTGGCTCCCTTGGCCGTAAAAAGATTGAAAACCGTGATCAGGCAAATGGTCCTGATGAATAAATCCCTGTTGACCACCATCATTTTTTTCAGGGAAGCCCGATCGAACCCCTCCCGGAATGAAAATGAATCCGGTACGTTAACCGCTTTTCGGATGACCCACAAGCCCAGCAAAAAAGCGGAAATCTCTGATATTAATGAAGCGGCAGCAACCCCTGATACAGACCACGAAAAGCCATTTACAAAAACGAGGCATAAGACAATATTGATCACGTTCATGAAAACTTGAATGAACAAAGATGTTTTTATCCTGGATTTCCCGATTAACCAGCCTAAGATGACATAGTTCAATAATGCAAAAGGTGCACCCCATATCCGGATGCCGAAATAATCTGCGGCAAAGGCGGAAACGTCCGATTTCGGACCAATTGCGCCTAACGAGATATTCAAAATGGGTTTTTGGATCACGATAAAAAGCAGGCCGATGATCACTGCAATGAAAAAAGGCCGAATCAAGGCCATCAGGCTTTGCTTTTCATCCCGTGCCCCCTCCGCTTGTGCAGCAAAGGCAGATGTACTGACCCGTAGAAAACCAAAAAGCCAATACATCGTATTAAAAATTATGGTTCCGACAGCCACCCCGCCAATATAAGCGGGATCACTCAACTTTCCAACCACAGCCGTATCGACCGCACCGAGCAAGGGCGTACTCATCGTCGAAATCGTAAGCGGGATGGCCAAGGAAAGATACACTCTGTTATTCATAAAATGATGACCTCCTATGTACATAAAAGTTCTGAAAAGTTAGAATTGGAATCGCGTTATAAAAATTTGTATTTAAAGTACAAAAAGATTGCAGTATTCAATTTTAATTACTAGAATTGAACATATGGTGCTCCCCGGCATGCATGAGATGCCTCTACAAGATTACTTGTGAATCGTTTCAAATAGAACGGGTAAAGCTATTTAGATATTGATAATTTACGGTTTCAATATAAGAAGATTGAAAGATTGATACCGCTTTCAACCTGCACAGTTATGGGAAGTCCATTTTTTACAGGCATACATGCACTTTTTATCCACCAAGAAAAAGGAGATTCATAAGCCGGAAAATAAAATGCTTGACGGATTCTTGAAGGAGTTATAGTAATGCTCGTTGATAATGTAACTTTTGCACTATGCTTGAACATATATTCATCGTTATAACAACTAATTAGGAGTGATCATTATGGGAAGATTGACTGATAAAGTAGCCATTATCACTGGCGGAGCATCTGGTATGGGCAGGGAAATGGTAGACCTATTCACAAAAGAAGGAGCACAAGTCATTGCTGCTGATATCAATGAAAAAGCTGTAGCTGTTGTGAATGAACTGGATAATGTCCATGGAACTGTACTTGATGTATCCTCTGACGAAAGCTGGAAAAAGGTGACCGATGAAGTTATCGCTAAATTTGGCAAAATCGACATTTTGGTAAACAATGCCGGTATCTCAACAGAAAAAGGCATTAACGATACGACATTGGCCGATTGGCAGCTAATGTTAAGCATCAATGGATTTGGACCATTCCTTGGAATGAAACACGTTGTTCCTCACATGGCTAAAGAAGGTAAAGGCGCAGTTGTAAACATTTCTTCCTTCACTGCTCAAATCGGAATGGGCTTAAACTCTTACTCAGCTTCAAAAGGTGCCGTTCGTGCTATTTCCAAGGCTGCCGCAACGCAATATGGCCGCATGGGCGTCCGTGTCAATGCCGTATTCCCTGGTATCATCGAAACACCAATGACTCAAAAATTAGAAGAGTCAAAAGAGTTAGTGAACCAAATGATCAAAGCAACTCCATTACAACGTTTGGGTCAGCCGGCGGATATTGCAAATGCAGTGCTTTATCTAGCATCCGATGAAGCTTCATACGTAACTGGTGCCGAGCTTGTCATCGACGGCGGATACTCAGCTCAATAAGCAGAAATGGAAAATCCCGTTTCTAAAGATCCAGAAACGGGATTTTCTGATTCCAATAAAGAAATTTGGGTAAGTTGAAATGAGTTACGTTAACACACCAATGAAATAACCAAAAGTCGTAAATACCAAACACCAGCTGAAAGCCCCTGCTCCTGCAAAGATAAAGTACTTGCGTTTCCCCATTCCATTCATCCCGGAAATGTAACTGGCGAAGTGACGGACTCCTGGAATGAAATAGGCTATGATGATGGTCCAAGGACCGTATTTATTGAACCATTTCTCCAATCTCTCCAACCTCGCGGGGGTCATTTTGATCCACTTACCATGCTTCCTCAAAAAAGGCTTCCCCACCTTTTTTCCGATGAAATAACTGACAAGCATCCCGGATATCGAACCAAGGAAACTGACAAGGAATGCTCCCTGGACATTCAAAACGGAAATGGATGACAAATAGCCGACAAAAGTCATCATGAACTCATCAGGTACCGGCAAGCCAATAATCCCAATGGCCAACAGTCCATATATCGCAAAATAACCATAGTTTGATATTAAATCTTTTACAATATCCATCTAAAGTACTCCATCTCAGCACCCTTTTTTAAAGTAATCCATATTTTACACGGGCCTGGGTAACGTGATTACTTCTTTTTAATAGGATAACCTAATTTAACCCAAATGAGTTGATTTTCATAAAAAAAACAGAAAAAAAAGAAGAATGGACACGTTTTTTGTTGAAATACCTGTATGATAATGCTAATCAATGTTTCCTCTTTACGGAAATGAATAACGGCAACAATAAAGCGGACTCGATACCCGAGTCCGCTTCTTCTTAATTCACAAGCTTTATTTCATTGATTGGCCAATACACTAGATTCGCCTTGCCGACAATTTCATCGACGGAAATCGTGCCTATTTCACGGCTATCCAAACTATTTTGGCGATTGTCCCCCATAAGGAACAACTGGCCTTCCGGCACTGTCATGCTGCCTGTAATATCTTCCAGCTTGAAGGATTCAGTCAGCGGCACCCCTGCCATCTGATTCTTATATTTGTCCAAGTATGGTTCTTCATAAGCTTTCCCATTAATATAAAGCGTATCGTCTTTATATTCAATATGGTCACCTGGCAGACCAATTACCCTTTTTATATAATCTTTATCTACCGTTGCATGAAAAACGACAATGTCAAACCGGTCTATATTATCGATATTCGTTCCAAACTTGGTAAGAACAATTCTTTCGTGGTCTTGCAGAGTCGGCATCATTGACTCACCGTCCACGACAATCGGTGCAAAAATATACGTTCGAATTAAAAAAGCTAGAATGACTGCAATCAATATCGCTTTTATCCATGAAAAAACTTCTTTTCTTTTTTCCAATCGAAGTCCCTCTCTCTGTTTTTTATTCATGTCATTATATCATAATCCATTAATGATCACGTCATACAAATACCCGCATTTTACACATTATCAATTACTTCCATTTTCCATACTGGATTTCGATGCTTTCCAACTCTATTTCCCTGCGTTGCATTTTGGCTGGACAAATTGCATTATATGTACGGACTTTCTCATTTATTTCAGCAATTCGTTTCTTAATTTCAGATTCAGTTCCATTCATTTTTTTCAATCGAACCAATCCTGATAGCTCTTCCCGAATTTCTTTTTGCCATTTTATCCAAAGCGGAAGGTAACCGGCATCCTTGGCCTTCGTCAAGAAGTTGTCATATATATTTCCCGATAGCGCCGACTCCGGAAGCGGTTTTCCAAAGCCAGGATTATTCTTCAGCCCGCCGTCTCTTTCATATTCCTTAAAAATCTGATCCATCCAGTTCACATGCCCTTGTTCTTTGCCCATAAACAATCCCCCTTCAGATCACTTCGCATTACATGTATTTACAATTATAACATTTTTATCAATATTCGCTCCACCCTGGAGGATCAATCCTTGAACACTTTCTACTATTATATATGCATATCTTTCAGCCAAACACATTCTGACAGCAAAAAAAGGATTCCCTATTGCGGGAATCCCATTTTGCCTTCTATTTAACTGTGATTTTCCGTTTTACTTCTGCCTTGTTCTTCGATTTATCCGTAACTGTGTAAGTCAATGTATAGGTGCCTTTTTTCTTCGTATTCACAGTCCCTGTTATTTTGATCTTACTTGTTAAACTTCCATCAAGATTATCTTTCGCGGATACACCTGATTTAGGATTGAATGTCGAGTTATAGGCAATGGTTTTGCTATTGGCACCGGAAATGACCGGCTTGGTGCTGTCTACCGTAATCTTTCTTGTGACTGTCGCAGTATTTTTCGATGAATCAGTGATTGTATACTTTATTGTATACGTTCCTTTTTTCTTTGTATTCACCGTACCTGTCACCTTTATTTTACTAGTCATGTTGCCATCCAGGTTATCTTTCGCAGATACGCCTGATTTAGGGTTGAATGTCGAATAATAGCCAACGGTTTTACTATTGGCTCCCGAGATGACTGGCTTGGTGCCATCTATCGTGATCTTTCTTGTGACTGTCGCTGCATTTTTCGATGAATCGGTGACCGTATACTTCAATGTATAGGTCCCCTTTTTCTTCGTATTCACTGTACCCGTCACTTTGATTTTACTAGTCAAGCTGCCATCGGCATTATCCTTGGCACTCACGTTTGTTTTTGGATTGAATGTAGAATTAAGTTTGATGGTTTTATTCCCGGCACCGGAAATCACCGGCTTGACTTGATCATAAACGGTTATTTTCCTTGTGGCCTTGGCAACATTCCCAGCTTTGTCAGCTACCGTATAAGTCAAATTATAGGTGCCCACTTTCTTGGTATCCACCTTACCTTCCACACGTATGGCACTCGTTAAGTCACCATCTTTATCATCCTTCGCCTTCACGCTGGTTTTAGGATTGAAAGTTGAGTTGAATGGTATCGATTTACCAGCTGCCCCTGAAATCACAGGTTTATTCGTATCCTTCATGGGCACGACAACCGATGGACTATTGGAGATGTAAGCCGATGAAACATACCCCTTAATACTCTTGTCCTCCGTTTGTACTGGGTAAAAGACAAATTTATTTCCCTTAGATTCGTGATAGTCAAAATTCCCTGTGATGGTCAAGCTTGTATTTGGCGGCACAAGTACTGCACCTGCCGTAGTGCTTATTTCTTTCCTGATATTCGCACTGGATGTCGTCACAACTTTGTCTCCTGCCTTGAACCAATAAACAGAGTCATGCGTTTGATCTGTCAGTGTGTATTCAAGATTTTTAAAGATGATATTTTCGGTGCTTTCCCGGTCATATTGAAAGTCCGTTGTTTTGAATGGATATTCGGCCAGTTTTGTGCCATCCAAATAACTTTGTTTTTCTATCTCAGCAAAAACTTCCTCTTGGTAGGCATTCTGATTTATTTTCCCGTTTTCCTGGTAAAGAGGACTGTTAACCGGTTTTGTCCCATTGTATGCCATTACAGGGAAATACCAATTTTCGATGACCCTTCGTCCTGCACCTTTGATCTTGGGCAAATCCCTTCTTGAATACATATCACCCAGTACCTCGACGCCTGCCTCGATATTGTAGACTATATCATTTTCCAGCTTTTTCTGGTCATACCCACTTTTATTGGTAAGCTGCATAAGACCGATACCGCCATCGCCGGATATAATCGGTTTACCGTCCTCATTAAATTGCCTCCAATCCCCGTTTTCCTGCGTAGCCACCGCTTTTACAACTTCCGGGGGGATTTCGGCCTCTATTGCCGCATTCGTCAGTAAGCAGTTAATCTGCTTATGGGAAGGATTTACATTGGATTGAATCTCACCGAATGATGAACAAGCATTGGTTATTCCAGACTCCGCAAAAGCCTGTCCATTGAACAAACCGATCGTTAAACAGGTCAGTGCTCCAACCTTCATTAAAGGTATCTTCATCGATCGAACTCCAGTCTATTTATATTTAAATCTATAATAATAGTAACATGATAGACTGGTGATTGCAGGTATAAATAGGTATATTCCCCTAAAATATCCTCACAGCACAAAAGGAGCTTACCCGCATTTTCGGGACAGCTCCTTTGTTTTCAAATCACACTATGTATTGTGTCGGATCAAACGATCACTTCCACCGGTTCCCTCGGCTTCCTTACAAGGCACATGATACCCGGTATGATGAAGAAAATAAGCGGCCAAACATGAAAGATCGTCAGAATGCCCGTAATGATCAATAAGATTCCGGCTCCCTTCGCTTTGCCGCCTTTTAATAGAAAGATAGCGATCAAACCGCCCGCCAATGCAATAAACAGCGATATGATTCCCGCCCATAGTATGCCCATGAACAACTTGATCGACATATCTACCTCAGACGAGGAAAACTCAGAATCTGTCATTAAAGAGTAGTCCATCATTTCTTTCATATCGATACTGTTGAGATAAACGGCCGCTATGATCGTCATGATTAAAAAAATCACAGCGATACCCACGCCTAAGATACTTAATACGAATTCCCATGTCCGTTTCATTTACTTCGCCTCCCTGGAAAAGTCACGTATATATAATACCCAATCTGTGGAGGAATAAAAGACTTTTATTCCTTACTCCTCAAAGTCTTATGAGCGTCCATCATTTGGTAAAGTCGACCAAATCCATTCAACGCCCATCCCTGCCCTAACGACCCGAAGAAAGGGGCCATCAGTCATCCCTTTTTTCAATCGATCATGTAATTCATCTCTTTTACTTTCCAGGTTATTCACCTTTGTCATATGTTTTATAAAGAAACGGAACGCCTTCACAACCATTACGAATAACAGAACAAGCAGGGCAATGTAGAATAATTGCCATAAATATCGCCAATATTAAACATGAAGTCACCCCCTGTCATTGAATGTTAAACATCAATTCCGGCCAATAAAAGCAGTAGGTGAGGCTTTTCGAACTTTCCTAATTAAATGATAACACTATAGGTCATTACACTGAACGCAAACAACATTTCAACGGGTATGAATAACGAATCCCTTCCAAAGGAAATAGACTCTGTTTTTATCAGAGCCTAAAAAACATTCCTATTCAAGATCAACTCCACCAATTGTTCGACAGACGGTTCTTTCGGCATCATATCCAATGTAAATCCATAGTCTTTAAGTCTATTGCCAGTGCTTTCCCCGATTACCCCGATGGAGGCTTGATTTAGCAGCCCTTCAACATCCACGTCTGCCTTTTTCCCATATTGCATCAGCATATCAACTGAATGCCGATTCGAAAATAGTACCGTTCCGACAGCTATCCCGTCCAGCATTCTCGGAAGAATTTCAAGGAATCTTTCATCGACGAATTTATCGACTGATTGAAAATAGTCTCCGTCCCCATGAGCCGGATCTCTTTGATCTCTGTTTCGATCTCCAACAACCAACAGGGTTCCGGCTTCCGACATCTCGGATTTGAGTTCGGCCATCAGTCCCCGCTGCTGTAAAACTTTTTTCGATTTCCTTGATAACACATAAAGTTTAGAAGAAATCCGGCGGAAATCAATAGCATGTTCAGTGAGTGAATCCAAGAATCCATGGACACTTTCGGGCGAAGTGAAGAGAATCCGATCATACAAAAGAAAAGAGAGCAGCTGACTTTCATCTATTTTCACTTTGGCCGCATTCCATTTAGGAAACTCGATGACTTCGCCGCCAAGTTCATCCAGGGTTTCTGCCAAGGTACTTTTTGCCGTCCCGGTCCGGGCCACTAAAAACCGTTGCCCAAACAGTGGCTTCTTTTCGAACCATTGCAGTTTTCCCCTTAGTGAAATGATATCCCCGACCAAGGTGATCGCAGGATTGCCAAGCGACCTTTCACTTACCCTTTCGACGATATCATCCAAAGTCCCCTCGACACTTTCCTGTCTTCCATAAGTGCCCCATTGTATGACGAGTGCCGGCGTATTCCCCGGCTTTCCATGATTAATCAAATTTTCGCGGATATACGGAAGGTTGGCCACACCCATATAAAAGGCAACCGTATCTATACTTTTCACAAGCCCGTTCCAATCCATATCCTTCTTCGTTTGGTCATGGCCCGTCACCATCGCAAAGGAACGTCCATAATCCCGATGCGTGACGGGGACTCCCGCGTACATGGATGCAGCAATGCTGGACGTAACCCCCGGAATGACTTCGAATGGGATTCCCACATCTTTCAACGATTCAGCTTCCTCCCCTACTCTTCCAAAAACGGAAGGATCCCCGCCTTTCAAGCGAACGACCCGATGCCCTGCCAGTGCTTTGGAAACAAGCAGCTCATTGATTTCCCCTTGAGTGATGCCATTCGTATAAGGTGTCTTGCCACAATATATCAATTCACAATCGAGGGTGGCAGCCTCTAACAATTTGGGATTTAGCAATCTGTCATATAAAATGATGTCCGCTTTTTCAATCGCTTTTTGACCTTTTACGCTAATAAGGCCCACATCACCCGGACCAGCACCAACAAAATAGACCTTGCCCTTGGTCATGCCGAACTCACCCCTATCTGCTTGCTATTCCATGATAATATTTCACCAGCTCCACCATTGCACTGCCCATCCGCTGATCTTCAGGATATATGACCCGCTCGATCCCTTCATCGATTACCACCTGTGCCGTTACCTTTCCGACCGCAAGAGCAATTACATCTGATGCAAACAGGTCGATTATCTTATCCTCCACACCTTGTTCACGGACAAATCTCATTAAATTTCGCGGCTGCGGTGCACTCGTGAACACAACCGAATCGATTTTGCCTTCAAGGATTTCTTGGATCAGCTGCTGCATCGTTTCTTTTTCGGGCGGTATATGTTCATATGGCAGGATTTCTTTATGTTCCACTTTTTGTTCATCCAACCAGTTCATCAAAAGAGGAGCCGGATCGCCGTGAAGCTGCAAAGCGACCTTTACACCTTTAGACAGATGGCCTTCCAGATTGCGAACAAGCCCTGCCGTACTGCCATCATCATCCCGGATTAATGGCTGCAGGCCAAGCTTTTTCAGCATATTCACCGTTTTATAGCCCCTGGCTGCAATTTTCATAGACTGCAAGGCTTTTATGAAACGATCTCCCGCTTCCATCTTCACTGCCGTTTTATATAATAATTCCGTCCCCACTCCCGTCGTAAGGATGATCCAACCGAACTCCCCTGCCATCAACCGGGTGACATCCTCTTCCAAATGGGAATCATCCAGGAATACCGTCCCCTGTGCCGGGCGAACGAGCGGGACTCCCCCAAGATTTTGAACGATTTTACTAAGTTCTTCCGTCTTCCGCGCTCCCAATAAAGCAACGGTCCTGCCATTAAGCTTACTCATCCATGCCCCTCCTATATGTACATTCAATTAAATCCATCTCACCCATTATACAAATTTTCAGTCTTTGAAACTATAAAAAACGAATTCCATATCAAAATCAACGCTTTTTCTTTCTTTTATCCTATATAAATTCAATGGAAAAATGGATTAGCAGCATTTTTCTTCTTATTAGTCTCACCCTCGTGAGTTTCGAGCGAATACTCGTAAGTTTCGAGCGTTTACTCGTGAGTTTGGAGCAAATACTCGTGAGTTTGGAGCAAATACTCGTGAGTTTGGAGCAAATACTCGTGAGTTTGGAGCAAATACTCGTGAGTTTCCAAGGAAGTAATATTTGACCTGGAGTTCACTCCAGGTCATTTCGCTTAAAGAACCAGGTTATGAATGGAACGAAAGATTGATTGTTAGAGTAGTAATTGTTAGTTCAATAAGAAATATCATCACATACGTAAAACTTCATTTCCCTATTTACCTTTCCTAGCCAGTAAAAAAGGCCGCCACCAGGACAGCCAGATTCAAGATTTTCACTTTATTAACTTTTGTGAACGGCCCTTTGGGCAATATGCTCCTGTTCCTTTTTCACAAAAACATCATATTGAATTGTTTCATGGCGATTTTGAAAGTTTTCGGATCCTGAATTAATAGGCGTTTTCGTTTTGAATTGTATCCCTTCCCTTTCCAATTTCGCAACTACCTTAAAATAATTTTCATTCCCGAATGCCGTATAAATACATGTCCAATATTTATAGGAAATTATTTTGGCAGTTACTACACATGCAATCACGAAGACTAGTATTCCAATCATTATATACACCTTTTAGCTCCCTTTCATTTCGGACTTTTTCGAAAAGCCATCCTATATACTATATTCTTTGCCATACATAACATTTCCTTTATAAGTAAAAAAGGAGACCCAGTTTCGGGTCTCCTTCTTCATATCTGCATTATTTTTCCGGCACGTTACAGGAACCGTCCGTACAGGTGTCGCCTGTTGCTGGATCATTCACGATTGTAAGCGGATTTTCCTCAGCCCATACTTTTTTAAGCGTATCCAAGAATGCTTCTGTTGGCTGGGCGCCGGAGATTCCATACTTGCGGTTAATGACGAAGAATGGCACACCAGTAATACCAAGCAGGCTTCCTTCTTGCTCATTTCCCCTAACCTCTGCAGTGAATGCCGTTCCTGCCAGCATGGCCTCCGTCTCGGACTTTTCAAGGCCAACCTCTTCAGCCAAACTAGCCAATGTAGCGTGATCGCCAATATGTTTGCCTTCCGTAAAGTAAGCTTTAAATAGGCGTTCATTCATTTCTT
Organism: Bacillus sp. B4EP4a; assembly: GCF_006680105.1. Lineage (NCBI taxonomy): Bacteria > Bacillati > Bacillota > Bacilli > Caryophanales > Bacillaceae > Bacillus > Bacillus sp. B4EP4a. The sequence goes on from NZ_VHIK01000029.1 coordinate 154,681, forward strand.
TCTCTTTACCTTTTGATTCAGCAAAGTGCATCAAGCGGTGAGCATCGAATGAATTCGTTAAGACCACTTTGTCCAAATGATAATCGAGTCCCAATCCTTTAGCCTGTTGAGTCAGGTTTTGGCTGCTTGCTTCCACCTGCGCTTGAGACATGCCGTATTTCTTGGCCAGCATTTCATTTTGAGTCATATTGATATCCCGCTCAGCCTCTGGATTCAACTCAAAACTGCGAAATGAGACCTCTACCTGATCTTTATTTTCAAACTGCTTTAACGCCTCTTCGAATCGACGCTTTCCTATATAACAGAACGGACATTGATAATCCGACCAAATTTCCACCTTCATGTAAAAACCTCCTCATTTTAAATGCAATCGCATTAAGCACATTATATAATCCTGGGTATCCTCTTGCAAGGATATTACCCCAGACACTCATTTTCAAAATTGGTGAAGTCGACTTTTTTCATGAATTCTTCCAATGTATAGCCCTTTAGCAGGCGCAATGTTTCCTTTTCGGCTTCGTTCATGATCTCCTCCAATGCCGTATCCAGCTGCTTCCCGACTTCACCGCATTCGCTCGTTTCCAAACAAACAAGGCATTCCGGCCTTACCGCTTGATACACATCCGCCAAAGTAAGCTGAGACGCAGGCACCTTCAAGCTATATCCGCCTTCCCGTCCTTCCTTCGTTTCGACGATCCCCGCAGCTGCAAGCTGGGCCATCACCCTTCTTAAAAAAGTGGCGTGTGACTTCACCTTTAAGGCGATTGCCGAACTTGTCAGGAGCTTTTCGCTTTGTGCGAGCCAAACCAGAGAGTGAATGGCAATAGCGAAACGCGGCGGTCCGATTTGATTGTTTCGATTACCTGAAGACATGATTATTCCCCCTTACACCCTATCCATGGTAAGGCCATTATACTATGTTACGTGCTTCCGAACAAATGGCGCCGTTTCCGTTTTTTTCGACCGCAGCGCACGATTTTCCTGCTCGGCAAAAGCATCCTTTTTCCGGGTTTTCCAATTCTACTGAATGATTTGTACATTTTCATATAAATAAGCTTCTTCGGGTGCCTTTATTTTCTTCGACTCTTTTAAATCGATCACCGGTACGGGTTCCCCTTTATAGCTTCCTTTTTTTAATGTCCCTGTAATCGTATACCAATCATTCGTCTTCATTCCTTCCACGTTCCCGTTGACCATATATCCGTATAACGTCGCATCGACCACACAGCAGGACATGGAGAGGCGGGAGATGGCCATTTGTTTTTTCGTAAATTCATCCTCACGGTATATGAAACCCGAAATCTCTATTTCCTTCCCCTCGATCGTATCGAGGTTGTTCAGTAAATCATCCAGTACTTCAAAATAATTATCATCGGTTACGGAGATTTTCTCCCCATGCGCATGTTTCCCTGGATCATACGAACTTACCATCTGTGTCTGCTGCTTCGCCAGCCCCCTTTTCGCCAGCACTTCGCCGCTTAATGTAAAATCGGTCAAGATGAAACCCAGAAGAATCGGAATGAAGAACAAACTATATTTCAGGACCAGTGCCGACGAGGAAGACTCTCCATTCGATCCGCAATCACAATGATGTCCACCTTGCTTTTGTTTTTTCATTCTGAGAAGGCTGATCACTAAAAAGGCAAAAAGCGCCGCCAATGCATATGGAATCATTTTGGGTGCAATCAATTTCGTTAAATATCCTGAAACATACAATTTAAAGATCATGAGGCCCAGTCCAAGCAGCAGCAATCCTTCAAGTCTTTGAATAAATAAACGTTTCATCAGAAGCCCCCCTTACTGATCAATCCGCCTGCAATCAGGCAGAGACTGAATACGACTGCGAAAACAAGCAGGACATACGTGACGACGAAGCTCCGTTTAAAACAGGACATCATGATAAGGACATTTTTCAAATCCAGCATGGGACCGAATACAAGGAAACCGAGTAAAGATCCTGGCAGAAAACTATGGGAAAAGGAGGCGGCAACGAATGCATCAGCTGATGAACAGAGTGAAAGCACAAATGCAATTCCCATCATCAATGCCGTGCCTTTTATTGGTGCCTGACCAATATCCGCCATTACGGACCGATCCATAAACACTTGAAATACACTGGCAAACAAGGCCCCGATGATAAAGTATCTGCCGACCATAAAAAATTCCTGTGAAGTATGTTCCATGAAGCTTGTCCATTTATTACTGGACTGAATATCATGTTCATCCCCGTGAACCAGTTCCACTTTATCCTCTTTCACCACATCTTTCGTGCTGAATATATGAATGAATAAACCTGCGATGATGGCAGTCAGGACACAAAGAATGATTCTTCCATATAGAATGGCCGGATTATTTTGGAACGCATAATAAGTTGAGCCGAACACGATGACATTCAATATTGGGGCAGTTACGAGCAAGACAACACCTGCATGGACCGGGACACCCTTTTGAATCAATTTCCGGACGACCGGGATGATTGCACATTCGCAAACCGGAATGATCAGCGCCGCCCCTATCGCAGCAAAAATGGCCGTCAGGGGTCTTTTTGGTATCATCCGCTGAATGATTTCTTCACTGATGAACAACTGGATGAACGATGAGGCAATGGCCCCCAGGAACAGAAAAGGAATCGATTCTAAAAACAATCCCAAAAACACGACGAACACAGAGTGAAGCATCGGGTAGCCCGAGAGATCAATCGCTTTGGGAATGAATACATCGCCTAGGAAAAAGAATGCCAGCATCGAAAACAGCAGCATCACTAACAGCAAATTTGCCGTGTATCGTTTCAAAAGCATATTCTACCACCTCACAAATCATAATTATTACGATTTAAGTTTTGATTCGGTCTAGTATATGCTTTTGATAGGATGAACAGAACATGAAAAAAGAGAATGGAAGACATTCCCCACCCTCATTTATTTCTTCGATATAGATCCCTGCTCTTGTAACCTTCTCCTAAAATCGTTTTCATTTCCTGGCGCCGTTTCACTTGGGTCGCCTCTTGTTTTGCACTATACACGTAACGAGCCCAATCCTTGCGATACCCTGGGGTAAGTGATTGATAGAACGCAAGCAAATCAGGAGAATCCTGCAAATTTTTCTCAATTCCAGAAATCATTTCGATATAATCATCTACTGATTGGCTTGCTTTAGTAGATGGACGGTTTCTATTTTTCGAATCTTCTTTTAGTCCAACTACCGTAAAGACATCATCCAACCCAACCATACGTGCAAACTTCAGGTCACTCGAGCCAACATAACCGTCATCATCCGCACCAAGGCCTTGCATCAGATCATCACGATGAATATATGTAGCATATTCTTTATTCCCCTTCTTGGGATACGCCAAATGAATATAGCCATTTTTATTCAAGTGATTTTTCTCGATCACCTTATCCACGATTCCTTTTAAAGAATCCATATCCAATACAAAAGCAAATATAAGATCATAGGCACTTTCATTAAGCTTTGTATCGTAATCCGGCAGCTCCGCTAAATAATCCGCCCCGGCTGGCAGATTCAAGACTGCAACCCGTTCATATTTATGTAAATTCAGTTTTTCGACTATTGTTTTAGCCATTGGGATTCACCATCCTCGTTCATTTTGTCTATCTTCAGTTTATAAGCTCCCCATTGCGTTAGCAACTTTTCTCTTGATAGTCTATCCAATATAAAAAGCAAAAAGACGATGTGTAAACCTTCCGTCTTTTTGCATATAATCATTTCTAGGAAAATATTAACTGTGCTATAATTCAGATATAATCAATTCCAATGTCCAACTTCTTTTAGTGAATGCCAGCATACATTATCCGGTTCATCAGAGGAAGCCCTGGACGTCGCATTCTTGTATTGAAGCGCGTAGGCATAAACTTAACTTTTTTGCATAGGCATGATAGGGTATCAAAGCTCCAGAAAAAATGTAGTCCCTGGAAGTACTGACCTGACTTCAGCTCTGCATAACTTCCTCAAGACAACATAAAAGCCAATCTTTGAAGCAAGGTCTTACACATGAAACATGCTTTTTTTATACAATGTGAGATATCTTTGACGATCTTTCCCAAATAGAACCTTCCTTATATGCATAGTGTTACACCCCATTAGACATTCATATTCCATCAATGAATAAAAATCATAATTCTTTTGAGATCAATGCGTTTTTTTATAAGTACCACATCGTTTCATCTTAGTTTTATTGCATTTGTCATGCAGTCGATATCCCTTTTTTTCCTATTTAAAAAATTTCGTGATGCTTTCAAATGGAGGTGTCACAAAAGGGGAGTTCTCATGAATTATATCGAGTATGATTTGCTATTCGAATCAAGAAACCAGTTAATAGAGGAAATTACGGAGTTGGATGAAACAATACTCCACCATAGGCCTGCATCTGAAGTATGGAGCATCGCCCAAATTTGCCATCATTTATATCTTACGGAACAGGTGTTTACAGAAGCTATAGCAAATGGCATTCGGGAAAGGGACTTTAATAATATCATTCAAAAAAACATTTACCTGGTTACTAATAGAACAAAGAAATTCGTATCCCCTGACATCGTTTCACCCTCTTCAACCCCATTTCAATTATCGGGCCTTATGGATTTTCTGGCAGAATCAAGGGATCGTTTATTACAGGTTCTTTATGATATGGATTCAGATATCTTGTTAAATAGAAAGAAAGCCAAGCATCCCCTGTTCGGGGACCTCTCATTGGATCAATGGATTGAATTATTATCGTTACATGAACAAAGGCATATCAAACAGATACAAGAAATAAAGTCCGCCCTTATATAAGCCTTTCATGACAATGACTACATTTAAATCGATTTCCAAACAAAGAGACCACTTCATTTTGTGGTCTTCTTTCATGCATTCTATGAAACGAACGGACTGTCGGGGGCTGCACCAAATTGATAGATGGGCAGAACCCATATTTCCCAATTCTAGCATCAAGATGATACTTTAAGTTTCCTTTTGATTTGTGTTGCGAAGATTTCAAGACAGATTGCAATTATCAGGATAAAATAAGTGATTGCTCCAATTTCACTCAAGTCAAAGTAAAATCCACTTGCCATGAACATATCGAAGCCGATTCCTCCTGCGCCTGCCGCTGCGCCCATTGCGACCGCCACTGCAAAATTGATTTCAAAGCGCATGAAAGTCCATGAAATGATATAAGTGATCGAAGATGGAATGATGACTTGGAACACGATTTGCCACCAATTCGCTCCGCTTGCTTGCAGGGCTTCTATGGCACCTTTATCAATTTCCTCGAAGGATTCCGAGTAGGCCTTTACAAGGTAACTTATGGAGTGAAACGTCATCCCTATAACTGCCGCTACACTGCCCAACCCTGCTGCGACTGCAAAAATGAGGACCCATAATACGGTAGGTACGGCTCTAATCAGGGCAACCGATCCCTTTATGACAATCGATAATGGCTTGGACGAGATATTTCCAGCCGCTAATAGTCCCAACATCAGGGCAATGATTGCACCAAATATTGTCGTTAAGAAAGCTAAACCTAATGTGATCGACACCTGATAAAGCGCTTGAGTGAAGGTAAAGTGCTTTAAATGCGGCTCAAAAAACATGGTCTTCAAATTATCGACGGTCAATAATAGCGCGTCCCACAGTTTAACATCCTTATAATCAAAACTGGCAAATGCATAAATAGTCAAAACTGCAAGTACCAGCATACTCAACCTAATCGCGAATGAAGATTTCGAGAAGGGCTTTTTGGATAGTCGTTCAAGTAGCATTTTATCTAGCTCCTGGCCAGTAGGAGAAGGAAATGGTTTGATTGGACCCTCTGCCTGCATTATAAAATCACCCTCCTCACATAATTTGAGATCAATTCAATACTTAATATCGAAATGATGATCGTAATGACGACAAGACTGGCAATGTCATAACTCAAGTTTTTATAATACAGATTAAACGTAAAACCAATTCCCGATCCTGTAAGCAGTCCGACCAATGTTGCATTCCTGATATTCGTTTCAATCATAAAAAGTACCCAGCTGATCATTTGCGGAATTGTTGAAGGAATAACAGACTGCGAAATGACGGTTAGATAACTTGCGCCGGTTGTCTGCAAAGCTTCTACGGAACTGCTGCTCACTTCATCGATCGTTTCAATGAAAGCTCTTGTTAAAAAACCGAAAGATCCGAAAAACAAGGCAAAATAACCGGTCAAGGAACTTTGTCCAAATGAAAATAACAGAACCAACGCCCATATTGAGACATCAATATTCCTAAATAAAACTGCTATCCCACGGCTAAACCCTCCGAAAAATGCATTAACTCTTGTCGTATTGGAACCCAATATTGCAAATACGAAGGCCAATATTCCCGCGAATGTGGTTGCAGCAACGGATATTAATAGTGTTTCTTTCAGCTTTATCAAAATGTCTGGCAGTTTGGTAAGCGATTCCTTTGTTGGATAAAAATTCGATAACGACCATTGTATAGCCTTAGGAACGGAGGTAACCCCTTTTGCGATGCTGAATTCTGTAATGATAATGGAAACAGCCGTCGCAGCCCCAATAAGCAAAAACAATACAAGTGAATTTCTTCTCTTTTTTGCAAAAACATCAGCCGACATGGGAACCTCCCAAATCAAAAATCAACTTCCCTTCATCTGATCCATAAATCTGATGGATATCATTTGAGGTTATATTTTGAGTTGTGCCATTGAAAACAACCTTGCCACTATTCACACCGATGATTCGATCCGAATATTTCAGGGCAACATCGACTTGATGTAGGTTGACTACTACCGTGATTCCCATGGAAGTGCAGATATTCCTTAAATGATCCATGATCACTTTGGAAGAATTCGGGTCAAGGGAGGCAATCGGTTCATCGCACAATAGCAATTTAGGATTTTGGATAAGCGCCCGCGCAATACCAACCCGCTGTTTCTGGCCTCCGCTCAACTGATCAGACCTTTTATAGATTTGATCTTCCAGACCGAGAATTTGGAGAACTTTAGCAGCCTGAAGCTTCTCCTCTTCACTATAAAGTCCAAGGATTCCAGCCAGTGTAGATTTATAGCCTAATCGTCCATGCAGGGTATTTTCAATCACACTTAGTCTATTTACAAGATTGTAATGCTGAAAAACCATCCCTATTTTCCTGCGTACCTTCTTTAACTCCCTTTTATTCACCTTGTATACATGATCATTATCAAAAATGATTTCTCCGCTAGAAGCATCGATCATCCTATTGATACATCGAAGAAGAGTTGATTTCCCTGCTCCAGATGGACCTATGATCGAAACGAACTCTCCTTCTTTCACAGTGAAGTCAATATTGGATAACGCCTTTGTACCATTTCCAAAATGTTTTGAGACATTTTTCACTTCCAATAATGTTTTCATGTATGATCCTCCTACATTTTACTGCCTTTATTTAGATAATTCCCGAATTGGATTGAACCAGTCATCCTCAACTTCTACCAATCTTTCTTTTCCGCTCACCCGTTTAAATAGACCTGATAACTTAGAGTCTTCTGGTACAAAAACTTTCTCATTATTTGCTATTTCATCAGACATCAACGTTTCAAGAATTTTTTCACGTGTTTCCTCACTGACTAATTCGGTGTTAACAACGAAAGGTGCATTCAAAACTGGAGTCACTGAAATGAGTGAGAATGTCTTATCTACAACTGTGTTGAAGGGTTCAGCTGCATCCTTCTTTACCTTATACACGGCACCTGCTTTATTCTCTTCTCCATCGGCCAGCTCCACATAATTATTGACACATGTGTCACAAAAAGCTGCCACTTCCGCCTTCCCGGTTAAAAGATTTACAGCGGATCCTTGGTGTGAACCTCCATAAAGCACTTCACTGAAGAATTTATCTTTCCCGCCTTCCAATAAATCCTCAGCCTTTAATTCCTTAAACTTATCTTGCTGCGAAAAATAATCAACGATTCCTGTGGAAGGGACTTTGAAGCCAGATGTTGAGCTATTTGATACGAAAGAGAACTTTTTCCCTTGGATACCGTCTATCTTGTATTCGCCGTTAATTTTATAGTCATCTGCATTTTGAACGGCCAGCCAGCTATTATAGACTGCATCATCCAACGTACCTGATTCACCGCTTGGAACAACTAGAGGCTGAACACTATCGTTTTTGTTGTTTGCTTCAATATATCCTTGCGCTCCCAGGAATGCTAAATCCGCGTTTCCATTAGCAATTGCCTCGATTGCAATGTTATAGTCCGTAGTGGTCTTATGTTCGACTTTCTTCCCTGTGGCGTCCTCCAAGATCTTCCCGATTTCATCGCGGGCTTCCCCTAAATCTTCCCCGGATTCATTTGGCAGCCATGCTACGGTTAATGTATCATCTTCATTTGCACCTGTTGAACTAGTGGAAGAACAGCCTGTGAACACCAGCAAAATAACTAACATCAATATGGACATCATCGATTTTTTCACGTTAAATCTTCCCTCCTATTTAAAAGATCTTTTCTTATTTCAGTCACTTCCCATAAAACAATACCGGTACAATACTAACCTGCCGTTAAGGAGGCTGAACATTCAGTAAAATTTATGTGAATTCGTCGTTAAATTTTTTGAATAGCTTGAGTAAAACATCCATTCTGTATGCTATATTCTTTATTTACTAACCGATTCATGAACTCCAAGTCATGAAAAATGCCTAGCATTGTCGTTCCTTCGTTCATTAGCTGTTCCAGCAGGGTTTTCACCTTCACTTTAGAATCGTGATCCAAACTTGCAGTCGGTTCATCCAGCAGGAGGAGCCGCGGCCTTTTCACCATTGCTCTTGCTATATTTAACCTTAGCTTCTCCCCTCCTGAAAAAGTAGCAGGGTAACTGTCCCATAGCTCTTTTCCTATTTCAAAGTGGTCGAGGATTTTTTCCGTTTCGATATTGGCCATTTCCCTGGTTTGTCCCATTTCAAGGATGGCACCGGTAACGAGCTGCCTTGCTGTAGTTCTTGGCATGACATTTAAAAATTGGGATACATAGCCTATCTCATGTTTACGCAGGTATATCATTTCCCTTTCTGTAGCTTTTGCTAGATTAATCGCACCATAGTGGGAAGATTCATACCAGATGTCTCCTTCTTGAACCCGATAGGTACCATAAATCGATTTTAGGATCGTTGATTTTCCGCTGCCGCTCTTGCCTGTTATGCCAATGAATTCGCCTTTTTTCACTGTGATCGTAATGTTGCTGACCGCATGGATATTCTTGCGTTGATTATGTAAAATAAAAGACTTTGATAAATCATTGATCTCCAATATGTTCTCCACTTTCCCACCCGCTTTCTAAAATTTAGATCCTGTAATTCGTTTTTTGAATCAATTTTCCGTCTACAATCACAGTTGTTATTACAGGGAAATCACCCGAAATTTTTTCAATAATAAGTATGTCAGCCTTTTTCCCTTCGTGAATCGACCCAATTTCGTCCTCCATCTTGACTGCCTTTGCGGGATTAATCGTAACTAGCTTAAACATATCGACAAGATCCATCCCATGGTTTTCGACCAATTCAAACATTGAATGCAGCAGGGCCGCAGGGTAATAATCACTGCATAATATGTCTATGCTTCCATCCTGAATGGCTTCAGTGGCACTTAAGTTCCCGCTGTGAGAACCTCCCAAAATCACATTTGGTGCACCGGCTATGGTATACATCCCCATATCATGGGCCTTACGGGCAATCTCAAGTGTGATTGGAAATTCACTTATACTTGTTCCGAAGCTGTGAACCAATTCAAGCTTCTCTATTGAATCATCATCATGTGAGGCAACGGCAATATTATTTTCCCTTGCTAGAAGTGCAATTTCCTTCATTCTTTCAATCGTCAGCTTTTCTTTCACTTGATGAGTCCGGATCATCACATCAATGGCTTCATCACTATAATTGTTATACCCCCTTAAAGTGTTTCGATATATCTCTAGATGCCGATACTGCCCTTGTCCTGGAGTGTGGTCCATGAATGAGACCAGATGCACTTTCTTTTCGGAAACATATTCTTTTAAACTATCAATATCCTCCAAATTATCGATTTCATACCGGGCATGAAACCGATGACGGACCAGGTGCTTCATCGTATGTGTTTGATCAATTAAGTCGATGAGCTTCCTTACATTCTCAGGCTCCCGAATTGGCTTATATGCGTATTCAGTGGATTTATAGAGCGACAGAGAATGAAACATGGTTGTGATCCCGTGCGTAATCAGTTCCTTTTCCGTTTCTCTTAAGCTCAATTGAAAATTCATTAAAGAAGTCGGGCGCGGCGCAGTCATATGTTCAATATAATCCGAATGGAGATCAATGAAACCAGGTGAAACATATCCACCCAAAGCGTCCAGCACTTCCATCTCAGGACTCATTTCGATTTCTCCCACAGGTGCAATCCGGCAAATTCTATCATCCTTAATTAAGAGATCATGGTCCATCAGGATCGAGTCTTCCGTAATTATTTTTCCATTTTTAATCAGCAACAATGTCTCTTCCCCCATTTTCCTTTAGTTTCTTTTACAGCAGTGAGTGTACTAATTTTTGGGTATAAGGATGCTGTGGATCTTCGAGTATTTGATCTGTTAAACCTTGCTCGATTACTTTACCCTCCAGCATGACGAGCGTACGGTCTGCAAGCATTCGGATTACGCCCAAATCATGGGATACCAATACAATGCTGATATTCAAATCTCTTTGGAGACCTTTAATTAGATCCAACACACTTGCTTGAACTGATAAATCCAAACCCGTGGTGACCTCATCCAAAAGCAGTATGGGGGGATTGTTGGACAATGCTTTTGCTATCTGGACCCGTTGCTGCATTCCGCCTGAGAAATTCCTTGGTTCTTCTTTCATTCGATGAATGGGAATATTGACTGCTTCAAGAAGCTCGGCGCCTCTTGTTTCCATGCTGCCAACATGTCTGTTCCCAGCTGAAATTAACTTCTCAGCAATATTGCCTATCGAGGAGAAATCCATTTTCAACCCTAGAATCGGGTTTTGATAAACCTTCCCCATCAGGTGGTTTCGAACGAATCTTTTTTTCTGGGCTGACTCCATGAATAAATTCTTTTTTCCATCCTCAAAGCCCGCCACATACATTTCTCCATCTGTTACTTCTTCGTCAAAATATAAACTTTTCATTAAAGTGGATTTACCGCTGCCGCTTTCCCCTACAATTCCGAGAACTTCACCGTGATACAAATCAAACGTCACATCTCTACAGGCATATACCGTCCCGCATTCGTGACAATAGTTTTTCGCCACTTTTCCTAATTTCATATGTTTACAAATTGAACATCCGTTACCGTACTGTTTGTTCATTTGTTTAACCGATAATACGGGTACCTCTAGCACAGACATTTAATTCACTCCCAATGATTGTTTTTGATTGACCATTTCAAGGCAATTGCTTGTATCATTGCATAGGAAATACGTTTCCCCTGATTCCTCATCAACAAGTTCATCCAAAAACACATCATTGGACCCGCAGAGAATGCAAGCATGATTTGTAAAGGACTCGATTTCAAATTCGTAATCATCAAATGCCAAAGATGATACATTTGTATAAGGAGGTACTGCATATACCTTTTTCTCCCTGCCTGCACCTAACAAAATGAGCGCTTCACTTTCGTCCAGCTTGGCATTATCGAATCTTGGTATTGGACTTGGTGCCATGACATACCTGTCGTGGACCATCACCGGATGGTCTGCATCCGTCGCCATTATTCCGTACTTCATGATTTGTTCAAATAACATAAGCCATGCACCGCTATACTCTCTCTCAGCATGAAGCTTTTTCGTTTCATGTTCGCTCGGCTCAAAATTCCTTAAAGGTTCCGGTAATGGAACTTGAAGAATTAAAATCTGGTCTCGTTGCAACGGCACTTCCGGCACCCTGTGTCTAGACTGGATTAAAGAGGCATCTTTTGTGCTATCCGTCGTCCTTACCCCAGTGGTGTCAGATACGAGTTTTTTTATGTTAACGGCATTAACGGATTCATCCGAACCTTGGTCGATCACCTTAAGGACGTCATCCTTTCCAATCAATGACAATGTCAACTGCAGGCCGCCCGTGCCCCAACCACGCCCAATCGGCATTTCCCTTGAAGCGAATGGGACTTGATAACCGGGAATGGCAATCGCCTTCAGTGTTGCCCTTCTAATCTCCCGTTTCGACCCTTCATCAAAGAATGCAAAATTATAGGTTTTATTCATGCGATCCAACCTCCTGCTCTGTGGTCTTATCTTTTGACTTCCGGATGCTATCAAGCTTGGATTGGAACGTAACATAATGAGGCATCTTCAAATGGGAGATGAAACCCGTTGATTCAACTGAATCTATATGATAAAGGACGAATTCCTCGTTGTGACTTGGAAACTCCTTGTTGGGTTTTTCCAGGCAATTATCCAGGATGCCCATTGCGATTGATTTTGTTTCATTTTGTCCCATGCACATGCCATAGCCAACTTCAAACTCTATTTCTTTTTTGCCTTGTTCCTTCTCTACCGTAAGCGGAATGAGCATCTCTACCTCCGTTGCTGTAAAGTCCCCAATATAATAGCTATCTTCCTCTTTCCCTTCGAGCAGCGGGTGATCGAGATGGACGGGCAGCTGACCTACCCGCAGCTCCCCTACTGTCGGGTGCAGTGCACCATATCCACGAATGACTGCATAAGCAAGTGATGTCACTGCACCGGTTTGGCCTCTTGTTAAAATTTGCAGGCGTTCACTCCGCATTGAAGGAAACTCCAGACTTTTCCTTGTGACATCCCCAGGCTGCAAATCATTGTTTTCACAGCTTGCTAATAAGCCTTCACTTCTTAAGTAGTTCAAAACTTTAGGCAGAGAGTTTAAATCAGCCATATGGTTCTGATATTCTGTTGAATGATTTTCTTCTTGAAAAGCCCGTAACCAATCTTGAATGCTTATATCCGATTCATTTTCCAGCTCCGAATCTAGTAACCGATGTGTATAATCGGTCGTGGCACCTAAAATCTGTCCGCCAGGTACATCCTTAAAACTAGCTGAAATCCGCCGTTCCACTTTCATATTTTCAGAACTGATCACACGTGAAACATGTTTTCGCGGCAAAGTGGATCGATAGGCCCTTAAGAGGAAAACAGCTTCTTCCGGATTGCCTTCAGCCTGTTTAATGGCAAGTGCAGCCAGTGATTGATCATACAAACTGCTTTCTGACATAACCTGATCAATCAGCCCTCTCATCCCAGCTTCTATCTTATGCAGCTCTATAGCCGTCCCTTTTTTGACCCGTTCATACTTTAAGCGTTTGATCGATTCCTCAATCGCCCTTGTTCCTCCCTTTACTGCAACATATCCCATATAATCTCACCCCCATTTTCTTTGATTTGAGTCGTTCTCGGTAAAGCTATTAAACGATCTTGTTGATCCACAAAATACATATCGATTCCTAAAGGGAATTCTATGTTTTTTTCGTTCCTTACACCAAGCCAGGCGGAGACATTCGGGAGGCTTATGAATGATTCCTCTTGAATTCCCGGTCCAGAAAGAATCATTGAGTCCCCTTTCGTTACATCCGGCACTTCTAGAATGATCATTGCCGATTCATGGGGGTTAAACAGATTTCCTACCTTTGCTTTATTTATCGCTTCCTTCATTTGCTCCTCGGAGGCATCATGTAAAATAAAGATAAAATCCGCTTCCGGCAAATCGACAGGCTTTGAATAAGTAAGCTGATTGATCATTCTTGACACCGCCTCCCCCTCCTTTGCAATGACCTTAAAAGTCACTTCAGGGTCAAGTACCGTTCGTGCAAGCAGGATAGTAGAAGATAGGCATTCCATTTGAACATCCAAAGTCTTGGCTTCCCTCTCCAAAACCACTAAAGTTCCAGGTCTTGAAGTCGCCGTTACAAGCTTTCTATAAACAGTTTGTATATCATGAACTACATCCAAATTCATTACTTTCCCCCCTTATTGAACATCCATTGTTTCAAAGTTTACCTTGGTTCTTAAGATTGATCGATTCAGCTCTTGAAGATTTTTCTGTATATTCTCCTTCTCATTTTCCAAAACATGTGACCATGATCTCGTTTCGCCAAGATCAGCCTGATAAGCAGCATCAATGATAGCTAAACGATGTGCCAGCTCTTCCCGATGTCCCTTAACGATACCAATCCCAATTGAATCCTGAATTTGGACCGTGCATTCGGTCACCAGCATTTCCCCAAGATAAAACAAGCTTTTTTTTGCCGTTTCCCTTGTCTTTAGCAACACAAGGGCACTCTCTGGCTTTTGAATGACGGTAACTTTATATTTCATTGCTATTTCCTTGGCAAATTCCTTCGCAATGTCCTCAGAGCCTTGAATCAAAATCTCGGTTCTTTCCCTTCTTCTCATTCCATTGGCCTCCAATGTTTTAGTTTCCCGCTACATCTTCAATGTATCTTGTTGCCAAGTGAACGTACGTTAAGAAAGAGTAAATCTTGTATGAAATTTGTTAAAGCCGGACATACACTATTCAAAATTTCGTGCCATTACTCGTGAATTCGAGCTTTACTCGTGAGTTTCGTACTTTTACTCGTGAATTCGAAGCATTTACTCGTGAGTTTCGTACTTTTACTCGTGAATTCAGAGCATTTACTTGTGAATTCGAGCGATATCTGGAATGGAAGTTTTTATATAACATATGTGAAACAATCGCTTCGATAGATTATGACCGTGTGCTCAAGTACTTGATTGCTCCGCTTATCCCGGCATAACGATTCCACTTGCAAAAGTGGAATTAAACTTGAACACTGCAAAATATCCCGTTCGAAAAGAGTAGGAAAAATCACGTTCAGTGTACTGCTGCTGGATCCGAATTCCACAAAGCCATGCTGCCTATAATATTGAAACATAGAGGTAATATCAGGACCGTCCTTTTCAATTTCAGGAAATGTTGATTTTGCTACAAAAGATGTATGAAGAGCAATCGGGAAATCGTCCATTAACCTAAGCCTGCCAATTTTAAAGACCTTGTCATCCCTTTCCGCCTCGAGGCTTTGAAAAATCTTCTGATCATAAGAAATTTCTTCGCAAAAAATAGTACTCGTTTGAAAGGAAAACTGGAATTCTTTCATTTTCTCGGTGAAACTGACATCTCCGGATAGAATTAACGGAATTTGCTTCTTGCTTTCCTGGACATAACTTCCCTTACCTTGCTTTGAATAGATAAAGCCTAAATCTTGAAGCTGCTCGTATGCCTTCCTGACAACCATTCTTGGAACATTAAATTGATCAGCGAGTATATGCTCTGAAGGTAACTTTTTATCCAATTGAAAGGTCCCACTCTTAATTTCCGATATTAAATGATCCACTAAAAAGTTTTTTTCCGCCAACAGAAATCCCCCTTTAAATATTAGATCTGTCCAATACCTATTTTTCCTTGTTAGTGTCAGTGTAATGAGAAAATATGAAGCTACCATGATTTTCTTGTAAAAAAAAAGTCCTGGTCAATTACCAGAACGAAAGGGAATACTTATTTTATGGATCTTTTCAATACGACATCCAGCATATGATCAGGTCGCTTTCACAGCAAAACTCCTGGTTTCATAGATCGATATTTTTCAATACCACATCATTAATGGACATGCTTTTTTTCCTTAATTTCAAAGCATCCACACATTCCTTTCCAGGGCTCATGCTGCCAAGCCGAATCGGATTCTCCCCATAATCCCCATGAAAATCCGAACCTCCTGTCTTAATGAGATTATATTGATCTGCATATGAAATCGCTCTTTCCTCTTCTTCATGACCATGATGAGGATGAAGAACTTCAATCCCTTCAAGCCCTGCTTCTACAAGATCGGGAATAATTTCGAAGCTCCCGTATTGTCCAGGATGAGCAAGGACCGGAACGCCTCCGGCAGCACGAATCGCCTTCACAGCAAGGATGGCATCCACATACTCCATAGGAATGAAGGCAATGCCTGGCTCTTCTCCATTTTGGCCGCGACTGAAGATCTTCTTATACAAATCTCCATAGATAGAATCCGTATACCCCGATTCGCGCAGCGCCAGCATAATATGCTGTTTATAAACACCGGTTCCTCCCCTGAATTTAGAAACCTGATCCCAAGTTATTCGATATCCTGCATGAATCAGCCGTTCCACCATTTTTTCAGAAGCTGCATTCCTCTTATGAATCAGTGGATTACATAGCTCCTCAAGCGCCTTATGACCAGGCTCAACAAAATAGCCCAAAATATGTACACGCCTTCCTCTTGCAAAGTCATAACCAGAAACTTCTATTCCAGGGATGATTTCAATTCCTATTTCCTTTCCCCGTTCCACCATCTCTTGCAATCTCATCGTTGTATCGTGATTCGTAATCGCTATATGGCCAATGCTTTCCCTTTTTGCAGTCTCCAATAGTTCTTCAAAAGAACTGGAACCATCTGAAATGTTCGTATGACAATGTAATTCAACCTTCATGCCAATCCCCCCATTCTTATTCGTTACCCATTATCATTTTAACTTAGTGCCATGTCGGTCCCGTTAAGAAGATGTAAAAAAACGTAAAGGTGTAAAAGTCATACAGATTGGTGAAAATACTTAAGTATTTAAGGCTGTAGACAAATAAAAACATTCGAGTTGATTTCAGAAATCCGTTCCCTTTCCGCCGACTGTCTGCCAAGCCTCATCAAAGCAAGCGCCTTTGGTGTCTTGGCTAGCCAGTTATTCGGCTGGAATTTCTTCAATCCATTAAGGATTACTGTAAAAAAACATGAAGGATAACCTTGTCTTAACCAAGGTTCGGGATGAGCCCGCCTGCAGTTTTTTCTTTTTAAAAACATTCGAGTTGATTTCAGAAATCCGCTCCCTTTCCGCCGACTGTCTGCCAAGCCTCCTCAAAGCAAGCGCCTTTGGTGTCTTGGCTAGCCAGTTATTCGGCCGGAATTTCTTCAATCCATTAAGGATTACTGTAAAAAACATGAAGGATAACCTAGTCTTAACCAAGGTGCGGGTTGAAACCATTCCCATTAGGTCGACAAACTCAAAGAAAGCGAGTTCACCTGCAGATTGCCAGGAGTGGAAAGCAACGGGCATATTCTAAAAACCTAAAAAACTGTAGACAAACTCCATTAATATCGAGTGTGTAGGCAAAAGGAGTTCTAACTAAAAAGTTAAAACAAAGTTGATTGGAGCGGGTGTTCGAGACTCCTGCGGGAAAGGGCGGACCGCCCGCGGAAAGCGAGTGCCTGAAGAGGAAATCAACGTTCCATAGTATCATGTTCGTTCGCCTTTTTCAGCTTCCTGCCCTGTAACGGATTTTCCATCAGCTGAAATAAAATCAAAATAAAACCATTAAAAATTTTGACTTACTGTCAAAAATGATGTACATTACCTATTGGGCGAACAATTTTAATAAATAAATATAAAAATATTCGTATATAGAGGTGCATAACATGGAAAATGTGTTTGATTATGAAGATATTCAATTAATTCCTGCAAAATGTGTAGTAAATAGTCGTTCTGAGTGTGATACATCCGTTACTTTGGGTAAACATACATTCAAGTTACCTGTAGTACCTGCCAATATGCAAACGATCATTGATGAAAAGATTGCCATTTACTTAGCTGAAAACGGTTACTTTTATGTAATGCATCGTTTTGAGCCAGAAAAACGACTGACTTTCATTAAAGATATGCATTCACGAGAGTTGATCGCTTCCATCAGTGTCGGCGTTAAAGAAGAAGAATACGGATTCATTGAACAATTATCGGCTGACAACATTGTGCCTGAATACATTACTATAGATATTGCACACGGCCATTCCAATGCCGTGATAAAGATGATACAGCATATTAAAAAACATTTACCTGAAAGTTTTGTCATAGCAGGAAATGTGGGAACTCCTGAAGCGGTACGGGAATTGGAACATGCCGGTGCGGATGCTACAAAGGTTGGCATCGGGCCAGGGAAAGTTTGCATCACTAAAATCAAGACTGGATTTGGAACGGGCGGCTGGCAGCTAGCTGCACTTCGCTGGTGTGCAAAAGCGGCAAGCAAGCCAATCATAGCTGACGGCGGCATTCGCACGAATGGTGATATTGCTAAATCAGTTAGATTTGGAGCTTCCATGGTCATGATCGGTTCACTATTTGCTGGACATGAAGAATCTCCAGGTCAAACGATCGAGAAAGATGGAAAGGCCTTTAAAGAATACTTTGGTTCAGCTTCTGAATTCCAAAAAGGTGAAAAGAAAAACGTTGAAGGTAAAAAGATGTATGTCGAGCACAAAGGATCTTTGGAAGATACGTTGAAGGAAATGGAACAAGATCTTCAGTCTTCCATTTCATATTCCGGCGGAACCAAGTTGGAAGCCATCCGGAATGTGGACTATGTGGTCGTTAAGAACTCAATCTTTAACGGTGACAAAGTTTATTAAGAAGGAATCATTAACGTAATAAAGAACGGCCTAATCAATGGATTAGGCCGTTTTTTATTATTATATCTTTTTAACAAATTGGGATTTTAATTTCATCGCACCAAAACCATCAATCTTGCAATCAATATCATGATCTCCATCAACTAGACGGATGCTTTTGACTTTAGTGCCCATTTTTAAAACGGATGAGCTCCCTTTCACTTTAAGGTCCTTGATTACCGTAACGGTATCACCATCGTTCAAGGCATTTCCATTAGCATCCTTGATAATCTTCTTTTGATCACCATTTTCCGTTTCCGCTTCCACCGCCCACTCATGGGCGCATTCCGGGCAAACAAAAAGGCTTCCGTCTTCGTATGTATATTCTGAATCACATGCAGGGCAATTAGGAAAATCAGACATAAATTCACTTCCTCCATTCGTTATTGTCAATTCTAATATAATAATGGTTTACACACAACCGTCAGGCTATTACAGTTCCTGTTCCTCCCTACCTCTAGAACCTATAGAGTTTTTACTATATACTTTTAAGAAAAAGCTGGAAAGTGCGGTGAACCCTTTTGTTTAAACTACTATTGATAGAAGATGATACGACGTTATTCAATGAAATTAAAGATAGATTGGCGCAATGGTCTTATGATATTTACGGAATCGGCGATTTTAGTAAAGTGGTTCAGGAATTCACGGAAATAAAACCTGATTTGGTCATCATTGATATACAGTTACCGAAGTTTGATGGGTTTCATTGGTGCAGAATGATCCGGTCCCATTCCAATGTTCCCATCATCTTTTTATCTTCCCGTGATCATCCTACCGACATGGTGATGTCCATGCAGCTTGGAGCTGATGATTTTATCCAGAAACCTTTTCATTTCGATGTACTCATCGCAAAGATACAGGCCACCCTACGCCGTGTCTATAATTACAATACCGAAAAGGTCGAGTTGAAAACCTGGTGCGGCGCAACTGTGGATTACGAGAAGAACACGGTGTCGGCCGAGACTGGCACAATCGAATTGACGAAAAATGAAATTTTCATCTTAAAAAAACTCATTGAACAGAAAAACAAGATCGTAAGCCGTGAAGAATTGATCAACAGCTTATGGGATGACAAACGTTTCATAAGCGATAACACCCTTACAGTGAATGTGAACCGTTTACGAAAGAGATTGGATGAACTGGGTTTAGGGCATTTTATCGAAACGAAGGTTGGACAGGGCTATATCGCCGTAGAAGAGGCAAATGCATGATCAGAAAATTTCTCGTAGAAAGGTTCAGCTGGATCATATTCTACATACTTCTTCATCTATTCATTATCTTTGTCGCTTATCTTGATACGGCGATACCGTTAAAGCCCATACTGTATATTGTTTTTTTATCATTGCTCATATTCATTATATTTTTGATATTCCGCTATAAAAAAGAAACATATTTTTATAAAAGTTTAGAAGCGCGGGAAGACAACCTGGATATTACGAATATAGCCGAACCAGAAAGTCCTTTCGAAAAAATCATAGAAAACAGCATCATTAACCAAACCGAAATATTGAAGCAATCGGCATCAATTGGTCAAATGACTTTAGAGCAGGAGAAGGATGAATTATTAGCTTGGATTCATGAAGTGAAGACACCATTGACGGCGATGCATTTAATGATTGACCGCTTGGATGATGAATTGCTGAAATCGCATTTGACTTATGAGTGGCTCCGCATTCACCTACTTCTTGATCAGCAGCTCCATCAAGGGCGCATGCCTTTCATCGAAAATGATTTGTATATAGAGAAAACCGATTTGGAAACAATAATCTTTGATGAGATTAAAACGCTGCAATCATGGTGCATTCAAAAAGGGATCGGCTTCGACATACAATTGGATGTAACCGAAGTGCTTACTGATGCCAAATGGCTGGCCTTCATCATGAGGCAGCTCTTGACCAACTCCATTAAATACAGTGAAAACTCAGATATCCTGATATATAGCCATGAACAAGCTGGACAAATGGTTCTTGAAGTGAAAGATTCTGGACGGGGCATCGACCCAAAGGATTTATCCCGCATATTTGATAAAGGATTCACTTCCACGACAAATCATCGTGACACTGCGGCAACAGGCATGGGTTTATATTTAACAAAGAATGCAGCCGAGTCCCTATTCATCTCCATTGACGTGAAATCAGAGCTTGGAACCGGAACGACCTTTACCTTGACCTTCCCAAAAAGGAATGATTTCGTGAATATCACAAGCATGTGACAAAAGTGTCACATGCTTTTATTCTTTGTTCGTCCAAACGAAGGAAAAGAAATACATAGCCTTTTATAATGAGGATATAGAAAAAAAGGAGTGTATCCAAATGAATATATTAGAAGCGAAAAAAATCCATAAAATCTATGGTAATAAATTCAATAAACAAGAAGTATTAAAGGGTCTTGATATAAGCATACAAGAAGGTGAATTCGTAAGTATCATGGGTGCATCCGGTTCAGGAAAAACGACTTTACTTAATGTCCTTTCCTCGATTGATAAAATTAGCAACGGCACCATTACGATCGATGGAAAAGAGATTTCGGGGATGAAAGAAAAGAAGTTGGCCGAATTCCGTAAGAACCATCTAGGCTTCATCTTCCAGGAATATAACTTATTGGACACACTGACTGTCAAAGAAAATATCCTTCTGCCCTTGTCCATTACCAAAACGCCCAATAACGAAGCGGCACAAAAGTTTGATAGCGTGGCGAAGGAACTTGGCATATATGAAGTGAAGGATAAATACCCAAATGAAATTTCCGGCGGTCAAAAACAGCGTACGTCTGCAGCACGGGCTTTCATCCATGATCCAAGCATCATATTTGCGGATGAACCGACTGGGGCGCTTGATTCCAAATCAGCTTCCGATTTACTGAACAAACTGAGCGAAATGAATCAAAAGCGCAAAGCGACCATCATCATGGTAACCCATGATCCAGTGGCGGCTAGTTATTGCAGCCGAGTCATTTTCATTAAAGATGGACAAATATATACACAATTGAATAAAGGTGAACAATCCAGACAAACCTTCTTCAAGGACATCATGAAAACACAAGGTGTATTGGGAGGGGTTCAAAATGAGCATTAATCAACTCATCTTGCGAAATTTGAAGAAAAATCTGAAGAACTATTATCTGTATGTGTTTGCCCTGGTCTTCAGCGCTTCCCTTTACTTTGCTTTTGTCACCTTGCAATATGACCCAGCGCTGGATGAAGCGGAGGGTACGGTGAAAGGGGCCGCCTCCATCAAGGCTGCATCGATCCTGCTTGTTGCAATTGTTTCCATATTCCTTTTATATGCCAATAGCATTTTCATAAAAAGACGCAGTAAAGAAATTGGCTTATTCCAATTGATAGGCATGACGAAGAACAGGATATTCCGGATCCTGAGTGTGGAAAACCTGATCCTGTATTACTGTTCCGTATTCCTGGGAATCTTTGTAGGGTTTGCCGCTTCAAAATTGATTATCATGATCCTATTTAAAATAATGGGTGTCCAGGCAATCGCAACCCTTAAATTTTCTTTTCAGCCGCTAGTGCAAACCTTGCTCGTTTTTAGCGCCATCTATCTTTTCATCATGTTGATGAATTATGCCTTCATTAAAAGGCAGACCATTCTATCATTATTTAGAGTGACTTCAATGACGGAAGGAAAAGTGAAAAAGGTTTCGATGTTCGAAATGATCCTCGGGATATTCGGGATCATCCTGATCATTGCTGGCTATGTCGTTTCATCCAAATTATTCGATGGAGCTTTTACAGAGATGACCGAGCTTTTTATGGCCATGATATTCATTTTGGCAACCGTCATCATCGGTACCTACCTATTCTATAAAGGATCCGTAAGCTTCATCTTTAATATCATCCGTAAAAAGAAAAATGGCTATTTGAACATTAATGAAGTATTGTCCCTTTCATCTATCATGTTCCGGATGAAATCGAATGCGATATTATTGACGATCATCACGACCGTTTCCGCTTTGGCGATCGGGTTATTATCATTAAGCTATATCTCCTACTACTCAGCGGAGAAAATGGCTCAAAGTAGTATCCCCACCGATTTTTCGATGACGGATAGGGGAGATGCGAATACATTCAAAGAAGCTTTATCCGACAGTAAAATTGATTATGACGAAAAGGTGATAGATGTCATTCAAGTGGATGTCAATGTAAAGGAAATAATGGAAACGAGCCTCGAAGGAGTGAACTTTGATCCTGACATCATGACTGTTCCCGTCATCAGTGATGAATCCGTTAAAGGAATCAACCTTGCTGAAGATGAGACCCTTTTCAGCGGATACAGTAATATGATGGAGAAAGTCATGTCCTTGAAGGATTCCGGAAAGATTGAACTGAAAGGCAAAAATGAAGCGATTCCGCAAACATACATGGGATTGAATGATGATAGCATCCTGTCCTATTACTTCACGAATGGCGGATTGCCCGTTGCCATTGTAGACCAAACAATTTTCGACCGTTTGAAAAAGGATGTCGACCCAAAAATCCAAAAAGTATCATCTGTAAATATCGGCATTGATGTGAAGGATGAAGCTGAACTTGAAAAAGCGAATGATCTATTCAATAAAATGAGTTTTAAAGAAGAACATGTGAATGATTCCCAATTTGAAATGTTCAACACTCAGAAGAAGAATATGGGTCTTATCATGTTCATCGTCGCCTTCTTGGGATTAACCTTCCTCATCACATCCGGTTGCATCCTCTATTTCAAGCAAATGGATGAAAGTGAAGGTGAAAAATCCAATTACACCATCTTAAGGAAACTGGGATTCACGCGAGGTGACTTGTTAAGAGGAATCCAAGCAAAACAAGTTTTCAATTTCGGCATTCCTTTAGTCATCGGGCTGCTTCATAGTTATTTCGCAGTCCAATCAGGATGGTTCTTATTCGGGACCGAAGTTTGGACACCGATGATCATTGTTATGGCATTATACACGGCATTGTATTCGATCTTCGGAATCCTATCCGTATTTCATTACAAGAAGGTCATTAAAGAATCTCTATAAGTGCTAAAAAGCTCCAGGGCCCATGAGGCCCTGGAGCTTTTATTTTCCCTTTAAAGTACCCCAGCCGGTTTCATCATTTCCTTGATCAATTCCCTGTTGCGCTTTTTAAAGATTTCATTATGGGAAGAAACCATCCCCACTCCGTGAGCGTCAGGCTGGATATATTGCTTTGCTTTGTTTACGGCATTTGCTGCATCTTGAAAAGTACCTGCTATTAGGTTCAATTTACCTTCATGCTTAAGGATATCACCGGCAGCGTATATTCCATCCATCGAGGATTCACTTGAAGAAGTACCTTCAATATAATAATTGTCGGCTATGGCTATATCCACTTTACTATTTCGAAGCAGCGATGTATCACGCTCATAACCATGATTGATGATGACTTCGTCGATCGGCAAGTAAGAAACCTCTCCCGTTGCGTGATTCGTCAGTTCAACATGCTCAATTGATTCATGATCAGCGCAGGCGATCAGTTTTGTAATCGTCGTATTCAAAAAACAAACAGCAGAGCTTTCCATCAATTGCCTTGCTTGTGATTCATGACCTGCTAAACTATCTTTCCTGTATGTCAGATACACCTTTTTGGCGATGGGCTCCAATTCATTTGCCCAGTCTATAGCAGAATTCCCGCCGCCTGAGATGATCACCGTCTTATCCTTGAATCGATTGAAAGACTTAACAGTATAGTTTAAATTGGAGACCTCAAACCTTTCTGCCCCGTCTATTTCCAACTTTTGCGGATTCAGAATTCCGCCGCCAACCGCGACAATGATCGTCTTGGAAAAGTGCATTTGACCTGAAGCCGTATGTAAAACGAAGATACCTTCTTCATTCCGTGTGATGGATTCCACTTTTTCATTCAAGACGACTGTTGGATTGAATGTTAAACCTTGCTCCACTAGCTGCTCAATTAATTTTTCCCCAGTAGTGGGTGTCAGCCCTCCTACATCCCAAATCATTTTCTCCGGATAGACATGAATTTTCCCGCCTAGCCGTGGCTGGTATTCAATCAGTTTAACTTTCATTTCTCTAAGTCCGCTATAAAAAGTGGAGTAAAGGCCTGCTGGCCCTCCCCCAATAACCGTTACATCATATAAATCTTGTTCCATTTACGCCCACTCCCCGGTAACCAAATGTGATTGATTATCATTCTCATTTAATGGTACACTCTTTTTTCATTTTTTACAATAAGCAGACATTAAATAACTCTGTTCATTTTAAAAATCTACAAAGTTGTTTATTTCCAATCACTAAAACTTACCATTCATTAAGAAAGTATGAATGGTAAATGGAGTAAGGGTATGGGACGTTAATATTATTGCTAAATTATTTTTATCCTCGGTCTTAACATCGCCCCGTGGTTGGCGGTTGATAACTACTTCGTAGGTACTCCCACTTGTTGTATGAGTTGATATGCTTTCAAAGCCATTTCAACGTTTAATCTGTTCTCCGGCATATCAAAATCAAGATCAAGAATCTTTTTTATTTTTTCCAGCCGATGATAGAGTGTTTGTCTTACAACATGTAATTTTTGAGCAGTAAGCTTCTTTGAGCGATCAAGCTCAAAGTATTTTGCTAAAGTCAGAAGCAATTCCGTTCCATATTCCTTATCATAGGATATTAAAGGAGAGAGATAGTCTTCAATAAAATGGGCTGTATCTTGATCATGTTGAATTAATTGTATCAACCGAAGGATGCCAAGGTCTTCGTAAAAGGCACTTGTTGAAAACGTACGATAATTTAAAGCTAACTGCGCTTCTCGATAACCAGTATGAGCATCCAAAAGTAACTGGTATTGTCGCCCAACGCCTATACGGATTTGGCTAGATTCACCTTCTTTAACATATAGCAAGGCATTGATCACTTTCAAGAAGCGTGCCTTAGAGGAATCGGCAGTTCCAAGATCAATAGCTAATACAATAATCTGATTTCTTACTGATGTGATATAGGGTGTAAAAGAATATTTTGCGAACCCAGATCGAATTTTTAAAGAATAATGATATATAGCAGATTCATTTTCTTCATCAGATAAACTTAATGAAGACGGATGAAAAACATCTTCGATATCAACGATTGCAACTCGATAATGTATAGAAGCGTGCTTAGATTTTAACGAAATAAATCCCCTTGCTTGTTCCTCATTATTGATGCGTCTATAAAGTAAATCATTTAGCCATGTAGATTCTAAACGTAATCGTTTTTCGTCCAAATAATGTTTGCGCAGTAAGTCTTGTGAGATTGCTAGAGAAGCACGATCAAGGATTAGGAAATCGAATTCATCCGATTCACGATCTAAAACCATAACAAGGTACGCCCAGATTTGATCCATTGCCCCGATCGGTTGGAGAAGAATAGTATGGTTTAATGCCTTCCATTCAACGGGCGAATCATTTGTAATTCGGTCTTGCCAGTGTTCTTTATCTTCATAAATGGTTTGAAGTAGCTGTTCCATGAATTCATTTTTCAATCCTGGAATCGAAAAAGGTGTTCCATCAATAGGAAGATAGATAATTGGTGCTTCTGTCTTCTGTTGCAACAACTTTAAAATATTTGATAACCCATGAGTAGTGAGTGACAATGAATGGAACTTTCTTGATATCGAATCTAATGTAACCAACTTCTCATGATGAGCATTAATGATAAACGAATGTAGATCCTGTGCTATTTCAACGAAATTTATGAATTCTTTGAAAATAATAATCGGAAAGTTATACTCATTTGCCATCTCGATCATTTCATTAGGGACCTTTTCGAAGTGGTGTCCAAGTTCTATACATAAACATGAGGCGTTGCGTTCGATAAGATTTAACAAAAATGAAGTATTAGAGGAGTCTCTCCATTCAAACCCAAATCCGGTGGAGAGTATCAGTTCCCCTCCCTGAAAGATGGTATCATCAAAAAACGGGATTTCAAGGACATGTGTCCATTTCACTTGACGGTGCAACCCGTTAGCCCCCGCAACTACCTCCGTCTTTGAAAAGAGTGAGCGCTTAAGAACATCTTGTACTGTAAGCATGTGTACCTCCTCATTTAATAATTGTTAGCTGTATCATTTTATTATAACTATACTAGAAAGTCTAAGCCCATAAAATATGGATCTCTATCTCGTTTAACCCCAAGTAATGTTCTTTTACATGCTTTAATGAAATACCTCAATCAACCTGATAATCTTTTATAATTTCCACCATTTTTCATCAGTTATATGTGTGCATGAACGATGAAGTACTGAAACTTAAAACGACCAAAACATTAGATAAACAATGGAAAAATTATCACTTTTTCACCAAAGCTATATTCATAAAAGTACAAAATGACCAAAAGTGCTTGGTTAAAAAAAAACTAATATACATTTAACCTCGTGTCTAATGAAAGGGTTATCATTTCCCTGTAAGATTTTAGAATGTTCAATAAATTAAATACAATTAAAAAGGAGAATGAACAATGATAGTAGGAGTTCCTAAAGAATTAAAAACCGCAGAGACTAGAGTGGGATTAAATCCATCATGGGTAAAAAAATTAACAGCTTTCGGTCATGAAGTACTAATACAAAGCAGGGCAGGTGAAGCTAGTGGTTTTGGTGACGAGAAATATATTTTGGCTGGAGCAAAAATAGTAAACACGATTGACGAAATTTATGAGAAGGCAGAATTTGTTGTTAAAGTGAAGGAGCTTCAACCATATGAATACGGCCTTCTTAAAGAAAATCAAATGATAATGGCATGGTTTCATTTGGCGGAAGATGTAAATCATGAGATGACACAGGCATTACTAGATAAAAAAGCAATTTCAATATCAATGGAATTAATCGTTTTACCTGATAGGACAAGACCTACGATTAAACCAATGAGTGAAATTGCAGGAACATTGGCAATGCTTGAAGCAGTCAAATATGCTCAATATGGTTATGGAGGAAAAGGAATACTTCTCCGGAAACTGGCCGGTTTACCGTCGAGCAAAGTATTCATACTTGGTGGTGGCAATGCTGGACTCAATACTGCGCAAGTTGCTGTGGGCCTTGGATTGAATGTAACGATCATGGAAGCCTCAATGAAACGCATCGATTATTTGAACAATCAGTTGCCAGGGGTGGACATTTTGTGTTGGGATAAAGATATGATGTTCGAAGAACTTATTCAAAGTGATGTTTTAATTAATACAATTTATCCGATGCCAGGGGTAACCGAACCTCTCATAACACGAGAGATGGTCAGTAAGATGCAACCTAATTCTATCATTATTGATATTGCAGGAACGGGTATAATTGAAACCTCACGTTATACGACTTTAGAGGAACCAGTTTACTACGAACAAGAAGTCCTACATTACTGTGTCCCGAATATGCCGGCTCTATGTCCACAAACCTCGACAAACATGATGCTGATGACAACAGGCCCATATATTATGGACATTGCGAATAATGGTTTGAAAGAGGTTATAGTAAATGATGTAATAGTAAGAAATTGTATCAGCACTTTGAACGGTGAAATTGTTCATCACGAAGTTGGGATCAATCATAACATGCCTTATACAGAAATTAAAACGGAGTTACTATTGTCCAAATAATAAAGCGTCCTTAGAGTTATCTCATATTCTTAGTTTTTCTATTGATTAGAAATCAGTATTCACGTTGAACAAGTCACTACTAAAGAAATTACAAGAGTCCGTAAAGATGCCAGTGAGAAGATTTTTGCAGGAATTATCATTGTTGTTCTGCAGACGGAATTCCTTACGGGGAACGGGAAAATAAGTTCTACACAACAAGTTCATGGATAATTCAAAGCAGGCTCCCTAGCATCTTTCTGACTTTTATATGATTTCTAGAAAACCACGTATTAAAAAAGCTTTGGAAGTAATAATTTGAATCCCATTTATTATAAAAGTTAAATCAGGTAAAAGAGGTGAGTATTTTACATGACAAATTTAAGGAAAACAGATAGAACACTGACACTCATTCCAGTTGTGTTGTTTGGCTTTTCATTTATGGGGTTAACCACAGCTTTTACTACGTATGGTATTGCGGCTAATATTTCTCACGGTACGGTTCCGGGGGCAATGATAGTTGCTCTAGTGGTAATGATGTTTACTGCTTACAGTTATGGGAAAATGGCAATTGCGTTTCCATCTTCCGGTTCTGCTTATGTTTATACGCAAAAATCGATCAATCCCTCTGTTGGATTTCTTGTCGGATGGGTGATCTTAATGGATTATTTATTTATGCCAATGGTAAATTATTTAGTATTTGGTATTTTTTTCTCAGCAGCCTTTCCTTCCATTCCAAGTTACATCTGGATTGTAGGTATGCTGGTGCTCGTCACTTTTATTAATATTAAAGGATTGAAGTTTGCCACAAATGTAAACGCATTCATAACGATTTTCGCTTTACTTTTTATCCTTATCTTTATAGGTTTTTCTATTAAGGAAATTTTTATGGGCGAAAGCACGGCAACTCTTTTATCTCTTGAGCCATTCTATAATTCGAAAGAACCCTTTTCTTATACAATAGCTGGAGCAGCATTATTATGCTTTTGTTTCCTTGGGTTTGAATCAGTTACAGCGTTTGCGGAAGAGACAGTGAACCCTAAGAAAACAATTCCCCGAGCTATTATTTTAATTACCCTTGGTGGTGGTTTAATCTTTACAAGTGTTGCATATTTCTCGTATCTTGTATGGCCAGAGTATCACACATTTAATAATCCTGATTCGGCTGCCTATGAAATTATTAAACTTGTTGGTGGAAAGGTGATGTACTCAATATATCTTGCGCTTTACGCATTAGCTGTATTGGGCAGTGCCATGTCGTCCCAGGCAAGTGCATCACGAGTCCTCTATACGATGGGGCGCGATGGACAGTTTCCTAAAAAGTTCTTTGGTACCCTGCATCCGAGATATAGGACACCCGTAAATAATATACTGATCATTAGTTCTGTCTCTTTGCTTGCTTTATTTTTAAGTTTAGATCTTGTAGCATCATTTATTAATTTCGGGGCGTTTCTTGCGTATACTTGTGTTAATATTTCCGTAATTGCTCATTATTATATTAGAAATAGAGAACGTTCGGTAAAAGGAACTGTCTTATATTTAATTGTTCCTATTATTGGAGCTGCTCTTGATCTTTTACTACTTGTGAATCTTGATGTGCACTCAAAAATACTTGGAGTAAGTTGGTTAATAATAGGCATCATTTATTTACTTGTATTGACAAAAGGACTTAAAAAACAGCCACCAGAATTGAAAATCGAAGAAAATTATGATGTGGATTTAAAAAGCCAAGATGCTTAAAAATAAGATAAAAATACAGTTAAGACACGACTATTGTCGGTATGAGACCCACAGGTCATTACTGGATTAATCTATCGAATGGTTATCTAACAAAAGATTGATGTCGTAAGTCAATCCTCACCTTGTAAAAGAAATAAAGAGAATCGAGATAGAACTCAGTCCAAAAGCGAAAAAGTGCAGCAATCCCTCATTCCTACTCAAGGATGAAAGATGCTGCACTTTTCTGGCACTGAATGTTAGCTTGAATGAGGTCTTTTCCCTTCTGTTATAAGAAGGTTGATTCGATCTATGAGTTCAGGCAGTTCCTCGATCGTTTTGATGGTGAAGTCTGCCCCGTTTTGCATAAAGGTGTCTGCCGTTTTAGAGATGAGATTTTGTTTATCTCGTTCTGGTAAACTTGTATACTCATTCAAACTCAATCCCATCTCGGAGCTTCCGACAATGATTCCGACCGACCATACCCCAGCATTGACTCCCTCTTGCATATCGGAAATGGTATCTCCTACCTTCACTACCTTCCATGATGCGGTTAACTTCAATTCTTCCATATTCCGATATATCATGTAAGGATAAGGCCTTCCAATCGAATGGGTTGCATCCGGGGTGACATGAAAATCCGGCCGATACCCTTTTTTCAAAGCATTTGCTACGACGACCTCCATCATTGTATCCGTATAACCCGTTGTCGACCCAATCTTCAGGCCACGATTTCTTAACGCTTCCACTGTCTCGATAACCCCTGGTATTGGATCTGTATAATCCGCCAATGACATCATCAGTGCCGGTTCGAATTCAGCATATAGTTTTTCAACGTCTTCCTCATTGAATGGCCTTCCGTATTGTTCTTCCCATAACGAAGATATCCTTGGCATGGTCAGCATCGCACGAATATGGTCGATTTTCAGCATGCCCATCGGAGCTCTGGCTTCCTCCATCGTCACGTCCAGTCCAGCATTCTTAAAAATATCCACAAAAACATTCACTGGTGCAAAACACCCAAAATCCACAGCTGTTCCAGCCCAATCCAAAATGATTCCCTCTACCTTATTCATACTGTCACCACTTTCATATATTTTTCTACGATCCTGCCAAGTTCCTCGATATCTTCTTCATGGATTTCGCCAATATTGCCGATTCGGAATGTATCTATATCAGTCAGCTTTCCGGGGTATATTACGTAACCCCTCTCTTTGATAAAATTGTAGAAGTCCCCAAAATCAAAGGTTTCATCAGGAAAAAGGAATGTTGTAATGATGGGCGATTGTTTATCAGGTGAGATATACGCATGAATGCCCAATTTACCCATAAGCTCCCTCAGCCTATCATTATTATTTTTATAGCGGGCGAATCTGGCTGGAATGCCGCCCTCTTCCGTTAATTCTTCCAACGCTTTAGCAAACGCAGCCACTACATGTGTCGGAGATGTGAAACGCCATTTTCCATCCTTGTCCATCTCTTTCCACTGATCATATAAATCCAGGGACAGACTGCGGGCATTGCCTTCACATGCCAACAATTTGTCAAGCTTTGCAATGACGAAACCAAAACCAGGGATTCCTTGAATGCATTTATTTGCACTGCTGATCAAATAATCAATTCCAAGTTCAGGTACATTCATGTCAACTCCGCCAAAGCTGCTCATCGCATCAATAATCAAGGTTTTCCCTTGTTCCTTTGATATCTTCGAAACCATTTCTATCGGATTTAAAATCCCTGTCGTCGTTTCACAATGAACCATTGCAATATGTGTGATGTCACTATCATCCAGTAAGATGTTCCGGATTTCAGTCTCCTTTGGAAATTCATTGTACTCAACGCCATATTCCACATGATTCAGTCCGATGCACTCGGCCATTTTCACAATCCTTTTTCCATATGCGCCATTCGTTATGATCAGCACTTTATCGGATTTTGAAAGTGCAGTCGTCAGCACAGATTCTACAACAAACGATCCGCTTCCCTGCATAAGTACAGCCGTATATTCTCCGTTTGCAGCATATGCCAATTCAAGAAGCTGGGCTCTGATTTTTTGCGTGATTTCTTTATAATCATTTTCCCACGTACAGCGGTCAACAAGCATTTCCTGTTTCACCGTACTTGTAGTGGTCAGCGGTCCAGGCGTTAAAAGTTTATATGTATTCATTTTCCTTCACTCCTCACTGTATTTATCATTGTGCTGATTTAAAGAACTCTTGATGCTGTTTTAATAATTCGACCGTTAGAGGCTGCTTGTATTTCTTAGGGTGGGCCGGTTTGTTCTTTTCCGTCACCTTTTCACCTTCATAAAGTGCGACCGGGTAATGTTTCAACAGTTCTTTTCTAGCATCTTTACTGATCGTTTCCGCCATTTTCATCGCTAAACTTGTTTTTGCTTCATTATCTTTTTTCACGACAGCTACGGATTCCGTGTAGGAGAAATTCCCCTCTGTCGGATCGACAAACTTGATCGGTAAGCCCGACTCTTTAGCCATCACGGCCTGATAGCGTAAACCAAAACCGGCAGCCACTTCCCCTGCTTGCACTTTATTGATTGGACCTGAACCTGAGCTCTCAAGATGCGGACCGCTATTTGCTATTAAGTCATGGAGAACCTTTTTCCCTTCTGCGTCACCGTATTGACTGATAATTGCTTGAACTAACAGCCACCCAGTTGAAGAGTCCAGGATGTTAGGAATTGAAACGAGCCCTTTATATTCCGGCTTTGTTAAGTCCTTAATCGTGGTCGGCATCTGCAGGCCTTTTTGTTTGAGAACTTCCGTATTCACAAAAATGGAACCGGTATTTGCCAAGATCGGCGTATAATAGGCTGGATTTTGTTCCAATGCTTTTGTACTGAATGACAGATCCTTAAACATGGAGTGCTGTTCTTGTGCACTTTCGATGAAATAGGAACTCATCGTCACGACATCAGCCTCGATTTCAGTGCCTTCTGCCAGCAGTTTCCCTCCTAATTCAGATGTGCCTAATGATTGAAGGACATATTTCCCTTCGTATCCGGCATCTTTCAAGGAAGTCTCCATTGCTGCAGTGGCTTCTTCATCACCATTCGTATAAATGACCACTTTTTCCTCATCTGCTTTGCCGCTGTTACGGCCCACCAATACAAATACCAAACCTAAAGCAACTAGAGACAGTAAGGCTATCTTCATCGTTTTAAACATAATATCCCCCTCATTAATGTTTGAATTGTCTTTTTTGATAATGATCACAAAGCAGCTTCACGACTAGATTTGTAAAAAAGATAAGTAAAGACAGGATGAATATTTCATTGAATTTGGCAAAATGCTGAAGCTCTTTAATTTTACTGGCCACCAATGTGGTTTGGGCGGTGACCAAAAAGATGATTCCGCTGATCGTCACCATACTATTGATGAAATAGTAGCTGAACATCTCAATGACCGTGGATGCCGAGTTAGGCAGGATGACACGATAGATTGTCCTGATCCAGCTATCCCCTAATAGATTCCCGGTGGTTTCCCAAGCAGGGTTCATTTTGGATAAAGAGTTCTTCGCCATTAAATAGGGTGTCGTAAAGAAATGGACCATGTTACATAGAATGATGATGGCAAAGGTCCCCTTCCAGCTGCTGCCGTTGAACAGCAGCAAATACGATAAACCCAACACCATTCCCGGTACTGTATTCGTCAACATCGAAATGACATCCATTGACGATTTCCCCCTAAGTGGCGTCCGGACATTCAAAACAGCCGAGCTAAAGGCGATGAACGTTCCCAGTACGGCCGTCATCAAGGCGACGAATAAGGAGTTTTTATAGACTGCCGTTAAATCGCTCGATTGGAATGTGTCGATAAAGTGCTTAAAGGTGAACGAGAGATCGTAAGGGAAACTAGTTAAAAATGGTGCAATGAACATGACCGCAAATACTGAAAACATCCCTATTAAGACCAGCAGCGAGATACCCCCAAAACATATATCCCTCCCTTTGTGCTGCGTCAATTCGATATCGCTGAACTTATCATAATGAAAGTTCAGTTTTTCGAGATAGTTTAATAGGAAAACACTGAATACTACCGGAATGAGCATGAGAATGGCAATCACTGCACCATTATTGAAATCAGGGATCGAACCTAGCATGACTTGATACAGTTGCGTCGCAACAACGGAGTAAGTCCCGCCGACTGAAGCCGGTATCCCAAAATCGGTAAAGCTCAAGATGAAGGAAAGTACAAAAGCTCCACCCAAAGTTCCCGCCAATGGCCGTATGATCGTATTCATGAAACTTCTTATCGTTCCGTCACCCATTAATTTTGAAACGATGATGAACTTTTTATCCATGTACTTGAAGGAATTATTAATGAGAAGAAAAGCTGATGGCAATGTATAAATCACATAACCTATCAATAATCCATTAAATCCGTATATATCGAATAGATTCCTTCCAAAAATCTTCGTTATGATCCCTTGATTGCCGAAGGAGTAAATGATCGCAAACCCGAATGTGATTGTCGGCAGCAGCATCGGAATTAGGATCCCTGTTTTAATTACACTTTTTAATGGCCTATATAATCGGGTGCAATGGATGGAATAAGCCAGGAAAAAGGCTAAAACGGTCGTAATGACGGCTGTGAGACCTGAGATTTTCACGCTGTTTCCAAATGACTTCATCAGCTCTGCATTTGAAAGCACCGTTAGATAATTCGAGAGATTGATTCCATCAGCCGTTTCAAAAGAACGGACGAACAATGTGCCAAGCGGCAAGAAAAGAAAAGCGGCAAATAGCAGTAAGATAGGTATATAAATGACTCTCATTGCCGGTTTTACATCAGGCATACTTTTCACCGAATAAGTTATAAATATTTTCTCTCTTGATCTCCAGTTGCTTAAGAATGAATTGCTTAACAAAATCATTGGCTGGCTGATTGATGATTTCTTGTGGTGATCCAAATTGAGAAATATTCCCTTGATTAATGATCAAAATTTTATCGGACATCGTCAAAGCCTCTTCCGGGTCATGTGTCACTATGATCGTCGTCAGCTTATATTCCCGGGCAATGGATTTGATGCGTTCCTTTATCGATTCCTTGATCACACCATCCAAAGCACTCAGTGGCTCATCAAGTAATAAGATCTTCGGTTTCATTACAAGAGTCCTTGCGATCGAAACCCTTTGTTTCTGACCCCCGGATAATTCGCTGATCCTTTTTTTCAAATGCGGTGTCAATTCCAGGAAATCGATGTATTCCTGTAGCTCTTCCTTGGAAACGGATCCCTTCCTGTTCCTCAATCCATAAACGATATTTTCATAGGCGTTTAAATGAGGGAAAAGAGCGTAATCCTGGAAAACGATATTAAATCCCCGGTCTTTCATGGGCACGTTACTCAAATCGACACCATTGAAAATTATTTTTCCATGATTGATACCCGTCAAGCCCAAAATTATATGTAATAAAGTAGTTTTGCCGCTTCCACTTGGTCCTAATAGTGAAACGATCTCCCCCGTTTTAATTTCAAGATTTATATTATCCAAAACTGATTTTCCATCGAATTGCTTGCTAATATTTTGTAATTTTAGCAAACCGTTCACCTCCTTTAATACACCCTTAGTATAAAAGTCATTTGTAAAACGAATTTGAGATTTTTGTAAATACTATGTAAATATTGAACACTTCTTTACTAACTTCATACTAACTTTTGACCAACTAGTGATATTTTTATCATCTACTTATTGAATATATTCATGGTACACAGTACACTTAAAATGAATATCAGGAAGAAAGATATGAAGAATAGGCGGGTGAAACTTATGCTTCCTCTTGAAAGGCAAAAGAAGATCATCGAGTTATTAACGATTAGAAAAGTTATGAAAATTGCCGAGCTTACTGAAGAACTGCAAGTTTCCATCGAAACCATCAGAAGGGATATGAACCTTCTTACAAGGCAAGGAAAAATAGAAAAGATCTACGGCGGCGTTAAACTGGTTCAATCGAAGTTTGGAGAATCGACAATAGATGAACGGATGTTCAGTCAATTAGAAGAAAAGGAAACCATCGCCCAAAAATGCAGTGAGTATATTGACGATGGTGATTGCATTTATATCGATAGTGGTTCGACAACCTATCAAATCGCTAAATATATAAAACAGAAAAAGAAACTGACCGTGATAACCAGTTCGATCCCTGTTGTAAATGAGCTCATTCATAGCGATATCGAGATCTTGATCATAGGGGGGAAAGTCAGGCAAAATGAACAATCCATTGTTGCATTTGACTACTTATTCAACTTTAGTGAATTGAATATTTCAAAAGCATTCATTTGTGCGAGTGGCATAACCGTTGAAAAAGGCATATCCGACTATAATTTAGAAGAAGCAAATACACGAAAAAAAATCATTGATTTATCTCAAGAAGTCTATGTTGCCGCTGACAGCACAAAGTTCGGGAAAGACGTGACCATCGGGATATCGTCACTGGATAAAATCGATTACATCATCACTGACGATCATGTACATAAAGATTTCATCTCTTCGTTTAAAGAGACCGACACACATTTGATTCTTTCTTAAAAGTAAGAAAAAACGGGAACTATACAGTAGTATAGTTCCCGTTTTTTTTGTTCAAGTTGCAGTTGATTTCAGAAATCCGCTCCCTTTCCGCCGACTGTCTGCCAAGCCTCCTCGACGCAAGCGTCTGTGGGGTCTCGGCTAGCCAGTTTTTCGGCAGGAGTGTCGCAAATTTCTTCAATCCAGAGAGTATTCATCCTATAAAACAGTAAAAATACGTGAAAGATAACCAAGTTTTGTTTGAAAAATGTGGTAAAAAAACCCCCTCACTAAAATCATGAGAGGGATTCGGGATGAGACCATTCCCAAATAAAAAACTGTATCCTCCATCAATGGAGTGAAACTCAGGCTATTTTCATGGCTTTGACTCTGACCGGGTCCCGGCGATTCCCATAAATTTGAGCCAAGTATCCTACTTAAAATTCCTTTTATGCTGACATACCAGGGCATTTTCATGATCCAATTAATTTACGAATAGATATAACTTTCTATGATATTCCACAAATGCCTGCTGGTCCTTTTCCGTGTAGTCCATCCACTTTACTTTCTTGCATCTTTCCTCTAATCTCTCATTCAGTTCATCTTCTATTTCATTCATGAAACGAATGATTTCCCCATAAGGCATATTGAAATGACGGGCTGCGAGCCTGGGCGGAGAATGCTTTACCAGCAATCTCATGAATTGATCGACCGTGTCCGCCTTCGATGCAAGATAATCTTCTTCGTTCACGATGAATTCATACACTTGTTTTTTGACGCCAGAAAGTCTGGTTACTTCGTCGCGCAATAAAAACTCCATTAATCTTTCGTTCATATGGCTCTACCTCGAATTGGTTTATATTTAAATCCTTATAGATATGTATGTAAAATCTATACTGCCCGATACCTCATTATGACATCGTAACCGCAAGCCATCAAGCACCTATTACACAAAGCGTAATAATTACGATTTATGATCATTTTAAGTAAAGTAACATGTACATGCCTTAAAAGTCAACGTTCGTGTTGTGTGACATCTCGAAATGCATATTAAGCGTCCTGTATTGGCAAAATATGTTCAAGAATGGAACAACTCTTTATTAATTTTGTATATGTTTAAAGAATAATTTTGTTAAAATTCGATATAATAAATGTAATATTTAGTCAATTAGTATCTTTTCCTAGAATTTGCTTTTGCAAAGGGGTAGAATGAAGCTAATGACATCTTATTTTTTCTAAATGTTTCCGAGGAGTTATAGGGTGGGTATAGCAAGTACATAGTGACAGCTGAAATGCTGTCCGACATATCGGTTGTTTTCATTTGTTCAAAATAACAATGAAAAGAATAAGGAGTGATTTTTTGAAACCTTCAACAAATCGCATGTTAACCCGTATTAAATCCGTTTATATGTTCATTAGTAATAACGGTACGGTTTCTACTCAAGAGCTTGTAGAAGAATTTGGCATCACTCCTCGAACTGTGCAGCGCGATTTAAATGTCTTAGCATACAATGACCTTGTTCAAAGCCCAAGCCGAGGCCTTTGGACTACAACAAGTAAAAAGGTGAAGATGTCATCGTAAAAAGAACGACCACCCGAACAGGATCGATATGTAAAATACTTTGAGGCGGACAATTTTTGTCCGCCTCATTTTTTGTTTCCACATATCATTCAGCCGGTTGACCCGCCTTTAACTGTTCAAGTTCCTCCGCCGTCAACTCACGGTATTCACCAAGCTCAAGTTCCTCATCAAGCTGTAAACTCCCCATGGAAAGACGCTTTAGGTAGACGACACGTTTGCCAACGGCCTCAAACATCCGCTTCACCTGATGGAACTTCCCCTCCATGATCGTCAGCTCGATATCCGATGTCAGACCTGATTTTAAAATGTTCAATTCACCTGGTTTTGTTTCGTATCCATCATCCAAGGTCACGCCATTGCGGAATGCCTCGATATCCCGTTCCGTCACTTCGCCATCAATGACCGCAAAATATGTTTTAGGGACATGTTTCTTCGGGGAAAGCAGTTGGTGGGCAAGCTTTCCGTCATTCGTGATCAACAATAAACCTTCTGTGTCCTTATCAAGACGGCCTACAGGAAATGGCTCGAAAACCGAATCTTCCGGCTCCAAGATGTCGATGACCGTTTCTTGGTAGTTGTCTTCCGTTGCCGACAATACGCCTGGCGGTTTATTCATCATTAAATAGATGAATTCCCTATATTCAACCCGTTCACCATGAACCGTCACGATTTCCGTATCAGGGTCCACTTGTTCCTTCGGGTCCTTGAGCAGCCTGTCATTGACCTTGACGGCGCCGGATTTCAGGAGCTTTTTCACTTCTTTCCTGCTGCCATAACCAATATTGGATAAAATCTTATCAATTCTCATCGTTTCCTCCTAAAGCCTTTTCCGTAAAAAGCCTTGCCCACTTTAATGAAAGGCAAGGCCACTATATTTTAATTTGGGGATTAACCATTCAATACCCTTTTTTTTACACATCAAACTTCCAGCTTATAATCCTAATTTAGCTTTTAACCGATCGATCCGGGCACCGAACAAACGGTGGGCAAGTTTGCTTTTCAAGGCAAGCGCCGCATAAATGAGCGCTCCAAAAATTGCACAAACGGCCACGATCAAAATCGCCTGGAATCGCCCTTCCGTTGTAAGCCACAGCGATAATAAACTGTTCATGCCCCATGCAGCCAGTCCCATTATCACTGAAAAAACAGAAATCAAAACAGATCGTCTGATGGTAAGGCTGTAACGATATCCAGTAAAGTAGGTAATGATATACAAATTCAGCAGCACAGCAGCCAAGTAGCCGAATGCCGTAGCATAAACGGATCCTTCCGTTTCAAACAACTTGATCAAGGGGATATTCAAGCTCAACTTGATTAAAAAGCCCAAAAGCAGGCTGAGCACCGTATATTTTTGCTGATTGATCCCTTGTAAAATGGCCGCCGAAACGGAAAAAAGCGCAAACAAGATGGAAACGGGCGCATATGCCTTCAGGACGCTGATTCCAAGTGGATCATGGCTGTAAAAGGCACTATAGATTGGATCGGCTAGCACCGACATGCCAACGACCGCCGGTATCGTAATGAACAACAAAATTTGGAAAGCTTGGTTCAGCTGGCGGTTTAACTCTTCCGAATCCTCGCTTACATATGCCTTCGTCACCGAAGGGAGAAGCGCCATTGAAAACCCGGTTGCAAGCGTCATCGGAATCAAGACAAGCTTCTGGGCATATACATTCAACACCCCAAGGGCATCTTCTGCGACATGCTGCAGCCCGATGGACGACATCGCCTTATTGAAAGACAATAAGTCCGCAAACTGAAACAATGGCATCGCGATTCCGACGAATATGAAAGGAATCGACGATAGAAATATTTCTTTATAGATCTCCTTCAGGGAAATTTCCATCGTCCCCCGGTCTTTCTTCATCAAGCTGTCCAAATGGGGTTTTTGTTTTTTCCAATACCAAAATAACACTACTAAACCGCCGACAGCCCCGACCGTCGCCGCGAAGGTAGCCATTTGGATGGCTCTCACTAACTCTCCATCAAGGACATTCAAAACAACATACACACCAGCCAAAAGGAACACGATGCGGACAATTTGTTCGATAACTTGAGATATGGCCGTTGGCTCCATCGCTTCATGACCTTGAAAGAAGCCGCGGATGATGCTCATGAACGGTACAAAAATCAAGGCGAAGCTGACTGCCCGTATGATCTCCGTGACAGCTTCGACATCTTCCTGCTTGACCCCAAAGACTCCAGTGAACATCGGTGCCATCGTATAGAGAATCAAAAAAGCAAGAAAACCGGTGACAACCATTAATTTCAGACTCGATTTAAATAACTTCTCACCGACGGCGTACTCCTCGAGCGCATTATACTTCGAAATGAATTTAGAAACAGCAAGCGGCATGCCTGCCGTTGCAAAGCTAATGAAAATGGTATATGGAACGTACCCATATTGATAAAGGGTAGCTCCTTTATTCCCAACCATATGTTCAAATGGGATGACGTAAAATAAACCAAGTACCTTGGAAATAATCGCTCCCAGCGTTAATATAAAAGCCCCTTTTAAAAACTTAGATGACATCTAATCCCTTCCTGCCTCTGTCAGTTACGTTTCACACGCTCTTTATCTTATCATATTAAAGTATTTTTTCTATAGAAAACTACAATCAAGTTTATCGTTTTCGAAGATAATACACAAACAAATAATTCCTTTTTTTCTACATTCGCAATCTGACGGGCTCTTGCTATATAATGAAGGGACTGAAAATGATAAAGTGGTGATCAATTTGAAATATGATGTAGTGGTAATTGGCGGCGGTCCTTCCGGATTGATGGCAGCAATAGCAGCCGGGGAAAAAGGGGCCAATGTCTTGTTAGTGGATAAGGGCGAGAAGCTTGGCAGGAAGCTTGCCATCTCGGGCGGCGGACGCTGCAACGTGACGAACAGGCTCTCAATCGATGAAATCATTCAGCATATCCCTGGAAACGGGCGATTTCTATACAGTGCTTTCTCAGAGTTCAATAATGAAGACATTATTCAATTCTTTGAAAAATTGGGCGTGGCCCTTAAAGAAGAGGACCATGGCCGGATGTTCCCTGTCAACGATAAAGCGCAAAGTGTCGTGGATGCCCTTCTGACGCGCCTGTCTAATTTAAAAGTAACGATTTATAAGAACTCTCCAGTTGCGGAAGTTCTCTATGAACATGGAAAAACAAGCGGTGTCCGGTTAAAAGATGGACAGACCATTGATACAGATGCAGTCGTGATTGCAGTCGGCGGGAAATCAGTTCCCCACACCGGTTCAACCGGCGACGGCTACGCATGGGCTAAAAAGGCGGGGCATACGATTACCGAACTGTTCCCAACTGAAGTTCCCGTACTTAGCCATGAAACATTCATTAAAGATCGCACACTTCAAGGTCTCGCACTTCGCGATGTTTCATTGAGTGTCCTTAATCCAAAGGGCAAGGCCCTGATCACACACCGAATGGATATGCTCTTCACCCATTTTGGCGTCTCCGGTCCAGCTGTTCTAAGATGCAGCCAATTCGTCGTGAAAGCGATGAAAAAATGGAACCTGTCGGAAGTGACAATGAAACTCGATGCCCTGCCGGACCGAAACAAGGAAGAGGTCTTTCAAGACATCATGAAGGAAATCAATGCCGAACCGAAAAAAGCCATAAAAAATACCTTAAAAGGTTTAGTTCCTGAACGATACCTTCACTTTCTGCTTGAGCGAAGCGGCATCGACCTTCAAGAACAAGGAGCGACGATATCAAATGAAAAAATCCGCCGCTTTGCAGAGTTATGCAAGGACTTCCAATTCGGAGTACACGGCACCCAGCCGCTAGAAAAAGCCTTCGTAACGGGCGGCGGCGTAACCGTCAAAGAAATACACCCAAAAGAAATGGCATCCAAACTGATGGACGGACTGTATTTCTGCGGTGAAATTCTGGATATACACGGATACACAGGCGGCTATAATATCACATCGGCATTAGTAACAGGAAGACTCGCCGGTATGAATGCTGCCATGTATGCCCGTTCATAATTCCTAAAAAGAGGCTGATCCAAGCGGATCAGCCTCTTTTAATGCGATCGTTATTTGGCCGTCCCGCAGTTTTTTAGTCCGCATCCGCGCCGCCTCTTTTATCCGGTTTTCCCGTTTAAAATATTTCTGGATGATAGCGAAAAGCTTCGAGGTCAATGGTATTCCGTTCCGTGAATGTGATGCCTTCACTCTCGAGCATCGCCTTCTGGTGTTCTGCGGCGCCCTCTGCTTTTATACCGATTTCTCCCTTGGCATTAATTACCCGGTGCCAAGGAAGGTCATGTTTTTTGCTGCTTGAATGAAGGATCCTTACGACCTGCCTTGCACCGCGCGGACTACCGGCGAGCTGTCCGATTTGACCATATGTCATCACTTTACCGGAAGGGATATGTTGAATGATAGTAATTACCCGTTCAGTAAAACTTTCCAAATAACTCGCTCCTTTTTTCTATCCGTTTGCTAACATCGTGATTTTTTCATCGGTTATCAGGACCCCATGATGCTTGACCAAGTTTGTTTTAAGCTCGGCAGGCACTCTGCAGTCATCGTATGCACAAACAGAAATCAATCCTCGTTCCTTGATCAGTTTGTCGATTCCTTTTTCATAGTCGCCTATCGCTAAGTTGACTTGATCGTCATGACCCCATTCAACATGGCCCCATGTCCGCACGTGCTGATTACGTTTAGTGTATGTATCGATATTTTCCAAGAAATAGTTAACCATCGTCGAAGGATGGAAGTCTCCATGAAAACAATAAAAATCAAAATTATTCATAAGATGCACTTGCTCCAACTGCTCCTCATTTAAATGAAGCTGCAATTTCTTGTATACGAAAGGAAAGATACGGTCATTTTCGACGACCAGGATATGGTCTCCCTGTTCAACACCGGCAATGATGAAAGTTGCCTCATTTTCAATGTAGGCTTCCAATTCATTAAAACAGTATAAAATATGGCCACCATCCGATTGCTGTATATTTTCTATTAGTTGTTTCATATTGTTATCCAAAATGGATCTCTCCTTTAAATACACCAGTCCGCACTATGTATTATTTATAACTTTAACCATTATCTCCGTATTTGTAAAATTCATAGAAGAATATAGTCAGTTTTTCCTAATGTCATCTGTTATGATCGGGAATTTCGTTGAATCGAATTGAGGCTGCATTTAGTCCACTCATTGAAAGACCAAGGCAGCCCAATTCAGCAGACTCCGTTCTTCATCCATTTTCCCTTTTTATGTTCACCCTTAAATCACGGGATAATACGGCACATATCGCGGGTTATAATAATATGGCGGTCTTGGTCCGATAAGCGGCAATTCAAAGGTATTTGGGTTGGAATCATATAACAACTCCACTTTTTCATCCGTTTGTTCGACCAATAATAACTTCACTTCTTCGCTATAATAATAGGGCATGTTGAGGCCTCCAAAAACTTTTTTCTCCCCTTCAGCATATTCGCGCTGCACGGCAACGAGCCCGTCCCCATACATGTTCTTCATGCACGGCATATACCTGATCATCATAAAGTAATCCGACTAAATACTTTTTTAGGAGGACCCTCATGGCAGAAGATAAGAAAAAGAAGTCATCCGGTAAAAGCTATCCCATGCATCCGAATTATGGAAAGATCACCCGTTATCAAGACGTTCCCATCACGGTTCCTGAGCAACGCCAATTCCGCCAACCTGGTGTAGAAAAATTAATGGTACCCCGGCCCATCATCGAAAATCCCAATTATAGGGGCAGCGGGAAACTAACAGGAAAGGTCGCATTGATAACTGGCGGAGACAGTGGGATTGGCGCTGCGGCTGCCATCGCTTTTGCTAAAGAAGGTGCAGATGTTTCCATCGCTTATTTGGATGAACATGAGGATGCGAATCGGACTAAAACGAGAATTGAAGAGCTTGGACAACGTTGCTTACTGCTGCCTGGCGACTTAAGGGATAAGCAGCAATGCATCAATATCGTGGAAGACACCATCGAAACATTTGGAAAGCTCGATATTCTCTGTAACCACGTGGGTATTCAATTTCAGCAATTAAGCTTGCTTGATATTACGGATGAGCAATTCGATGATACCTTTAAAGTCAATATCTATTCCCACTTCTACACGACCCGTGCTGCCCTTCCCCATTTAAAAGCTGGGTCGTCCATCATTAATACATCTTCTGTCGTGACGTTTAATGGGAATAAGCAATTAATTGATTACACGGCGACTAAAGGGGCCAATATTGGTTTTACCCGTGCCTTGGCAAACAGTCTTGTCGATCAAGGCATCCGGGTGAACGCCATTGCGCCCGGAAGGTTTTGGACACCCCTCATCCCGGCAAGTTTCTCGGCAGACGAAGTGACACAAGTCGATAACCCGATG
This sequence comes from Bacillus sp. B4EP4a, assembly GCF_006680105.1. Taxonomy (NCBI): domain Bacteria; kingdom Bacillati; phylum Bacillota; class Bacilli; order Caryophanales; family Bacillaceae; genus Bacillus; species Bacillus sp. B4EP4a. Next base: position 198,889 of record NZ_VHIK01000029.1, read on the forward strand.
GAGCGTCAAGGCCAACCATTTGAACTGGCTCCCACCTTTGTCTATCTCGCTTCTGATGATTCCCGTTTTGTGACGGGACAAACATTACATGTCAACGGCGGGGAAGCGACATCGTCATAATTTCCACATCGAATATGCCCCCTCCCCGGGAAGTCACGAAAAAAAGACTACCTTGGATTGCCCGCCTTGCAGCAATAGGTAGTCTGATATGAATGATATGGCCTTGCCGGCCGGCCTTTATTTTTTCTTATAGATGATCATCGCACTGAAACAGTAGATCTGTTCCTCTTCCTCTTCACCTGTAGTGGCGACATTATATTTGATATCGACGATTTGATTATCGCGAATGTCTTCAAGGAAAAAGTTCATTTCGTCCTCTAGATCCTTTTCATGCTCATAATCAAATAATTTTACTTGTATCATCGGCTCCCCGCCCTTTTACTATAATGATAGTTATTGTGCAGGATGCCCATTTTTCATGATGATTATACTTGATTTGTTTGTAACGCGGATAATATTGCAACAACTTCATCCCCGACTTCTTCTGTAGAAGCTGCCCCGCCCATATCAGGAGTCAGCGCCTTTTTATCGACCATCACCTGTTCGATCACGTCCAAAATTTTTGCACCCCAAATGTCATGCCCAAAGAAATCGAGAATCTGACTGGCGGACCATATGGCCGCAAGTGGATTGGCGATGCCTTGATGTGCAATATCCGGGGCTGAACCATGAATCGGTTCGAACATCGATGGATAAATCCGTTCCGGGTTTAAATTGGCACCAGCCGCCAGTCCCATCCCGCCTGCAATGGCAGCACCTAAATCCGTGATGATGTCACCGAATAAATTGGAGGTGACGACGATTTGAAAGCGTTCGGGCTGTTTGACAAAATACATGCTTGCCGCATCGACCAGATAGGAATTCGTTTCTACTTCCGGATACTCCTGTCCAATTTCTTCAAAAAGCTGATCCCAAAAAACCATTGAATAATTCAATGCGTTCGCCTTGCTTATGCTCGTTAGCGTCCTGCCCGTCTTACGCGCAAGTTCATACGCATAACGGATGATCCTCTCCGTTCCCTTTCTGGAAAAGACCCCCGTCTGCAGTACCACTTCTTCCGGCTTGCCTTTAAAAAGCCAATCACCGGCACCGGAATATTCCCCTTCACTGTTTTCACGGATGACAACCATATCGATTTGGTCACGAGTCACGTCTTTTAATGGACAGGGTGCACCTTGAAGCAATTTAACGGGTCGAACATTCACATATTGGTCAAATCCCTTTCTGATTTTCAGCAGAAGTTCACGTAAGGAAATATGGTCAGGGACACCAGGGTAACCGACAGCCCCAAGATACACGGCGTCAAACTTCATCAGTTGTTCCAGTCCGTCGTCGGGCAGCATTTTGCCGTGCTCAAGGTAATATTCACAGCCCCATGGAAAATAGGTGAACTCGAAAGAAAAATCCCCGGCAATTGCAGCCACTTCTTTAAGTACCTTTACACCCTCATTAATCACCTCAGGGCCAATCCCGTCACCCGCAATGACCGCTATTTTATGAACATTCATTCTTCAACTCTCCTTTTTCTATATTTTCTGATTTCAACACCCTAATTTTAACATATAATTTTTGCATTCCCGTCAGGGGGGAGGTTCATACAGAAAAAAGAGCCCTTTCATGATGAAAGGGCTCTTTTTTTCACGCCTTCAAATATGCGCGTCTTTCCGCATATTCACGGCATTGTGAACAAACCATGATCTTTTTTCTTTCTTCATTCAAATAAGCCGTCACATTCTTGGATTTACGCTTACAAAAGTAACAGGTCTTTTTGAAGAACTTCACTTAACGATGACTTCGCCGTCCCATTCAAGCATTCCGCCAACCATGTTTGCCACTTTATATCCTTGTTCCTGAAGATAGTGGCATACATTTTCACTGCGGCGTCCTGAACGGCAGATAAAAATATATTCTTTTTCTTTATCAAAATAGTCAAGGTTCGCCGGGATGTCATTCATGCGAATATGTTTCGCGCCTTCGATCATTCCCTCTTGCACTTCTTCGTCTTCACGAACATCGACAAGTTCCATCGCTTCGCCTGCCTCAAGCTTAGCTTCCACTTCTTCAGTTGTAATGATTTTGATTTCTTCCATAATTAGCACCTCGAATTATCGTTTGATTTATCTTTTTCATTATAGCAAAATTCCCAGTTAAACATCACGTAATGGATTCGCTGATAAAAATTCCCTCATGCCATGTATTTATTTTCAGAAATTATCATCAACACTCAAATTTTTATTGCTTCTAAAAACCATCCTGGATAAAAATGCTCCTAAAACTGCCGCCACTATCAGGATACCGAAAAGGATCGAATAATTGGCGATGATTCCTATCAATGTAGATGAGATGATACTCCCAAAATATCGAAAGGTCGAAAAGATTCCCGATGCCGAGCCCGATGCGGATTCCTCCACTGCTTCCAGGGAAGCGACCTGCATGCTTGTAAGCCCTAAACCGATAGCCAACCCATTCACGATAAGTGTGACGGCTAAATACATAAGCGACTGGATGTGGATGACGAATAAGAATAATAGATTCGTTAACACAGTGATGGCGAATGAAAGGAATATGACCTTTTCCGAAGAGTATTTCCGATTAAGCTGTCCGCCTATCATATTGCTTAAAGCCATTGAAATGGAGAACAGTGATAACATGACACCGCTCACGGAAACCGAAATATCCATTTTTGTGGTCATGATCAGCGGCATGACCAACAAAATCGCGTACATCGTGAAATTATTGATCAACACAGATAAATTGGCATTCACGAATATAGGACTCTTAAATAAGCTAAAGTCTATAATCGGGGATGGGACAGAACGTTCTTTCCGTACGAATAATCCCAGAAACAGAAGGCTCCCCATACCGAGTACGATGTACATCGTCGTTGATTCTGCATGAGTCAAAGTAATCAATAAAGTGATCGTAACGGCTAAATAAATGGAACCGATAACGTCCAATGGCTGTCGGGAATGCTTTTTCTGCATTTTTGGTAAAAGAAAAATGCCTCCAGCAAGTGCACCCAATAAAAAAGGGACGTTAACCAAGAATATCGCTTTCCAACTGGATACAGCAATCAAAAGCGAGCCTATCAATGGACCTACTGCCGCTCCCAGACCCATTCCCAACCCGAAAAATCCCAACACCCCCGGCAGCCGCTCACGTGAAACGGTCTGTCGGATAAGGGCAACGACATTCGGGATCAGCAATCCGCCCCCTATGGCCTGCAGTGATCGAAAAGCGACAAGCATGCCTATATTTGGCGCAAGCCCGCATCCTATCGAGGCAGCAAGGAATAGTAATATGCCAATTATATAGATTTTCCGATTGCCATATAAATCCCCAAGTTTACCCGCAATCGGCTGGGTAACGGCCATTACAATGAGATAGATGGTGACGACCAAAGTGACACTGTGAATATCCAAACCGTAAAAGTCTGAAATCGAGCCCAGTGCTATCGAAATCATCGTTGAATTGATCGGTACGAGAAACGCCGCCATTAAAGTAAAAATGATCATCAGGAATTCTTTCTGTCTGCTCATTCTTTCACCTCAGTCCTTAAAACAACACTGTGTTCTACTTGCTCATCCATCGATAATCGTAACGGTTCCCGTATTCCCATCGACAATGACACGATCTCCATCTTTTAAGCGATCCGTTCCTACTTTTGTCCCTAACACTGCCGGAATCCGATATTCCCTAGCAATGATCGCAGAATGGGACAGCATGCCGCCTGTATCGGTAATGATTGCTTTTGCATCCTGGAAAAAGGACGTCCAGACTGGTGTCGTGTTCCTGCAGACCAGTATATCTCCTTTTTTAAAATTAGAGGCTTCATGCATTCCGGATATCACTTTGACTTTTCCTTCGCATAATCCTCCGGATGCTGAAATTCCTTTAATCGTACTCGCCGTATTTTCCTTGTTTTCTTCCAATGAGCCAAACACCATTTCCACGAAAGCACGATCTTCATCCGTAGGTTTGCCAAAAAATGATGGCGTTTTCATTTTACCCTGCAAATCATATTGCCTTTTCCGTTCCAATACCGTTTCCCTTAAAGAGTGGGAGGCATCCAAAGCGGATATGACCTCATCTTTATATAAAAACCAAATATCTTCTGCGTCATCCAGCACGTTCTGTTCAACTAAAAGCTCACTTACTTTCAATAAGTATAAGCGTGCCTTTGCATCGAACATGGCATCAATATAAAAATGATGATCATCCGTGATTACAGCAGCATCCAAGACCATTTGGTAATATTTTTTAAATAAGTCCCGCTCAGCAGAATCTTCAATTCCATTTAAAAACCTTTGGTATATCCGTTTCCCGTCAGCTACTGCCGTTTCGAATTCTTTATCGAAATCATATCCATTAATGATGAAATTCCTAATGATTTGCAGTACATGCTCAGGATTTTCAATCCAGGTTTCCCCAACGAAATCATGTGCCTTAAGGCATCTGTACCCGTAAACATTGACGAAATTATCAACACGTTCCAGAAAATCCTTCCCTTTTCCAAACGCGCTCAGATCCCGGGATAAATTTCCTTCATCAGCATCCATGATCACCTTCAGCAACTGAGGTTCATTCTTCGCTTTCAACGATAATTGCCACAGTATTCGATCGGACTCCAGTGACTTATTCATCACTCCAGCCATGGATTGGTAGAGTTCATGGAGTGGTTCGGTCCCCAGCAAGCTTTTAAATAGCCGTTCAAGTTTAATAGTAATACTCGCATGCGGAAGGACGATCATGAAATGCCAGTAATAGACCTCTTTGAAAAACCCTTCTAACTCACCCAACCCTCTTATGGCTTTGGCTGCCGTGAATTCCTTCGAAGTTTCTTCATCCATATATCGATAAATTGGCAATAAATGATCATGGATAATATCATGCATCCTGTTCGTCATATCTGGATACAAGTTCTCCATAAGCTTTTCGTTTTCCATGAATAATTGCTGTGGGTCTGTTTCTAGGTGGATTTGCTTTCCATAATAATACCCGTTATGGACTTTCATTTGGATGTATCCCGACTGTTCCCTGAGTTCCTCTGTCGCTTTAGCCATTCCTTGATAAAATGGTTGGGTGACTATGGATGCGAATAATGGGGAAATTTGATCAGGAAATCTTGAATCGATCAAAAACCAAAATTCATCCTTATCAGTTCGTTCCAAAATAAATTCTTTCCTGGCTTCTGGAATGACTTCAGCGTCTTCGATCACTGTTGTAATCGGGCGAGCTTGCAAGAGATATACCATTTGATCTTGAATGGCGAATTCCAAATCGACAGGATGTCCATAATGCTTCTCCACATCCAGTGTCAATTCGATCAACTGTGTAAGCTGCACATCATTGAGGCAATATGCATCCTGTTCCGCTTTTGTGGTCTCCACTTCTAACGTGCCTGTGGAGCCGGAAACGATTTTCAGTTCTTTGCGGCCCTTGATTTTCTCGATCTTCGTACCATCACGTTTAGCCAAATAGGTATCGGGTGTCACGATACCAGATACTACCGCCTCCCCAAGCCCATAACTGGCATTTATCACTATATGATCTGGATTGTATGTAATAGGGTCCTGGCTGAAAATCACTCCTGAAACATCTGAATGTATCAGACCTTGAACCACAACGCCCATTGATATTTTTTCAACATTTTCATGTATGGTTTCGGTATATTGCCGAACCCGGTTCTCGAAACAGGAAGCCCAGCAGACTTTTACCCTTGATAGGAATTCTTCATCCGTTTTAACATTCAGGTATGTTTCATACTGACCGGCAAAGGATGCTCCTTCCAGGTCTTCTGCACCCGAAGAGGAACGGACTGCCACTGATGTATAATCTTCTCGCAGCTCATGAAAAGAGCTCAAAAGGATGCTTGACAATTCATCCGGGATGCTCGCTTCCATAATCCCGGCCTGGATGGCTTCACTTTGTAAATTCAGTTCATTTCTTTCCACGAAGTGCATAAATGAATCATTGCTAATGACAAACCCATTTGGCACGGGCATGCCCAACTTCGTCATTTTAATTAAATTTAAAGCTTTTCCCCCTACGATTTCATTGGACTCAGCAGCATTTTCAAATCGCTCTGTATACATATTCGCTCCCCTTCCATCACGTTGAATAAATACTTTCTTTCCCAAGACCGGGACATACCCATTTATAGGTATAATTCCCACTCTTAACCATAATGGAAATCCTGTTACATTGCATATGAAAAGGCTTACACTAAATTCCATGACGGGCATTGCTTTCGCAATGATTCTTAGGGCTTTATTGCCATTTTCCCGAATGATCGATCGGCAAAAATGCAACAAACTATTCAATTTTATATTTATTTACATTTATTAAGTAAATACATCAAATCCAATCACAACGAATAATCCCTACAATAGTCACAATGGAGCCTGAATGAAAAAAACGCCGACGAATATAATATTCGCCGGCGTTTTAAAAATCCGTATCAATGCTTGAAACCTAGTTGATATTGTTTAGGGATCTCCGTTTTTATATTCAAAGCTTTAGATGCTTCCAGTGCCCAATAAGGGTTTCGCAGCATCCCTCTGCCGACGGCTACTAAATCGGCTTCTTCATTGCCAATGATTGAATTTGCTAGAATCGGATCATCTAATCGACCTACAGCAATCACTGGAATATCCAAAGCTTTTTTGATTTCCCTGGCCAATGGAGTTTGATAGCTAGCATGCGTACCCGGTCTTCCGTCTGCTCCAATCGGGCCTTCTCCTCCAGAGCTTACATGGAACATATCGACGCCTGCTTCTTTAAAGACTTGTGAAAAGGCAATGCTGTCCTCAATGCCATATCCGCCTTCAACGTATTCTTTTGCAGAAATGCGCATGATTAAAGGCATGTCGGCAGGCATTTCGCTTTTCACTGCTTTAATGACTTCCACTCCGAATTTGGTCAGGTCTTTTCCATATTCGTCATCACGTTTATTCGTAAGCGGTGATGTAAATTGGTGGATTAAATATCCGTGTGCACCATGTAATTCGATTACGTCAAATCCTGCTTGAACAGCCCTTCTGGCCGATGCCCGGAATTTATCGACCATTTCCTTCACTTCTTCCGTTTCTAAAGCTCTTGGTGTTTTGTACGTTTCATCAAACGCAATGGCTGATGGTGCCACCGGAGTTTCGGCATCCTCCGCTTTACGGCCTGCATGGGCAATTTGTATCCCGATTTTTGCACCGTATTGATGAACTTCCTTAACGATGTTGGAGAAAGCTCCAATTTGGTCGTCGGACCATAATCCAAGATCACGATTCGAAATGCGCCCATCAGGCTCCACATCGGTCATTTCCACTATAATTAATCCCGTGCCGCCAACTGCCCTGCTTACATAATGCTGCTGGTGCCAGTTTGTTGGTATACCATCTTCCGCTTCGACGGAGTATTGGCACATCGGCGGCATGACGATCCTATTTTTAAGTTCAAGTTCTTTTATGCGATAAGGTGAAAATAAATCATTCATAATTTTTTATCTCCTTTTTTTATATAATGCATGCACATGCATTTATATCATCTGATTAATTCTGTGTCAAATAATCAGATTCCCGAATCTTTCATTGTAAATGACATCGTCTGTTGGTACAGCATTTCCATGCCCGCCAATGCGGAGATCTAATAAAAAAAGAGAAAGACGGATATCCCGTCCCTCTCCTTCATACTTGATTAAAAGTCGAAATTATCAGGATCCGGACCAACACGGTGATTCTGATTCAATCCATCAATTTGGTTCATTTCCTCTTCCGTCAATTCGAAATCGAATATAGATGAGTTTTCTACAATACGATGTTCTTTAGTGGATTTTGGAATCGTTACAATCCCATTTTGGATATCCCAGCGCAAAATGACTTGTGCAACTGATTTGCCATGCTTGGCCGCAATTGCTTGTAAAACGTCATTATCCAGAAGTTCACCTTGCATCAATGGTGACCACGCTTCAAGTTGTATCCCTTGTTCCTTACAGAATGCCTGAACTTCTTTTTGAGTTAAACGCGGATGGCATTCCACTTGATTGACCATCGGCTTCACCTCTGCATCTTCCATTAAATCTTTAAGATGGTGAATCTGGAAATTGCTCACACCGATCGCTTTTACTTTTCCTTCTTTATAAAGAGTTTCCAACGCTCTCCAGGCTTCTTTATATTTTCCTTCCACTGGCCAATGGATAAGATATAAATCCAAGTACTCCAAGCCAAGTTTCTTTAAGCTTTTTTCGTAAGCCGCAATTGCTGATTCATATCCTAAATCGGCATTCCAGACTTTTGAAGTTACGAATAAGTCTTCTCTTGAGATTCCGGCTTCTTTTATGCCCTCACGGATCCCTTGGCCGACCCCTTCTTCATTTTCATAAATGGCAGCCGTATCGATACTGCGATAACCATGTTTAATGGCCACTTTAACTGCATTTACCAGCTCCGGTCCTTCTTCCACCTTAAATACGCCCAATCCGAACCAAGGCATTTTAACGCCATTATGCAACGTTGTTGTATCTTGTAAATTTTTCACCATTATACTCTACCTCCAAATTTTTTCTTCATTGTTTTTAAGAGTGTAATGCGTTTAAGTATCAGTATCATTACATCCCTTCAAGGAACCTTCCATCATTCGCTGAAGGGATGCAATAATACTTGGTTATTGATACTCTAAACGCATAGCATGCTTTTTCTAACATGCATCACTTTTTCAATCCTATGCTATTTTGTCAGTTCCCTTGGAACGGTCTTTACTTTCCAAGGCACGGCTCCAAGCTGTTAAAATCACTGCCGCAAACACCATGACTCCACCTATCCACGCTGTATGGATCAGTCCGATCGAATCCGTAATCACCCCTCCTAAGTAGGCACCAATGGCGATACCCGCATTGAAGGCGGCAATATTGATGGCTGACGCCACGTCCACTGCACTCGGCACGAAACGCTCCGCTAACATGACGACATACACTTGAAGCCCCGGAACATTCATGAATGCAAACAAACCCATTAAAATGATCGTAATTAAACCGGCTATCTTAAACGGTGCAGTGAAAGTCAAGACCACAAGTACAATGGCTTGAATAAGAAACATATAGAATAGGGCATTAATAGGATTGCGATTAGCGAATTTCCCGCCAAGGGTATTTCCTATTGCTATTGCTACTCCATATATTAGCAAAATCAAGGCCACAGTTCCTTCTTTAAACCCTGTCACTTCTTGAAGTAATGGCGACAGGTACGTGAAGACAACGAATGTACCTCCATACCCTAATGCTGTAATGATGAATACTAGCAGCAATCGGCCATTCGTCACCAATTTGATTTGATCACGAAACGTGGTCCGTGCAGCCTTTCTTAAATCGGATGGGACCAGGATGCCGTTTCCGATGAAAGCAATAAAGCCGATTGCCACAATGATGATGAAAGCGAATCTCCAGCCGAATTGCTGACCGATGAAGGTTCCAAAAGGAACTCCGGTCACCGTTGCCACCGTCAGACCTGTAAACATGATGGCGATGGCACTCGCCCTGCGGTTTTCAGGGACCAAATCAGCCGCAATCGTAGCGCCGATTGACATGAAGATACCATGTGCAAGCGCTGAAATGACACGTGCGATCAATAATACACCGACCGTGGCCGCAGAAGCCGCTAATGCATTTCCGGCAATGAACACGACCATTATCCAAAGTAATAAAGTCTTTCGCGACATATTCGATGTCAGGGATGTCAGGATAGGTGCCCCGAACATGACCCCCAAGGCGTATAAGGATACCGTCAATCCCGCCGTCGTCACTGTAATGTGTAAATCTTTAGAAATGAGTGGTAATAATCCCACGCTGATGAACTCTGTTGTTCCAATCGCAAAGGCACTGATCGCTAAAGCCAGCAATGCCCATGTACTTCTATTTTTATTTGAAATCATATCCTCTTCTCCTTCTTGTCATTTTGTACTATCATTGAAATTGCCTTAGCAACTTTTTTTATAAATGGTACAGCGAAATTCGGTGTGCAAATGTTATTATGAGATATAATACAAATAAAGAACAGTACGCACTTCAAAGTGATATAGGCACCTTTTAGTACCTATAAAATAAGGAGAGTATGCCAATCATGCAAAAAAAGAAATACAATATATCAGTTGAAGCGACACTGGAAGTAATGGGCGGAAAGTGGAAATGCGTAATCCTCTGCCATCTGACCCACGGAAAAAAGCGGACCAGTGAATTGAAGCGCCTTATGCCGAACATCACCCAAAAAATGTTGACCCAACAATTGAGGGAGTTGGAAAAGGACGAAGTCATCAACCGTATCGTTTACAACCAAGTCCCCCCTAAAGTGGAATATGAACTTAGTGAGTATGGGCAAAGCCTGGAAAGTATCCTATCCGCACTATGTACATGGGGGGAAAATCACATAACAAGAGTGTATGGAGATAAGTTTTCCGTTCTTGAGGAAAGTGTATTGAATGATCAATTGAAGTAATTCCCCAAAAAAAGATTAGCGCGAAGCGGCTAATCTTTTTTGTATATAATGAATGATCCTGATTCAACTTCCATAAATTTCACCAACGTTTTATCCCCTCTTCTTTCTGGTATAATATGTAATACGCAACTTGAAATTTTTTATTTTGTAAACGAGGAAGTATAATGGTGAAACCAAGGAGGACATATGAGGGTCTTATTAGAATTGATACGCATCATATTAATATTCGGGATAGCCGGAACAATCATTTCGACGATTGTAAACGGCATATATATAAACATCGGAGTCAATCAGTATGGCTGGCTAGGCTCGATTGCGATACTGCTTTTATTATTCGTCTGGTATAGAAATAAACTTCAGTTCAGTGGCTGGTATTCGGGAAAAGGGAAGAAAAAGCTTCCCAAAATGGCCTCACACATACTCATTCTGTCTTCACTATTTTTGTTATGTGCCCCGCCTGTTTTAAGTGTGCTGCAGATGACCTTTCATTAAACGGGATTCTATATCCTGGATAGAGCAGGAGTGAACGATTTGCGGAAATTGTTTAATATTGTGGTCCTCATACTCCTACTCTCTGGATTATGGTATGGATATGGTAAAGATATCCAGGAGTCTGGATTCAAAGCAGGGGTCGGTGCCTTTGCAACAGATGTTCGTTCCTTTATAAATGGGCCCGAGGTTTCAACTGCCTTGGAAAAACTGAATACTGGAGTCAGCAGTCTCATTGGCACTTTGACGGAAACATTGGATACCGCTTCTGAAAAAGAATCTCAGGAAACGGAAAAAGTGAAAAAGCCAGCATTGGAAGCACCTGCTGATGCATCCTTCTCGGTCCATAATATCGAAATTGGCGACACGAAGGATGATGTAGAAAAATTGGCTGGTAAAGCTAAGCGGAATACGCGGAATGAATATGGCGTAGATTGGTTCGCCTATCACGAAAATTATCAAAATTTCTTCATGGTTGCCTACGATAACAACGATAAAGTTGTTGGTTTATATACGAATCAAGATTTGATTTCCTCGAAGGAAGGCATTAAACGCGGCACTCCCAAAGAAACCGTTACCGGGAAAATGGGGGAGCCTGTAACAAAACTGCTTAAAGGAAACGTCTATTACCAGATTCGAAGTGACAGCGGCGAATACGATATGTTTGAAATGGATAATAGCTATGTGACCATTTTTTATGACAAACATGAGAAAAATACAGTCACGGCAATTCAAATCATCGACGCAAAACTCGAAAAGCAAAAGAGCGGCTATTTTGCAGAAGCCGGCCCTGAATTAAAGAAGGGCTTTGAATATCAATTATTCGATTTGACCAATGCATCACGGGTCAATCATGATCTCTCAGTGCTTTCATGGGATAAACGAGTGAAGGTCACGGCACAAGATCATAGTAAAGATATGGCCGTGAATCAATACTTCAACCATACAAACCTTGAAGGAGAATCCCCGTTCGACCGGATGGAAGATGACAAAATCAATTTTCGAATGGCGGGGGAAAACCTGGCTGCCGGTCAGAATAGCAGTATTTTTGCCCATGAGGGCCTAATGAATTCCATTGGCCACAGGGAAAATAAATTACAGAAGGATTTTGAATCGCTCGGTGTCGGAGTTGCCTTCGATGAGGAAAATAAACCATATTATACGGAGAACTATTTGACGAAATGAACAAAAAGCTGTGCATGGGAAAATCCAGCACAGCTTTTTTCACACAAGAGAGGGCATCCATTTATAAAAATGGATGCCCATGTTTTAGATCACCAAACGAATAACCCAACGACCATGGCACTCAGCAAGGAAACAGCCATCCCGCTAACCAGCAGTTTCCAAACATTCCTTCCGATAATGTTCGATTTCTCATCATTGAGGATGGAATTGAATGTTCCATAAATCATGCCCACTGTACTGAAGTTGGCAAATGACGTCAGATAAGTGACAGCCACTGCAACTGTATGCGGAGGCAGTGTACTGACTTTATCTTTTAAATCGAGCAAGGCAACGAACTCATTTGTGGCAAGCTTGATTCCCATCAATTGAGCAACGTACATGGCATCATGTCCAGATAGTCCAAGCAGGAATGCAAATGGACTAAAAATGACAGAGAAAATCTTTTGAATGGTCAAACCATCCACAAAGAAACCGAAAATGCCGTTTACGCTGGCCGTTAAGGCCACATAGCCGATAACCATTGCCATGATGACGAAGACCATTTTGGCCCCGACAAGCATACTGTTGGAAATGGTGGAAAAGAAATCTTTACGTTCCTCTTTAGAAGGTACATAAACGACGTCTTCCTCTTTACTGACGTCGACGGGATTCAGCATGTTTGCTATCAGCAAGGCATTTAAGCAGTTCAAAGGTATCGCTACAAAAACATAGGTTGCCGGTACCATGGACAGGTAGGCTCCAATGATTGAACCACTGATGCTGCTCATGCTCATGATTCCAAATGTCAAAAGACGCTGATCCTTAATCGCACTGAGCTGCATGCGGATAACCGCAAGTGCCTCGGTATTCCCTAGGAACATCATCTGAATCGAAAAGAAACTCTCAAGTTTTGGCAAACCGGATACTTTTGAGATGAGCCATCCCACTTTATCAATGATCCAGGTAAGTATACCGAAATACGTTAAAACATCAAAAAACGTGATAATGAAGATAATTGGCATCAATGCGCTGAAAAAGAAATCCACTTGTTCATTTGCCATAAGTGAAGGAAAGACAAAAGAAATCCCTTCATTCGCACATTCAATCAACCAGGTGAAGAATGAAGCGATCAGATTGATGACCCATGCCCCAATTTTAGTGGATAACATGAACCATGTGATAAGTAATTCGAGAACCAACAAGGTAAGAATGGCTTTCCACTTAAGGTTCCTTTTATTAGGTGAACAAAGGTAAACGATGCCCATTACAACCAAAACACCTAGTATATTCAATAAGAAATACATGCTTTCATCCCCTTTGGTTTTATTATTTCCCATTCATTTTTTTTATATAAAAAGCCCTCACCTTTTTACACTTTCAGCCGCAGGAAGAAAGTGTGAAAAAGTAAGAGCCTTTATTGAAACGTTTTGTGGATCAAGCCTCTTCAAGCGAACCAACATAAACCTATTCATCTCTTCTATTTTCATACTTCCTTGTAGTCCGGCATTACGGCTGCCAGGTAGAAACTATCAGACCATCATCACTGATATTATACAAGGATATTTTTTAAATAAATTTCTCAGGAAAGATATCATTTTAAATCAGTTTATTTTTAATTACAATACGTTTCAAAGTTGTTATATTAATATAAATTTTTCGAAAACAGTCAAGAAAGTCTCCAAGGGGCCAATGTTGGGTAATACTAATGAAGGAGCTGGTTTAAACCCTCCCAGTTGTTTCAATTCACCATATTAACCACTACCTCTCCTTTACAGGAAATAAGGACGTGAATTTTTTGTGGATTTTTTTAATAACCAGGAAAGTCTTACTGCAATTCAGTGGACTTTAAGAGCCATTATATCCTTCTTCTTCTTAATTTTTACGGTTAAATTGATGGGGCAACGATCCATTTCCCAGTTAAGATTACTTGATTTCATAATGGCATTAATTATTGGGAATATTCTTGCCCACCCTTTGTCTGATGAACAGTTAGATTTGAAGGGCTCAATGATCACGACCTCTGCATTAGTCATCTTATATATAATTAGTGTGTTTTCGAGCCTTAAGTGGGGCAAACTCCGAAGGTTTTTTGACCCTGACCCCTTTCCGCTTATCGAAAATGGACAAATCATTTACAAAAGCCTAGCAAGGGCCCGAATCTCCATCGATGATTTATTATCGGAATTAAGAAAAGAAAAGGTCGAAGATATTCAAAAGGTATCCCTTGCACTATGGGAACCGGGTGGTACCATCTCATTGTTTTTATACCCACAATATGAAGCAGTAACACCAGCAGATATGCACCTAGCAACAAATGCCTTCAATTTTCCTAAAACGATCATTAAAGAGGGCAAGATTGATTCTAAAGAATTAAATCGGGGCGGTAAAGACGAAAAATGGCTGAAAAAAAAAATCAAAACAACATATAATGCTGACGTGAACGATATTTTATTAGCAACTATTGATAATAACGATAACGTAAAGGTCTTTTTCTACAAATAGTTACTCATTTGCAGCCAAAATAAAATCCCCTCAGGCATGGTGTAAAGCCTACGTACGAATGTAGGCTTATAACACGTCAACTTAAAGGGGATTTATTAACTCGTTATTACTCCGACCAATTCAGTGTATTCAAGAACTTATAAACATCTTCATACACTTGATTACGTTCCTTACCCAATGTGATGATATGACCTGATTTTTCATACCATATCAAGTGTTTATGCTGCGTATCGACTTCATTGAAAATCGCTGTAGCACTCTCCGTATAGTCGGGATCATCCAAACGCCCTTGTAAAACAAGAGTTGGTGATGTGATTAAATCTAAATCTTCACCTGTCTCATTTATAATATTCAACACATCTTTTAGTTGAGGCATAGGCTCTTCTGCCAGCAGCTTCACTTCCGCAGCAATTTGGTCTGCATCTTTGCCCTCAAACTTCTTATAAGCCTGTGCATAATTGAGCAAGCGGTTCTTTTGTCGATCGATACTTTTTCCTTGCGTCGGAGCGCACATTGAAACCACCCCTGTTACAGGCAATTCAATTCCCACTTTTAATGAGAAAACTCCTCCTAAAGAAATTCCTACAACAGCAATTTCCTCATAGCCTTCCTCTTTAAGGAATTGATAACCATCAACTACGTCTTTCCACCATTCCTTTGGACCTGTTTTTGCAAGTTCCTCGGCTGATACTCCGTGCCCACTATAAAGAGGTCCATGGCAAGTATAGTCGAGATCATTCAAGTATTTTCCTAATTTCTTCATATCTCCTGTACTTCCGGTAAACCCGTGAAGTAAAAGAACAGCTCTTTTTCCACCTCTGTATGTGAATGATTCAGGTGCTTTCACTTTCATCTATCTAGGACCTTCTTTCTTTGCTCTTGTTGATAAATAGAATCTATATGATTTTCAAAAAAAAATCAATTAATACCCCTTGAGTAGTGATTCTTCTATCCTATTCCGAATTTTCATTAAAACAATTAAATCATGTATATAATATCCTTACCACACTCTTCGCAACTCATCCGTTCCGAAGCACATTTTACTATGATTAAAATTATTTAGCAATCGTCATTTAACCATTTTTTTTAAGAAAAGTAAAATGCACCTTGTGATACGATGTACAAACGTATTACACTTTAAAAATGAAAAGGAGGAGAATTTATTTGGATAAAGAATTAATGAAGGGAAGCATTGACCTCCTTTTGCTTTCACTTCTTTCACAAAAAAAGCTATACGGCTATGAAATCACGAAGATCCTGAAGGAAATGAGCATGGGAAAATATCAAATAAGTGAAGGCACCCTCTACTCCGCCCTTAAACGATTAGAAAAAAAAGAATTCATAACAGGCCATTGGGAAAAGTCAGAATCAAGCCGCAGGAAATATTATCATGTCACCGAAAATGGACAAACCGAACTTGAACGGAAACGAGAATGCTTTTACTTCCTGGAAAAATTAGTCCAGAAAAGCGCAGAGCAATTCTAAACAAAATAAAAAGCTCCCTGCACCCATTATTGGAAATGTGCAGGAAGCTTTTTTGCTGTTTACTCGTGATTTTAGCTGTTTTACTCGTAAATTGGTGCTGTACTCAGAATATCGCACCGTTTACTCGTGAGTTTCACACTTTTACTCGTGAGTTTTGCTGTTTTACTCGTGAATTTCGCACTTTTACTCGTGAGTTTTGCTGTTTTACTCGTAAATTGGTGCCGCACTCATGATTTCGCACCGTTTACTCTGAATTTCACACTTTTACTCGTGAGTTTTGCTGTTTTACTCGTGAGTTTTGCACTTTTACTCGTGAATTTGCGCTATTTACTCGTGAATTTGCGCTATTTACTCGTAAATTGGTGCTGCACTCAGAATATCGCACCGTTTACTCGTGAGTTTCGCACTTTTACTCGTGAATTTGCGCTATTTACTCGTAAATTGGTGCTG